>DASSIO010000302.1:0-39098 GCA_035691825.1 Terriglobales bacterium | reverse complement strand
TCACGGCTTCGACGGAGATGCTTGCGGCCAAGAGGCATGCCGGGGTGCACACACCCGTGATCGCGTGCAAAACAATAATTGCCAATCAACAGATGGCATACGCTGCTTAATTAGTTAAGTAGCCGTCCTCCGCGGCTTTGCTCGTGGGCTGCGGAAGGGCGTCGCACAGCGGGCTGGTTTTCTTTGCTACGTCTGGGCAGAGGAGACGAGATCTTCAGGCTAGCGGAAGGCGTTTCTTGTCCGTTCTGAGCGCCGGCCGCGAACGTCCCAGGGTAATGCCTGGGACAGGAACTGGACTAAGCATGTAGTCTCTTGACCAGTAACATTTTCGGACGCGGGTTCGACTCCCGCCGCCTCCACCATAAAGTTAGCTATCAGCATTCAGCTATCAGCGATCAGCCGGGTTGGCGAACAAAGGGATTTATGACTCGCACCGCTCCGTATTTCTGTCCCGAAGCCAAGTCCTCCGAATACAACACCGTTGCCCCGGCGGTCTCGGCGGCTTGCAGGATGAGAGCATCCCAGAACGAAATCTTGTAGCGCGCCTGAAGCTCTAGCGCTTCAACCGCTGACTCGGCCCCATTCACTACCACTTCCCAAGCCAAGTAGTCCTGAATGAGGCGACGAAGTTCCGCAACCGGGAGAGGAGGCTTGGCGTTTCGCTGCAGGGTGACACAGAGCTCCTGTAGAACCTGCGTGCTCAGAATACCGTGTCCCGACGCCCAGAGTTGCTCAAGCAGTGCGCGAGCACGTGTATGCTTAGCGCCCGTCGAGGGGTCATGGGCATAGACCAAGACGTTGGTATCGACGAATGCCTTATCGCTCATGGAGCTCATCGCGTGAGCGTGGCGGTTCCCAGTTCAGCTCGATGCCGGCGCGCAGCCTTCGTAGGGCACGATTGCGGGCGCGGTCGTAGGCCTTGCGCTCACGGACCATCTTCTCCAGTTTGTCGGAAAGCAGCGCGCTGATCGAAGTGCCCTCCTGCGCCGCCAGAATGCGGACTTCACGGAGCAGGTCACTCTCCAGCTTTAGGGTGATATTGGTCTTCATTCGCGAGCACGCAAATATGTGCAGCGCTATTATACGTGCTGACCCGCGGGCCGGCAAATTACCCACCTTCTTCCGCCGCTTGGCCCGTGGACTGCGAAAGGGCGTCGACCCACCCGGCTCGCCTTTCGAATTTCTCGTTTCTCCAATGCCTCGCGACGCATGGCACATTTGATCGAAGTGCGCTCGTCGCGCGGCCCACACGCGAATCTCTCTTACCCGACAGTCTACGCAATGGCACTTTTAGAAGCCTCGTGAGATCATCGAGCAAAACGAATTAGAATGGACCTTTTGGCTCCTCGCCTCGCATGAGAAATATTGCCATTTTGGGCTCGACTGGATCGATCGGCCGCAGCACCCTGAGTATTGTCGAAAGCTATCCCGATCGTTTCCAGATCGTGTCATTGGCTGCGGGCAACAACCTTGAGGCCGCGGAGCAGCAGGCACGGCGATGGAAACCGCAGGTCATCTCGGTTGCTTCGGAGGACAAAGCGGCGCGCCTGCATGCGCGGCTCAAGCAAGAAGGACTGACGACAATCGAAGTTCTCCATGGCGCGCCTGGAAATATTGCCGTCGCCACTCATCCGGATGTTGATTTCGTGGTCAGCGCCATTGTAGGAGTTGCCGGCCTGGAGGCGACCTACGAGGCCGTCAGAGCTGGCAAAACCGTAGGATTGGCGAACAAGGAATGCCTCGTTGCGGCCGGGGAACTGATCACCGCAGAGGCTCGCCGTCAGGGCAAACCACTGCTGCCCATCGATAGCGAACACAATGCAGTCCACCAGTGTCTGCGTGCGGGGCGTCTCGAAGAAGTGCAGCGGATCTGGCTGACTGCCTCAGGTGGTCCCTTTTTGAACACACCGAAGAAGCAATTTGCTTCCATCACGGTAGAACAGGCTTTAAATCATCCGACGTGGAAGATGGGCCGGCGTATCACGATCGACTCCGCAACTCTGATGAACAAGGGGTTTGAAGTGATTGAGGCCTGTCGTTTGTTCAATTTGCCGCCAAGACAGGTAGAGGTCGTGGTGCATCCGCAGTCCACCATTCACTCCATGGTTGAGTTTGTGGATGGCAGCATACTTGCTCAGTTTTCGGTCACTGACATGCGGCTGCCGATCCTGTATGCCTTAACCTATCCGGAACGAATTGCTTCCGACTTGCGCTTCTCAGTCATGAACTTGCGTCATCTCGACTTCGTACCCCCGGACATGGATAAATTTCCTTGTTTGGCCTTGGCCTATCGGGCAGCGGAAGCGGGTGGAACTCAACCGATAGCGCTGAACGCCGCCGACGAAATTGCCGTTGCGGCATTCTTGGAAGGACAAATTGGATTCGGCGGCATTCCCAGGATAATCGAACGGGTGTTGTTTGAAACGCAAAGCCGTAAAATTGAATCTATAAAGGATGTATTGCAGGCGGACGCCGAGGCTCGGCAAACTGCCCGCAGACAGGTTGAGGCCGAACGCAGCAACTCCCCATTGCCGCATGTCGCCTCCGTGATGTCGGAAGGGGAGTAAGCGTTTGTTTATGCAGCATTTTCTGATTTCTGTCCTGGCCATGGGGGCCGTGCTCGGGTTCATGATTTTGATCCACGAGTTCGGCCATTACGCTGCCGCCAAGTTCTTCGGAGTCCGGGTCGAGGTCTTTTCCATAGGTTTCGGCACCCGCCTGCTCGGCTTTCGCAGGGGCGACACCGACTACCGGATAAGCGCTATCCCGCTCGGCGGCTACGTCAAGATGAGCGGCGAGAACCCCATGGACGCGCGCACGGGTGATCCCGGCGAATTCCTTTCCCATCCGCGCTGGCAACGGTTTGTAATTGCGTTTGCCGGCCCCGCGATGAACATACTGTTAGCGGTTGGACTGCTAACCCTCGTATTCATGGTGCATTATGAGTATCCCTGGGCGTGGGACGAACCTGCGGTGATCGGATGGGTGTCGCAAGACACACCGGCTGCTAAGGCGGGGCTCCAACCAGGTGACCGGATCGCTCAAATTGATGGCATTCAGAACCCCACCTGGCAGGAAGTGCTGCCCCAGGAAGAGCTGAGTCCCAATCAGCCGCTGAATCTAAAAATCCAGCGCGCAGACAAGACCTTTGTAACCACCGTAACTCCCATGGCTGTAGGGGTGTCTCAGGTCGGCTACGCGGGCTGGTCTTTCAAAGAGCCAAACATCGTTACCGATCTCGATCCCGATCTGCCCGCCGCTAAGGCTGGAATCAAAGAAGGCGATGAGATCGTAGCAGTGAACGGGAAACCGCTGCCGTCCATCGCCGCGATGGTCGAGATGCTGAAACAGACCAAGGACCAGCCCGTTCAGATAACAGTGCTACGCGATGGACGAAGCAAGAATTTCACCCTCACGCCAGTGCTAGCTGACATTCCTGACCTCAAGGAGAAACGCTATCGGATTGGCATCACTGCCGAGCCGGTCAAGGTTGCTCGATTGCCTTTCACCGCGGCCTTGAGCAAGTCGCTGGAGGACAATAAACGTCTCTCCATGCTGATTCTGGAGCTGGTGGAGAAGATGGTCCAGCGCAAGGTTTCCATCCGCTCGGTGGAGGGCCCGATCCGCATTGGACAGGCAGCGGGGAGGGCAGCCACCGAGAAGGGCTGGACCCCTTTGATGGAGTTAACGGCTGCTATCAGCTTGAACCTGGGAATCTTCAATCTACTGCCCATCCCGATTCTGGATGGCGGAGTCATCCTGCTGCTTCTGATTGAAGGCCTTATGCGCCGGGACATCAGCTTGCAAATCAAGGAGCGTATCTACCAGGCCGCGTTCGTGTTTCTGCTGCTGTTTGCGGTCACGGTGATCTACAACGACATCGTGAAGACTATACCGAGCCTGTCCCAGCGGCTTCCCTGATCTGAGTGGAGGCGGGCCCGCCCCGCCTCCGTGCTTATCTCCCGAGATTCCTTGCATCCGGGCAGGCCTGCGCGGAATCAAAATCAGTGTTAAAGGATAATTATTATTATCCTGCTACTCGCCTGGCAACCTGGCCCTTTAGGCCGCTGATTGCGAAAAGGCGAGCGAGACTTCCAGTTCAGGAGAGAGCAAAGCGAATGTTAGGTGTAGGAGAGCTGTTCCCGTCCTTCTCGCTGACCGCTACGGTCAGCCGCGACAAACAAAACGCATTCAAAACCATTACTGATGCCGATTACCGGGGCAAGTGGAAGGTGTACTTTTTCTGGCCAAAGGATTTCACTTTCGTCTGTCCTACCGAGATTGCCGGATTTGGCAAGTTGAACAAGCAATTTCAGGATCGTGATGCCCAGATTCTGGGCGGCAGCATTGATTCCGAATTTGTGCACCTGGCTTGGCGCGAGAACCATGAGGACCTGCGCGAGTTGCCATTCCCCATGCTGTCGGACATCAAGCGTGAACTGATTGGCGCGCTGGGAATCCTCGATCCCAAGGAAGGTGTCGCCCAGAGAGCTACGTACATCGTTGACCCTGATGGCGTGATTCGGTTCGCTTCCGTAACGGACCTGTCGGTCGGCCGCAACATTGATGAAGTGCTACGCGTGCTCGACGCCTTACAAACTGACGAGCTCTGCCCATGCAACTGGCACAAGGGCGAGCCAACCTTGGTTGCCGCGTAAGCTTGCGCTGTTTTGCCTGGGCAGGTGCGACGCCTACCCTGCTCGCTATACGAGATCACAGCGATAAACCTTAGCGGCTGTCAGCAACACTTACCACGAGGAGGAACCGTGAATCTAGAACTACTGCTGGACTCAGTACCGGCTTACGCCAAAGATCTCAAGCTGAACCTGTCGAGCGTCACCGCACAGGCCGAGCTCAACGAGCAGCAGACCTGGGGCACGGCCGTGGCCAGCGCAGTCGCGGCGCGGAATCCTGAAGTCATTGAAGCCATCCTCGAGGAAGCGGCCAAGCATATGTCTCCGCAGCTGGTGGAAGGAGCAAAGGCGGCTGCCGCTATCATGGCGATGAATAACATCTACTATCGCTTTCACCACCTCAGCCAGAATGAGAAGTACGCCACCCTGCCGGCAAGGCTGAGAATGAACATTATTCGAAGTCACGGGGTTAATCCCATCGATTTCGAGCTGTGGTGCACGGCAGTGTCGGCTATCAACGGCTGCGCCAAGTGCGTAGACGCTCACGAAAGGGTGTTGCGGGAAAAAGGCGTCACCGAGGAGGCAATCCTGGCGGCCATTCGCATAGCGTCTGTGATTCATGCTCTGGCAACGGTGTTCGATACGGAGCACATCAACAGCCCAGTGAGTGCCTGAAATAAGCCAATTTCTAGGTTAATATGTCGAAGGCGAGGGGTCGGACCCTTCGCCTTTTTGTTTAGAATGAAATGCGGAGTTTGGCTGGAATGGAAGATGCCATCATCGTGACGGGCGGCGCCGGTTTCATAGGGTCAAATTTCATTTTGCACTGGTTCGCGACCGAAGGAAGCCCTGTCCTCAATCTGGACAAGCTGACGTATGCCGGCAATCTTCGCAATCTGAAATTAATCGAGGACGACGCGCGATACAGTTTTGTTCGGGCCGACATTGCCGACCGAGAAACCCTGGCTCAGCTTCTGCAGAAACACCGCCCGCGAGCGATCGTCCATTTTGCCGCCGAGAGCCATGTGGACCGCTCTATCCACGGACCTGACGATTTCGTCCGCACCAACGTTAATGGCACCTTTGCCCTGCTGGAAGAAGTCCGAGCTTATTGGACCGAACTTCGTCAACACGATAAAGAGCGCTTCCGGTTTTTGCACGTATCAACCGATGAAGTTTATGGATCTCTGGCCGCCAATGATCCGGCGTTCACGGAGACGACCCGGTACGAACCAAATAGCCCTTACTCAGCCACCAAGGCGGCTTCCGACCACCTGGTGCGGGCTTATCACCACACCTACGGCCTTCCCGTTCTCACCACCAACTGTTCGAACAATTACGGTCCGTACCAGTTTCCCGAGAAACTGATCCCGCTGATGATTCTTAACGCGCGTAACGCCAAAGCTTTGCCGGTATATGGTGATGGCAAGAATGTGCGCGACTGGCTTTATGTAACGGATCACTGTGAGGCAGTACGGACCGTCCTTGCGAAAGGCGCTCCCGGCGAGACCTACAACATTGGTGGCCGGAACGAGAAACCGAACATTGAGGTTGTCGAGACACTATGCTCGATTCTGGACGAACTGAGCCCACGTGATCCGGTGGTACCACATCGGAAGCTCATCAGCTTCGTCAAAGATCGTCCCGGCCACGACCGCAGATACGCAATCGACGCCAGCAAGATCGAACGCGAGTTAGGGTGGAAACCGCGCGAGACCTTTGAAACCGGCATGCGCAAGACCGTGCAGTGGTACCTGGAGAACGACGACTGGACGGAAGAAGTAACCAGCGGCAGCTACCGCCAGTGGATTGCTACCCACTACTCAGCGCAGAGCACTTCCTTGTAGTATTTCTGTAATGGTGAACAGCGCTTCGCAGAAATCCAAGTACAAAGGCATCATTTTGGCCGGAGGCTCGGGAACGCGGCTGTATCCGGTCACCCAGGCTGTCTGCAAGAGCCTGTTGCCCATTTACAACAAACCGATGATCTACTACCCCCTGGCCACGCTGATGCTGGCCGGGATTCGTGAAGTTCTGGTCATCTCGACTCCGCACGACACTCCGAAGTTCCAGGACTTGCTGGGGGACGGCAACCGCTACGGGCTCACCATTCAGTATGCAGTACAGGCTAAGCCCGAGGGTATTGCCCAAGCCTTCCTGGTTGGAAAAGACTTCATTGCTAACCAGTGCTGCGCTCTGGTTTTGGGGGACAACATTTTTTACGGGCACGATCTCGCGAAGAGCCTGCGACACGCGACGCAATCGGCGAAAGGGGCAAAAGTCTTCGCTTACCCAGTCAACGATCCAGAGCGCTACGGCGTAGTCGAATTCGATGATGCCGGCCGGGCTCTCAGCCTGGAAGAAAAGCCCGAACAACCGAAATCCAAGTACGCGGTTACCGGACTGTATTTTTATGACGAACAAGTAGTCGGCATCGCGCAGTCCCTGAAACCATCAGCGCGGGGCGAACTGGAAATTACCGACGTCAACAAAGCTTACCTGCAGCGTGGTCAACTTGATGTAGTCGTAATGGGCCGAGGCATGGCTTGGCTCGACACAGGCACCCATGAAGCTCTGATGGAAGCTTCCCTCTTTATCCAAACCATCGAGAACCGGCAAGGCCTCATGATCGCCTGCCCCGAAGAGATTGCGTACCGGAGCGGCTATATCGGCGCGGCTCAATTGGAGAGTGCAGGCCGCTCGATGCGCAACGGATATGGCGAATATTTGCTGCAGCTGTTGCATGAGAAGGTGTTTTGACCGGCATGAAAGCAATCGAAACGCCGTTGCCAGGTGTACTTCTGCTTGAGCCCAGAGTCTTTGGCGACTCGCGCGGATTTTTTCTGGAAAGTTACAACGCGCGCACGATGGCGAAATTTGGTATTCGCCACCGCTTCGTGCAAGATAACCACTCATTTTCAGCGCGCAATGTGCTCCGCGGATTGCATTACCAGGTCAAAAAACCGCAAGGCAAGTTGGTGCGCGTGCTTCTGGGCGAAATCCTCGATGTGGTCGTGGATCTGCGCAGAAGTTCTCGAAGCTTCGGCCGCTCCTTCAGCGCGCGTCTGTCCGGCGACAATAAGCAAATGATCTGGATTCCGCCGGGCTTCGCCCATGGCTTTTCTGTGACTTCCGATACAGCGCATGTGTTGTATAAGGCAACCGACTTCTATGCGCCCGAACTCGAGCGGAGCTTGTTGTGGAACGATCCTTCGCTGGAGATCGACTGGCAACTGCAGGGTGAACCGATCCTTTCAGAAAAGGACCGAAAGGGAGTGCCGCTGAAATCGGCAGAAGCCTATGAATAAGAAAGTTACGACACCGCGCGGCTAAGCGGCCTTCTTCCCTTCCGGCTTCGCCTCTGGGTGGCCCCGTTCCGCGGCGGCATGCTCGATCTCGGAGTTAATCTCTCCGCCGATCAGAAATGCGAAACCAGTCACATAGAACCACAACAGAAGAATGATTACTGCACCGAGGGAGCCGTAACTTCTGCTGTAAGTGTTGAAAAAATGCAGGTACACACGAAACGCGACGGATGCTGCCAGCCAGAGAATCACTCCTACTAACGTGCCTGGCGTGATCCAATACCAGTGCTGCTCTTTCAAATCGGGGCCATAGTAGTAGATAAGGGCATAGGCCAAGATCAGGAAAGCAAGCGCTACCGGCCATTGCACAATTTTCCACGCCATGACTGTAAACGCCCCCAGTCCAACTTTGCCACCCACCAACTCGGCGATGTTGCCTCCGTAGAGCACGATCAACATCGCAGCAAACACCAGAATTGATATCGCGACAGTGAGGACTATGGCAATCAGCTTGGTTTTTATGTAGGAGCGGGAATCATGCACGTGGTAGGCCGCATTCAGGCCGGACATCAACGATGACATCCCCCCCGATGCCGACCACAAGGCGAACACGAGGCCAAAGGCGAGTTTTCCGCCGCCGCTATTCCGAATCACCTCGTGCAGAGTTTTTTCGATCAGCGTGTAGGCCGCAGGGGGGAGCACACGCTGGAAATAGAAGAACAGGCTGTCCTGCAGGTGCTTGCTCTGGGCAGCGAACACTCCGAATAACGAGATCAGGAACAAGAGCATGGGGAAGAGGGCGAGCAGGAAGTTGTAAGCCAGGTCCGACGCTCGCGTCGTCAGCTCATCGCGCCCAATCTCGCCGTACACGCGCTTGAGCAACCCTGGCCAGGTCAGGCCACCAAGGTGCCAGATGGATTCCACCTGTTCCTCAGTACTGAGCATCGACTCCGTTTTCTCAGGCACCGCAAACCCCCGATCGAGCATCGGATTCGCACCTGAGAATGCGCGTTGCCTCACAGTGGGCCAACAGCCTGGCTATTGATAGCTCGTGCTACACGGCAGAGAAGGTGTAGTCTGGCCGCCTTTCTGGTTGTTGATAACGGATTCCTGCTGGAACACCCAAGTCCCGTTCTGGTTGGCGTAGTATTTCCAATCGAACAGTCCAATCTGATATCCGAGACTGAACACTTCCTTGTACTTGCAATGGGAGTAGCTCGAGTCACAGCTGTACTTGTATGTGAAGCTGCGGGTCTTAACTGTCCCGACGTTCCCTACATTCACCAGAGCCGGTGCCGAGATGGTATTGACTACGTAGCCCAGATTCTGCGTCTGGTAGGCGGTGCATTGACCATAGGACTGGTAGCTCGTCTTACTGTTAGCGATTTTGAGCGTCCCTCCCGAACTTCCCACCGGCACACAACGCCGCGACATGGGCAGGTCCTGGTTGAATCTCTTGAATGCTGTCGGATCGGTCCAACTCAGCTCCGTAGTTCGATCGTAGACATAGTTGCTGTCCCAGGTCTTGATGTCCCAGGGATATCCAACGGCGCTCTTCGTCCAGACGAAATATCCTGCGTCGGCATACGGAGCGGCGCCATTATCCGGGACTATCGAGCTGTAGATCGGATTCGCATTCCCCGGTCCCATAAAGCTGTCTACCCGCATGGGATACCCCATGACGAAGTAGTTGAGCATGTCTTCCGTACCGCTGGGGCAAGAGAAGGTTTGTGCATTGCTGACTACGGGCAGGAAAATGCCCAGGAACACGAGGGCTACAAACTTCATGAAAATCTCCACCGGCGCAAAGCGAACGCCCGGAAAGCAAAGTTTTGTTTTAGCTTGCTATCTGCGACCGACCCGCAGACGTAACGAGGGACTTAATCGCGAATGGCAGGATTGTAGCGCTTTGCGGTGAATCCAGAGAAGGATTTTCCAGAGAAGAAGCTCATCCGGCAGGTTGGCCTTGCCGGCAACTAGGAAAAGGCAGAGCGGCCTGGTGATCCGGGTTCAGGCGGCCTGCTGCAGCCCTCGTGGCCTTTGGCAAGCGTGAGTACAGACGCTGCAGAAGCTGCGGTCGCATGTTGGGCAGATGTTCTCATGAGCCTCGCACAGCGCAGTACCGCACGCTTCACAGGTGGTAAGCGCCGCATTGCCGCAGCGACAGTCCTCAGCCTGACCGCTCCGAACCACCATCTCGCACCAGCGTTCCGCATGCACTAGCAAACTCATTGTGGGCCTCTCCTGAAAACGGCGTGGCGCGGATCATAGGTTTCTGCCGTCCGCGGGTCCATCGGGTATTTAGGGTATTACTGCAAACGAACGTTGAGCGAGGCGAGTGGAGCCGGCCCAACGTGTTACATCTGCGCTATCTGGTCGATCCCAAGAAGCGGCGCAACGCGAGCACATTCATCTACCGGGAAGTCTTTCAGCGGGTTCAAAAAGCAGACGACATTCAGATCGCCTCCGAAACCATGGACCCGACGGTGCACACTCCCAAAGCCGCGTGAGAAACCGGCGTCTGCATGCACTAGAGAGCTTCACCCGCATCTATCGTGTCCCGAGATATCCCGCCTTGGCGCGCGCCGAAACAGGAGCTCGGCGGACAACTCGCACTATTCTCCCCGAATCTCACCGGAGGTTGAGTTCCCGGCGGCCAGCTTGTTCTTTACGTGGCATTTTCAATGCCAACTCAAGGTTTTAGGAGTACGGCATAATGGCGACCAGACTACCTGTCCTTTCTTCGCAAACCACAAGCCAGGAAGAAACGGCTGTCCACGTTGACGTCGACGGCCTCAGACGAGAACTGGAGAAGAATCTTGAAGGCGAGGTCCGGTTTGATGCCGGTACCAAGGCCATGTATTCCGTCGATGCCTCCAATTATCGCCAGGTCCCTATTGGGGTCGTCATCCCGCGCTCCATCGACGATGTTGTCGCGGCCATCGCATGCTGCCGCAAATTTGGCGCCCCTGTACTCTCCCGCGGCGGCGGCACGAGCCTTGCCGGACAGTGCTGCAACGTTGCCATCGTCATTGACTGGTCGAAGTACTTGCACAACCTGCTGGAACTCAAT
Organism: Terriglobales bacterium; assembly: GCA_035691825.1. GTDB lineage: Bacteria > Acidobacteriota > Terriglobia > Terriglobales > Acidobacteriaceae > Gp1-AA122. Next base: position 28,086 of record DASSIO010000302.1, on the reverse strand, counting down.
CCCGAAAAGCGTTTTGCGCGCGTTCAACCCGGCACCATCTGTGACGTCGTGGTGGACGCAGCCAAGCCGTACAAGCTCACCTACGGTCCCGATCCCGCTACCCACAACCGCTGCTCCTTCGGAGGAATGCTGGGCAATAACTCTTGCGGCGCGCATGCCCAGATGAATGGTCCGGCGGTTAATAACACAGAAGAGCTGAAAATTCTTCTTTACGATGGCACCCGCATGACAGCCGGGTGGCTCTCTGAAATCGAATGGGAGAACGGCATCCGTCAGGGCGGGCGCCAGGGAGAAATCCTCGCCAAGCTGAAATCGCTTCGGCAGCGTTACCAGCCACTCATTGAAAAGAACTTTCCAAAGATTATTCGCCGGGTTTCCGGCTACAACCTCGACCAGCTCATTCCGAATGAGCGCGGGATAATCAATCTCGCCCGAGCGTTAGTCGGCACAGAAAGTACGTGCGTCACTATCCTGGAAGCCAAAGTCAAGCTAATCGACCGCCATCCCGAACGGGTGGTGCTGTTGCTCGGCTACCCTGACGTGTATCAAGCGGCTGAACACATCACCGACATCCTGCCGTACTCGCCCATTGCTCTGGAAGGTCTGGATGAGCGCTTGATGGAAAACGTGCAGAAGAAAGGAGGCCCGCATCGCCAATATTTACCCATGCTTCCCGAAGGCAAAGGTTGGCTGATGGTCGAGATCGGGTGCGAAACGCAACAGGAAGCAATCGAGACTGCTCAACGCCTCGTCGCCGATCTAAAGAAGCAGAACAACTCCCCCAGCAGTGCCTTGTTTGTCGACCCAAAGGATCAGGACAAGATTTGGCATCTTCGTGAATCTGGTCTTGGGGCCACAGCCTTTGTACCCGGCGAGCCGGATTCCTGGCCAGGATGGGAAGACTCCGCCGTGGCTCCGGAGAAGGTCAGCGGGTATCTTCGTGATCTCCGTAATCTTTACAACAAATACGGCTATAACCCCGCTCTGTACGGTCACTTTGGCCAAGGCTGCATTCACTGCCGTGTCGACTTCGATCTATACACCGCCGAGGGCGTAAAAAATTGGCGGTCCTTCATGGAAGAGGCAACCGACCTGGTGGTCAGCTATGGGGGCTCGCTTTCAGGCGAGCACGGCGATGGACAGGCTCGCGCTGAGTTTCTTTACAAAATGTTTGGACCGGAATTGATCCAGGCATTCCGCGAATTCAAATCCATTTGGGATCCTGATTGGAAAATGAATCCAGGCAAGGTGGTCGAGCCCTACCGTATGGACGAGAACCTGCGGCTCGGCCCGAGCTACCACCCTTGGGAACCGAAGACGCATTTCAAATTTCCGGAAGACAACGGCAGTTTCGCGCATGCCACTTTACGTTGCGTTGGCGTGGGTCTTTGCCGGCGCACTCACGGGCGCATAGGGCAGGACACGATGTGCCCGAGTTTTATGGTCACGCGTGAGGAGAAAGACACCACCCGCGGCCGGGCTCACCAGCTCCACGAAATGCTAACGGGAGACGTAATCAGGGATGGCTGGCACGATGACAATGTTAAAGGTGCGCTCGATCTTTGCCTTTCGTGCAAAGGCTGCAAAGGCGATTGTCCGGTCAATGTCGATATGGCCACCTACAAGGCGGAATTTCTTTCTCACTATTGGGAAGGACGTCTGCGGCCACGCTACGCGTATGCCTTTGGATGGATTGACAAGTGGGCCCGGCTCGCCTCCGTTGCGCCGGGCATAGCCAATCTGTTTACGCAAACGCCGGGACTGAGCTACATCGCTAAGCTCGCCTCAGGCATGCCTCGCCAACGGCAAATTCCAGCTTTTGCGGCCGAAACGTTCAAATCCTGGTTTCGCAAAAGGGACGCGCAGAACGAGGGCAGACCCAAGGTTATCCTCTGGCCCGATACTTTTAACAATTACTTTTTCCCGGAAACAGCACAAGCGGCGGTTGAGGTCTTGGAATCAGCGGGCTTTCACGTTGTAGTCCCGCAAGAACACCTTTGCTGTGGCAGGCCCTTGTACGATTACGGCTTTCTGGACATGGCAGAGTCCTACTTGCAGCGCATCCTGGACACACTTGGGCCGGAAATCGATGCCGGAACACCAGTCGTCGCGCTCGAACCGAGTTGCTGCTCCGTATTCCGCGATGAACTGAACGGACTGTTTCCGCATTCGCCTCGCGCGCACAAACTGATGGAACAGACCTTTACGCTCTCTGAGTTCTTGAACAAAAAGGCTGACGGCTACGAACCGCCCAAGCTGGAGCGCAAAGCCGTCGTGCACGGCCACTGCCATCACAAAGCAATCATGCGGCTGAACGACGACGAGTCGCTCTTATACAAAACTGGATTGGACTTCGAGCTACTCGACTCCGGGTGTTGCGGTATGGCTGGCTCGTTTGGCTACGAGAAAGACAAGTACGATGTCTCCATCAAAGCAGGCGAACGCGTGCTGCTGCCCGCGGTGAGGAACGCGGATGCAAGCACAATCGTGATCGCCGACGGGTTTAGCTGCAAAGAACAGATTGCCCAGCAGACAAACCGCAGTGCTCTTCACACCGCCGAGGTTCTCGCGATGGCGTTGCACAAAGGTCCGAACGGGCCGAGTGGCGCATTCCCTGAACAACATTCGATCGCACCCAGGGTCCAGGCACAGAAACGCTCCATGAAGCGAGCAGCGATCGCTATGGCAGCAGTGCTGGCGGGAGCCGCAGCAATGATGCTAGTAGTCCGCCGTCGGCGCTAATGCCGTGATCGGAGCTTGAAATTACGCTTGAGTTCAAGCTTAAAATCATCGTCATGGAAAGGCAAAAACCTTTTAAATACCTGCACAGGCAGCAGCTGTGGGATTACAATGCAAGGCGAAGTAAGGCGTGCTGGGCGACTATGTTACAGGCACGTTCACATACCGCCTTGGAACCAAAGCGCGACATCTCGGAAAACCTGAGTTATATGATCCCTCCCGAGGGCACGGCCAAAGCGGTCATGCCCGATCAAGATCCCACGTTCGGACTCGGGTTCATTCAGGGCGTGGTTGGAGCACATCCTGAGCTAGCGTGTTTTACTTCTGACGGCTTCGCCCTTGTCCAAAGCAGAGAAGCCAAAGACAAGGATCTTCCCACGAACGACGCAGCCAGTTCCCTTCTGCACGAGTCGACGGGCTCTACCGAACGCGTGTACGGTACAGCTCTCTTGATCCATCCCAATCATCTGGATCGACGCCTGTTTTCGTCCTCACAGTGATGTTGCGAACGCCAGGCAGTCGGCGGCCAGTGCCGCAACCAAAGCCGTCACCAGGATTTCCGGATGCGCGTATCAAACCCGAAACCGCCATTCTGATCGCGGGTGCCGCTGTATGTCACACGGGGACTCGCGTTATATTGCAGCTCGATCACTTGGTTTTGAGTCTGGGTTACATCGGTTGCGAATGTGACGAAGATGTTACCCGTGACCCGTTGCTGGACCGTGATTCGCGCTCCGGGATTCTGCTGACTACCATTGCCGCCGAGAACAGGATCAATGGAGAGCCGCGAAATGCCAGCGATCTTTTCGACGCGGCTGGTCACCTGGCTGCTCACCTGCGAGGCCAGAACGGATTCAGCACCCAAGTTGCCGGGAGCGGGGTTCGCCGCGGCCGCTTCCGAGGTCTTGCCGAATGCCAGCAAGTTGATAATGTCGGATGGAGGCAGCGACGGTACCGAGGTGTAGTTGGTTCTCAAGTGGTCGGCAGGACCGTTGAACTGTAAGTAAATGTTGTACTGCTGAATGGTGGTGTTTGCCGCCACATTGACCACCGGTTCCGTCTTCATGGGGTTGGCAAAATCGAGCGTGCCCCCCTGCAGCACGTAGCGGTTTCCCATCATGATCAGGTCCCCGCCAGTCAAGTTTAGGCGGCCCAATACCACGGGATCGGCCGCTGTTCCCCGGATTTGCAAGTTCGCATTCCCTTGCAAGCTTAGCGTCCGGCTGACCAGATTAATTCCGCTCGTCGACTGCACCGCCAGATTCAGTTGCAAGTTTTGACTGAAGCCTTCCGTAGGCGGCGGCGTTGCCGCTCCGCCGAATTCCCCCATGAGGCTAGTGACGTCAAAATCCGGCGTAAAGGATAGCTGGTCAATGCGGATTTGACCTCCTAACATAGCGGCGTCGGTTGAGCCGGTCAGAGTTAAGTTCATGTCGAGGCCTTGGCGCACCCCCTCGGGGTAGAGCAGGCGAATTCCTTTCCCGGCAAGTGCCAGATCGAACTGCATACCCGGCCTGTAAACCACGCCGCCCGACGCCTTAACGCTGCCACCACCCACCATACCTGTAAACTGAGTAATCTCGAGTCTGTCCTTGGTCAGGGTCAGCACACCATTGCCGTTCTGCAAGCCAATGGGCGCTTCCGCGGTGGCAAAACCAGCATTCACAATACGGATCTGGCCTTGCACGTTTGGATTTGAACGTGCACCGTAGGAATTGATATCGAACAGCACCTGGCCCGAGCTCGTGATATCCGGGCTGAATAGCTGCGCGATCTGCAGATTGAGCGTTCCCAAAGCCAGGAATGAGGCGGGTGCGGCACTGTTGGTCGGCACGGTTGCTTGGAGCTGCACATCCGTGTCAGTGCCCCGAATCGTCGCTCGCTGTACGGCCAGCACTCCGTTACTGAAATCAATATGGATGGGACTGGGGGCGCCGATCTGAACGGTATTCTTATAATTCACCTGCAAGGTCGGGATGGTCGCATGCGCGTCAAGCGCCGCCTTGTTCTTCAGCGGCCCGCGCAGGGTGGCGTGTAGTTCGGTTTGGCCACTGATGTTTCCCGCCTGCGATGGCGCGTACACCGCAACCAAAGGCTCCAAGGGAATTGGCTGCGTGTTGATGGTCGCGTCGGTGTAGTAATCACCGGTGGTACTTACTTTTGCCCGAGCCTGCACAACGGTATGCGCCGCCTGCGTATCGAGCGCAATGTTGGCGACATGGTTGAGCAATTTAGTCTGTAATGAGAGGTTCCCCAGAGTCTGGTTCCGAACCTGGAGTCGGGGCGCATCTACACTGGCAGTGAGTTCCGGATTCTTAATGCTTCCCTGCCCGCTGGCCCTTACGTTCAGTACTCCCGCTATTTGTAGATTGCGAGCTTTTACCGTTTGCAGCTGATCTAGTCGGATGCCCAAGGCCTGCAGGTGCGCCTGATACTGCTCCTGCTTAGGAAGATAGGTCAGCACAGCTTGAGCCCCACCGGCCGGCGCCTGCACCGTCACATTGGCATGCACTTCATTCCCTGTGCCCTGGAATTTCAAGTTCACGGCCTGCAGCGGCTCGTTGGAGATCTTCGCCCTTGTCAGGCTGACGCTTCCCTGTCCGATCGGATTCTTTTCCGAACCCTGCACCGACATCTTGGCGGAAAGGGTTCCAGAGACCGGAGCTTGCGATCCTGCCGCTTTGGTTAGGTCGGCTACATTGACCTGACTGACATTCAGGCCGAGCTGAATTGGGCTGTTTTCGCTGAAGGACCAACTCCGCAAGCCTGCTCGCACGTTGAACGTAATTCGTCCTCGGTCCACCGGCTGCAACTCGCCATTTTGCAGACTGGCCACAGAGGGGCTCAAGTCCACGTTTGTCCGAAGCAGCCGCCAGGAACTGCCCTTCGCGCGCACATTTGCCGCTTGCAGCTGACCCGTAAGCTCAGGAGCGCTTGTGGAGCCACGCACGGAGCCAACAAAGGAGGCCGTCCCATAAAGGCCGAGTTGCTGCGCCGGACCCGAGTTGGGACGGCGGAAAGTTTCGGCCACGACTTCGAGCTCGTGTAGATCATTCGATTGCAGCCTGATCTGCAAACTGGATCGGTTGCTCACGGTTCCGTTCAGGAACAACGAGGTCTGCGGCGTTCGGAGGTAGCTCTGGGAGAAGGCAATCTGTTTGCGCGCTGCGAGATATTGCGCGTGAATAATGCTACTCACGGGAATGCTCTGAGCGTTTCCCGCCTGCGCTGGCGCGACTCGCGCCTGGATTGTTGCGTTGCTTCGGGCCGCCAGATCGTTCATGGTTTGGCCCCAGGTCGCGTCGGCATCGGCGTTGACGGTGCCTGCCAGCGAGACCTGCTGCAGTGCCGAAGAGTTCAACATGGGACGTAACTGAGCAACAGAAATCCCTCGCAGCGCCGCCTGCAAGTGAGACCGGGACGCGCCGGTAATGTCGCGCATCACCAGCGTGCCGGTAAGTTCGCCACCAAGTAACTTCGCGCGCATGTCGCGAACCTCTGCATTGCCATTAACCAGTGAATACCGAGCTCCAAGGTCGCGAATGTCGCCACGGAAGCTCGACATCTGCACTCGCAAGAGCTGGCTGCTCAAATCACCATTCAGGATTACACCCGCGAGCATGGGGACGTTTGCCTCGCTTTGATATCGCAGTGTGCCGTTCGCGCGCAGGGTGCCGGTCGGCAGAGACGGATTCTTCATGATCTGCCGGAACTGGCCACTGTCAACCACTGCGATGTATTGAGCAGAGATCCTCGGTTGTTGCGAATAGTTCTCGACTGTGGCTTTCAAATCGAAGTAGGAGGGCCCGCTTCTCAACACTGCGCGCCGAAGGGTGAAGACATCCGGAGTCGCATCAAACTCAGCATCGAAGTCGTGTGCCATCGGACGGAGATTTTCGATTTCAAGATGACCGTTGCGATAGCTCATGCCGCCGGAGTAACGCTGTTGAGCAGGATCGAACCGGGATTGAAACCTAAGGTCGTGCAGATCAGCATCCAAAACGCTCTTGCGATTGTTGTAATAAATTTCGCCACGATCGAGCACTGCGTGCCGGACACCCAACTGAAATAAATTGGTGTTGCTCTTCCCGTTGCTCGTCTTGGTTTGGGGCAGGTTGTCCGTTCCATGTGGATCGACAAAAACGTGTGCGACAGGGTGATCGACCTGAATGCTTCTGACGTACCAGTCGCGGTGCAGAAGAGACGTGATCCCGAGACCCAGACCTGCATGGTCGACGGTAAGCAGCGGAGGAGTGGGATAGGGTTGCGCCCCAGCGACCGTGACGCCGTACACGTCGAGGGTCATGCGGGAAAGACTCAAGGCAAAGTCCCTGACCTGGACCTGAGTACCGAGCGCGGCGCTTATCTTTCCTTCGGCAAAATGTAAGGCCGACTGCCGCAAAGACCGGGTGTGCAGCACAAGCGTAATGGCAACAACGATGACAAGGATGAGGATCAGCACGCCCACGCCGATCCAGGCAGCCACTCTCTTCGCGGTCCAGCGGCGCTTCGGTTTCTGGCGCGGCGGTACTAACCGCGGGCCGCGTGGCTGCTGCTCATTCGGAGGCTGGGGGAAGGTACTCAAAACGCCTGTCCCAAGGTAACGAAAATCTGCGTCGATTTGATTCCGGGCAGCGGATTGAGGTTGTGACCAATATCCACCCGCACAGGTCCCACGGGTGTCTTGTAGCGAACACCAAACCCCACGCTGTTGCTGTACTGCGCGCCGAAGTTTCTGAAACCGACGCTCTGAAATACGTTGCCGCCGTCGTAGAACAGCGCCACTCCCAGATTTTTGTCCACCACGGGAAGTGAGAACGGGATCGGAATGCGGAACTCAGAATTCAGAATCAGTAATTGGCTGCCGCCTACCGGCACAGTGATAGGGGCACAAGTCGACGTATTCGCTGCATTGCCGCAAGCTGCAATCGTGTGCTGCGGTCCCGCCCCATTCAAGGGGAAGCCGCGCAGCGTGCTCCCCCCGCCAGAGAAGAACTTCTCGCTGAGGGGGACGTGGCTGTTGCCAAACGGCTGTTCCACACCGATGCGCAGGCTATTCGCCCAGATAATGTCGCCAGGAATTTTCTTGTAATAGGCCGTCTGGGTCAGCAGCCGTCCGAAGCTGACGTTGGATCCCAACTGGCTGGGATTAAGGTCGAGTTCATAGCTCTCGTAAATGCCTTTGTGAGCATCCGTGGCGCTATCGCGCGTGTCGCGGATATATGTACTCGAGACGGTCGACAAGCGAACATGCTGATCCTGCGCCGGAATCAGACCTGAAAGCAGCAGCCGCGTGAGCCCGGTTTCGCTGAAGTTGTAACGCAAGAACAGATTCTGTGTCTTATCGGAGTTGAGCGGCCGCTGCAACTGATATCCGAATCCACCTTGGCGAAATGTGAAAATCGGATTCTCGCTGTTATGTTCGCCGGTTAGAGAAAAGGTCGACGCCCAGTTTGTCCAGTGAAACATTGGATCGGTGTAGATAATCGAGCCATTTTGACGCAGGCGTCCGGCCAAGCCAGAAAATGTCAGCGACTCGCCTTTGCCGCGAAGGTTATTCCGGGTATATTCCAGCGTCCCTCGCGGACCCCAGAATGTCTTCTCGCTGGTCTTGAAATTCTTGGGCAACGCGACCGGGGGAATTCCCGGGACGGCAACGGTTCCACTGGGCACGCTGCCACCGCGATTGATCACTTCAAATCCAAAGCCGTACGTGATGGTGTTTGGCTTCGATTCGTGGACTTTGATGACCACGTCTTCCTGAGGCTGGGTCGTGATTTCACGCCGTGGATCGACTTCGGCCCAATCGAATACGCCAACGTTGTACAGCCTCGTTTCCGATGCCAGCAAGTCGTCCTCTTTTAGGGGCTTGCCCGCGCGCAGGTTCGCTGTCTCACGATTAATGAGCTTCTGCTGGGTGTCCTTTCTGCCCAATGTGACGACAGTTGCGGTGCGTACCTTAGGTCCTTCCGAAATCTGATACACAACCTCGATGCGGTGCGGCTGGTCGGCAACCTGGTGTGCAGTCTCGCGGAAAGATGCATTCAGGTATCCTTGGCTCAGGTAATTCGCGATGATCTGGTTGCGGTCTTCGGTCACCTTTTTTTGCGAGTAAGGCTGTCCCGCCGTGACCTTCAACCCCTTGGGCGCGAATTGCGCTTCGCTCAAGGTCTGATTGCCGTCGATGCGAAGCGCTTCGACGATGTCCTGCTGCCCTTCATCTACATGAAAGGTGACATGTATATTGCCGGTCTGGGTTGTTACTTGCGGAGTAACTTTGACGCTACTGAATCCCTCCGCCTTGTAAACCGCTTCGATATTCCTCGCGCTCTGACGCACCAATTTTTCGCTGTACTTCCCGTGTGAAAACAGATGCTTCTTGTCGACAGTCACATGCGACAGCAGGTCTTTTTGTGAAAAATGCTGGTTGCCGGCGACCGATACGCCGGTAACCTTGTGGCGTGGTCCCTTGGTGACCTGGTAAGAAATCGTCTCAACGGAATCGTGTTGCTCGACGTTGCTCTGCACCTTTGCGTCGAAGTACCCCTTCGACTGCAGATAGGAGATCAGGTTCTGCCTGCCTTCCTGAATTAATTCCGGGTCGACCCCCGCCTCCTGGTAGACGGGGAGAAGCTTCCGTCGATTCCAGGGCCAGAGATGAACGCCGGCCACTTTGATATGAATGATGGGGCCAGGGTTCACGTCGTAAATGACATTGGCACGGTTCGTGTCGGGCGAATAATCAGCCCCCACCAGCTTCACCTGTGCGCCCAGGTATCCGGCTTTGCCCAGCGAATCGGCCAAATACTGCGTCGCCTTGGTGACCGACTTCAGGTTGTACGTCTTCCCCGGCCGAATCGCCGCGCCTTTTAGTCTTGCAATGATGGAATGGAGTTTGTTCTCGAGCTGGGTCGCCTGGCGGTCGGATGTGCCTCGAACGATCACTTGGCCGAACTTGGCGCGCCGGTTAAGAGTGGTGTGAAAGATGACGTTCGCCAGGCCGTATGGAGGGGACGTCTGAATCTCGGGTTGAACTTTAACCTCAAAATACCCAGTTCGTCGCAGGAAGGTCTCCAGATCCCTTTGCGCAGTGTCGACATCCACCGGCGTATACACGCCACGAGGTGGGTAGTTGGTCACCTGGAGTAAACGAGAGTAGGGGAACTTATTGGCGGCTCCGGGGAATCGGTAAATGCCAAAATATGCTGCCGGTTGGAGTACGAACAGCACGCGCACGCCGTTGGGATCAGGGCGAACTTCAAGCTGCACGTCGTGAAAGCGTCCGGAGCGTTTCAACTCTGCGATGGTCTGATCGACCTTGGCTTGTGAAAATTTGTCATTCGCTTTCTGCGCCAGCATTGGTTCTAGCTGCTGCGTATTCAGGTTCGGTTGTCCCGCCAGCTCGACCGATGAGACATTCTGACCTTCGTAAGACGGCAGGACCTGTTTGATCTTCGGAGAGGTCTTTGGAGTCTGGCTGGGCGCTTGCGTCGGTGTACCTGTGGGCGGTGGTGGCGGCTGTACCTGAGTAGGTTGGCTGGGGTTTGCTTGTGCCAGAACCAGAGTTGCCGAAAGACAAAACACCAGCAGGAAAGCCGGGGATTTGTAAGATCCTCTCTGCAGGCGCCCGCGAGATGTTTTCTGAACCCCCGCATCTAGCCCTTGCCATCGCATTCGCAATCTCACATTCATTGGGCAGTCGCCGGGGGGGACGCGAGAGTGGCATCTGTCCCGAAACAAGCAAGTGAGATGAACAGCAGCAGCGAAGATTTGCCCGCCGATTTACCGAGCAGAGTGGCTGCTTCACGTGCATGAAGGAAAATACAACCCTTTACAATAGCGGCGTGAAGCAGCTCACCTTTTTCGTGGGAAAAGGCGGAGTAGGCAAGACGACAGTGTCCTCCGCTTATGCGGTACGCTGTGCGCTGCAGAATCGGGAGAAGCGGGTCCTGCTTCTTTCCACAGATCCTGCTCACTCCCTCTCGGACGTATTGCAGCTTCCCCTGAAGGACCGGCCTAGGCGCGTTCGTCTGTCTAAAGGAGGAGAGCTGCACGCGTGGCAAATCAATCCCGAAAAACTCTTTCGCGAGTTCCTCAATCGGTACAAAGAAGACATACTCGACCTGGTCGATAAAGGTTCGATTTTTACCCGCGAGGATATTGCCCCGCTGCTCGACACCACACTGCCGGGAATGGCAGAGATGTCCGCGCTGCTGGCGATCCGGGACGCGATTAATTCCGGCCGATATTCGCACATCGTTGTTGATACTGCCCCCTTCGGGCACACCCTGCGGCTGTTCAGCCTCCCGGAGCAGTTTGTCCGCTTCCTCAATTTCCTGGAGCTTGCCGCGAGCCGGGACCAGGTCTTGGCCGAGCACTTTGGGGGGCGCCCGCAGCGGAGCACAGCTACGCTGATTGCCGATTTTCGTGTTTTGGTTCAGGAAGTGCTGGCTGCAACCAGCCGTGACGCTGAAATCGTTCTGGTCACGACCGCCGAAAAATTCTCGTTGAATGAGTCGGTGCGGTGTAGCGCGGCTCTGAACAGCCAGTCGCCTCCACTCCAGATCAACAGTATCGTGCTGAACCGCGCAACTCCGGGCCGCCAGAACTGCCGGCAATGCGCGAAGTCAAGTCGGGCCGCCAATCAGGCGCTCAGCTTCTTGAAAAAAAAATTCCCTAAAACGGCTCTGCTTGTGGGCGAAGATTCCGGGAGCCCGATTATGGGCAGTGTCGCTCTGGCTGCCTTTGCCGATCACATGTTCGCGGGAAAGCGCCTGAAGCCGGCACTATCCCCCCCGAGATCTACGAGGTTGCGTCTGCAACCTGCGCAATGGCCTGTTCTGGAAACGCCGCTTGCTCTGGTGCTGGGGAAAGGCGGTGTTGGGAAGACTACCGTTTCGGCCGCCCTGGGTTATCACACGCGTCGAGAAAGTGGCGTGCCCGTGGAGATCTGTTCTGTGGATCCCGCTCCATCTCTGGATGACATCTTCGAGAAACCAGTTGGCGACCGTTCCGAGCCGGTGCTGGGCGACCCAAAGTTCAAGGCATCAGAGCTGGACTCAGTGGCCCTATTCCGCGCCTGGGTTCGCGACCTGCAGGCCAGCGTGGACGAGGCCACCACCTCGGAGGTTTCGGGTATCCATGTCGATCTCTCATTCGAACGTCGGCTTCTATCCGAGTTGCTGGAAATCGTTCCGCCCGGGGTCGATGAGGTTCTGGCCATATTCCGTATACTCGATCTGATTGGCTCGGACGGGGCGCGTGTCGTCATCGATATGGCTCCCACCGGCCACGCCCTCGAACTGCTGCGTATGCCGCAGCGCATTCTGGCCTGGACGCGGCCTCTGTTGAAAACGCTGGCGGCGCACCGTAGACTTGCGTTTGCCCGCGAGGTTGGGGTGAAGATTGCGGAACTATCGCACCGCGTGCGGGAATTGGCAGAACTGTTAGCCGCCACCGAGCGCGCGCAGATCAGCCTGGTGATGCTGCCCGAGCCCTTGCCAGACCGCGAGACAGAAAGGCTGATCGCGGAACTGGCGCACCAGCGCCTGCCTGTTACGCGTATATTCGTGAATCGCGTTGTACTGCAGGAACAGGGTAGCTGTCCTCGGTGTAACCGGGTGCGTCAGTGGCAACGCGAGACGTTGGCCAGGATCAAGCAACGGTATTCTGATCTGGAATTGTTGGTAATCCGCAATTTTCCTGAAGAGATAACAGGGAAATCGGGTTTCCGTTCTTTAACGGGTGAGATTTGGCGTCTGGCATAGCAGAAAAATCCGGCACAGTTCTTTATCTGTACGGAATCACAAAGGAGTCCCTCTCTTTTCGGCAGAACGTTACTGGCGTCGACGGGTCCAGTGTCATTGAACCGGTCGAGTGTGGAGGCCTTACTTGTTGGGTCAGCCGTGTGCCTGCCGCGGATTACGCTGAAAGTCTGTCGAGCAACATGGAGAACCTGGACTGGCTGGCAGCGGCCAGCGTTCGTCACCAAAAGGTTCTTGCTGCCCTGGCTGGTTTGGCCGACGTTTTACCGGCGCGTTTTGGAACGGTGTTTCTCAGCGTCCAATCGCTTGCGGCCGACGTAACCAGCCGTAAGCGCACGTTCGAGGCTGATTTCCGCAAAATCCAAGGGTGCGATGAATGGGGCATTAAGATTTTCGTGGTACCCAAAAGGACTCAGATTCCCGCGGGCCCAGCCCGTTCCGGCAAGGATTATTTGAAGGCAAAGGCAGCTCTGCTTCAGAGCCGTCCAACCAAAAGCAAGATTTCCAGCAGCGACCTCCAGCCCTTCTCTCAGGAGCTTCACAGGCTCGCCGTGGATACTGCAAGCGTGGGCAAGGTTAGCGGCGGGCAGCGCGGTTTGGAGTGGCAGACCTCGATCCTCTTGCGACGGCCCGACCGTAAAAAGCTGGAATCTCTGTTGCGCAAATATTCGAAGTTGTGGGCAGGCGCGCATCAGATTGAGTGCACTGGACCGTGGCCGCCTTATTCGTTCGTGTCGGCCGGATCAAATTCCTGAGGATTGCAAGATGGCCGCTCCCACCAACATCGTATTCGCGGGCACTGATCCAGGGGACGAGACATCGTTGCTGGATATCCTTGACCACGTGCTGAACTCGGGCGTAATCATTCGCGGGAACCTGGTAATTTCGCTGGCGGGTGTAGACCTGGTTTATGTCGGCCTCGACGTCATTCTGACTTCGGTGGAAACGGCGCTTCGGCACATGCGAATTGAGGCCCCGCCGCCCGCGACAGAATCCTGAACAAGAAGCTCATGCCTCTTCTGGCCTATTGCATCGTGGAGTCGCAGGCTACAATTCAGCCTCCCGGGCATGGCGTGGGCGGCTTGCCGGTTGAAAGTGTCGAGCAAGCAGGGCTACGCTGCTTCCTTTCGCAATTTGTGGCCGCGCAGAAAATCGAACACACCGGCGAAGCTGCTCTCGCATTCCACGGTGTGGTGCAGCACCTTTTTCGCCAGCACCCAGTTGTTCCGTTCAGGTTCCCGACTGTTCTCCAAGATGAAACTGAGCTCGCGGGACATTTGTCAGAGCATGCTGCCGAGTATCATGCTGCTCTGAGCCGGTTGCAAGGACTCGCGCAGGTGGAGATTCGCATCCGGAGCGCCGCAGCCTCGCCACTCGAACCAAGCCACATCTCTGGGACGCAGTACCTTCGCCAGCGCCAATCGCTCTATGGCGAACTCGAAGTTGCCAGTCAGGCCATTCACGCTGCAGTTTCGCCCCTCCTAAAAGCCTGGAAGGTGCGCAGCGCCTCCGATCACGTCCGCTGCTTTGCATTAGTTGAGCGGGACAAAGTGAAGGAGATTGAAAGTTCCCTCTCCGCAGTTCAGATAAGCTCAACTGTGGCGGTACGGGTAAGCGGTCCTTGGCCACCAACAGAGTTTCTAAAAGAGCTATGACGCCTAACGAGAATCGAGGCGACCATCTTCGCGCGGAGTCCGTTTCCAAGGACGGGCCGGATCCGAAAGCCACGGCCGCGGTTCCCCAGCGCATTGACTGTACGCCGGAGAACGTTGAGCAGGGGCTCGCCAAACTCGTTCTCAGCCTCATTGAGCTTCTAAGGCAACTGCTTGAGCGCCAGGCGATTCGCCGCATGCAGGGGGGCTCGATTTCCGATGAGAAGGTCGAAGAGATGGGCGAGGCTTTGATGAAGCTGGAAGCTAAAATTCACGAATTAGCGGCACAGTTCGGCCTCTCGCCTTCCGATTTGAATCTGGACCTTGGACCGCTAGGGCACCTTCTCGATAATAATTCGCAGCAGGCAACTACTCCGTCCAGCTCTGAATCGTAATGCGACATAGTTTTCGGGGGCTCCCCCGGCCCCCACTCGGGTGTCGTTGACATTGCCCAGCAGAGCAGTTAGCATCACCCGGCAGTATGGCGGTTTCCACCTCCCCCTGAAAAGAGCCAGCGAATGGAACGAGTACCTACGGTCTCCGGAACCACAAATCTGCTCGACATTTTGGATCGCGTTCTCGACAAAGGACTTGTGATTGCTGGAGATATTCGTGTTTCACTGGCCAACGTGGAACTGCTGACCATTCGGGTGCGCTTATTGGTGTGCTCGGTGGATAAGGCGGAGCAAATCGGTTTGAACTGGTGGAAGTATGATCCCCATCTCACACTACCCGCGCCCACGGTTCCTGCCGCGGTGCCCGAGGGGGTAGGACGCCCACCGCGGCCGAGCAGACGAGCCGCAGTTGCACGCCGTAGACGATAGAAGATTCAGGAGGCTGAGTTCATGGCTGTCGAACGTGTATCAGGCGGTTCGAGCCTAATTGACGTCCTTGATCGAGTACTCGACAAAGGTATCGTAATTGATGCCTGGGTTCGCGTCTCCCTGGTTGGCATTGACCTCATCACCGTGGAAGCTCGCGTTGTTGTGGCGTCGATCGATACTTATTTGAAGTATGCCGATGCTGTCGGCCTGACGGGACTTGTTTCACGTCCGCAGCTGACCGAAGCGCCGGCGCCAGAGGTCGCGGTGGAGACGACCCGGCGTGTAACCAGAGTCCCAGCACGCCGCATGACGCGTACCGGCCGGTAACGGCGAATTGGGAGTAATCCAGCATGGCCAGCCCATTGCTGCGCCCTAAGATCGACGACTTCATCGGGGGACGTTCGCCTCACGATCCTGCTGCGCTGCGTTTGCTGGCCGCCGAGCGCTCGGAAGAGATTCTTCCCGTCCTGCTGGAAGAGATTGTTTCTCTGGGTTTCCCCCGGTCTTTGATTCTTAGCGCGGACTTCGAGAGCGGGCAAATCAAGCCGTCTGCTTCTCTCAACTGCGATCCGGCCTCTTTGCGGAAGTTCCATACGTCATTGTGGGCGAGCGAAAATCCATTTGTTTCAGCTCTGCTGGGCGTTAAGGCCTCGGTGATTCCAGCCAGTTCGGCGAAGGAGAACCGGCTGTATGCCCTGCCCATGGTCTATCGCAGCCGTTCACGGTGCTGGGAAGCAGAGCGGGAGCGTCGCCGGGAATGTTTGGCCGTCCTGAATTTGCAGGCAAAGGGCAGACTGCAAGTGGAAGAGCAAACTTGCGGTATCTGCAATATGCGCGCCTACGCGATGCTCGTTGTGGTCGAGATCTCGAAGCGGGCAACGGAGAAGCAGCTGCGTTCG
The DNA here is from genome assembly GCA_035691825.1 of Terriglobales bacterium. Classification (GTDB taxonomy): domain Bacteria; phylum Acidobacteriota; class Terriglobia; order Terriglobales; family Acidobacteriaceae; genus Gp1-AA122. The sequence goes on along the minus strand of DASSIO010000302.1, from coordinate 12,208 downwards.
TTACGCACCCTGGTGGATAGAGCCAATGCGTACCTCTCGCGTTTGTTCAAAGTCGAGCACTACTACAATCGCATGCGCGATATGGAGATCACCATCTCCCGGATGGCAACGGTCATGCAGAGCATGGCCGACCCCGTGATCCTCACTGACAATCAGCACCGCGTCATCATTCAGAACAAGGCGGCGGAACGTTTTTTTCGGGTTCCGGAGTCGGTGACCGAAGGTGGCCGGCGAGCGGTTGAGTTGAACAACCTTTTATTCTCGGCAGCTCTTTCTTCGATGGTAGTCAGCGCCAGCGATGCTTCGCGCGATCTCACTCTGGTCGACGTGATGGAAGGCGAAGAGGTTCTTTTCGAGGCGGTCTGCGCCCCTACCTACACCGCCGATGGCACCCGCACGGGCATGGTGACAGTGATGCGAGACGTTACCGACCTTCGCCGTGCCGACCAGGAAGTTCGTCTGAATCTGGAGAAACTTCGGCTCGCGGAAGAGGTGGTGCGGCAGGACCGCGATCGCCTCAACCTGGTTATCGAAAACGTGGGCGATCCGATCATCGTCGCCGATAACGCCGCGAAAATTGTCCTCCTTGACACGCTCGCTAAGGAACTGTTTGGCTCCGCAGACGGCCAGCGGCAACCGGAAATGGTTAAAAATCAGGCCAAGCTTGACGCGTATCTCACTTCATTTACGTTCTCGTTTGTCGACAAGGAGAACAAATCGCTTCATCTGTATCATCCGGGAACGCGGACCGATATTGAGTACGCCGCCCGCTCGGGAAAAATCTACGACGCACGCGGCCAAGTCGCTTACACGGTCACGGTTTTGCGCGACTTTTCCACCTGGAAGAAGCTCGAGCAATTGCAGATGGAGCGGCGCATGCTCGAGATGGAGAAATTCGCCGCTACTGGCCGTCTCGCCGGCACCATTGCCCACGAGATCAACAATCCCATGGAGGCTATCAAGAATGCCATTTATCTGCTGCGCGGCAAGCTCGATAGTACTTCGATGCCGGTCTATGAAGTTTTGAAGAGTGAAACTGACCGGGTTACGCGCATTGTGCGGCAGATGCTCGGGCTTTACCGAAATACGAATCAGCTTGGCGCTTTCGACCTGAACACCGTCATCGAGGATACTTTGGCCCTATTCGGGCGGCCACTGGCCAAGGCCCACATTACTGTTGACAAGCAGCTTGGCGTGCTTCCGCCCATGCGCGGATCCGCCGACCAGTTCCGGCAACTGTTGTCGAACTTAGTGGTGAATGCAGAGGATGCGATGCCCCAAGGCGGCAAGCTGATCATTCGCACTCGCCACTATCGCGCGCCGGACGGCATCCATGGCTGGATCACCATCAGCATTGTCGATAGCGGTACCGGCATTCCGAAGGAATTGCGGCAATCCATGTTTGAGCCCTTCGTTTCCACCAAGGGTGAAAAAGGAACGGGGCTGGGCCTCTGGATTGTTAAAGGCATTGTGGAGAACCATGCCGGGCGCATTCAAGTTCGCAGCACGCCCGAAAAGGGCACGATTTTCAAGGTTGCATTTCCGATTTCGCATGAACTGCCGGTTCCGGCTTTGCCGGTTGCCCAGCAGGATCGCTCTTCTTCCGTTAGCGTGATCAACAGACAGTGAAGCGGGTTACGAGGAAAACTCGAATGGCTACGAAGGCGGTGAGCAAGCCCCGTGTGACAAAGGCGACCAAGGAAGACCTGCATGTCAAGATGACCGACAAACCCTCTCAAGCCCCGGATATGAAGCCCGGCGAGGGCGGCCGCTACGTGTACGGCATCGTTGAAGCGAAAGAATCCACCACCTTCGGCAAAATCGGCATTGGCGGCGTCGGCGACATGGTTTACACCGTCAACTATCAAGATATCGCTGCGGTGGTCAGCAAGACATCGGTCTACATTTTTGACCCCACCCGCGAGAATGCTCTCGCCCACGAGCACGTCATCGAAACTGTGATGAAGAACTACACCATTATTCCCATGAGTTTCGGAACGGTGTTTCGTACGGACGACGATATTCGCGAGGTGCTCAAGAGCATTTATATTTCACTCAAAGACGTGCTGCACCAGATGTCGGGCAAGCTGGAATTCGGCCTGAAGGTGAACTGGGATCGCGAACAGATTGTCGACGAACTGATGCGCGCCGATGAAGAGATTCGCCAGTTTCATCAGGAGATCATCCGCAAGCACCTGCAATCGACCTACCTGGCCCGCATGCAGCTGGGTCGCATGATTGACAAAGCTCTGGTGGAACGCTCCAGCCAATATGTGCGCGAGATCTACGAGGCGCTGCGCAGCGTGTGCGTGGCTTCACGCGACAATCAGCCCATCGGCGATAAGATGATTATGAATGCAGCGTTCCTGGTCGAGCGCCATCGCGAAACGGAGTTTGATGGCGTGGTGAACAGGATCGCAAGGAAGTACGGAAAGCGCTTGAAGTTCAAGTACACAGGCCCGTGGCCTCCCTACAATTTCGTCAACATACGGCTGAAGCTGGAAAGAGTATCGGCGTCCTGAGGAAAAAATGCTGCTAATCGACGATTTATTGCTGATGCCGATTTCCGGCTTTAAGTTCATCTTCCGCACGCTCCAGAAAGTTGCCGAAGAACAGTACACGGACGATGCCCCGATCAAGGAGCGTCTACTGGAACTGCAGCTAGCGCTCGACTCCGGCGAGATATCCGAGAAAGAGTACGTGAAGGAAGAAGCTGAAATTATGCGCCAGCTGCGGGAAATCGAGAATCACAAGCGTGAGTTGGCGGGGTTGCCGCCGGATTCGGAAGATCGCGGTCTTGTGTTCCGTTCTGGCGAACAGAAAGTGTCTGGCGCCTCGGTAGAGATGTACCAGGATACCGAGCGGAAACAGAGATCGTAGCGGGAGCAGCCGTGCCAAAAGTCAGCAAGAAACAAAGCGGCAAAGGCAGGACGGCATTGAAGCGTCTGCCCCCCTCAGCCCCCGCTGCACGCGATGAGGGGCCACGCCTTTTACCCCTCGATGAGAGCGGTAAAGAGCCTTCACGGTTGGAACACTATCTGGAGTTGGCAGATTCCGCGCTTTCCATTGCGGAGAAAGACCACCGCTCGAGCAAAGACTGAAGACTCCTTCCGGTCAAGCCCTACCCTGCGAACCTGTTCCTCCGGCCACACCTGTGAGCGCGTTTCGGTCGCCTGTCCCCCGCCATTTGACGGGTTGCGCATGTATGCACTACAGTCTTTGCGGCGATGTCCGCTCAACCTCCCCAGCCCCGTACGAACCATGACACTGGTTCGGGTGTTTCCGGCCGCACCAATCCCATAACCGTGCTTTGCATCGACGATGAAGAACCTGGACTTCTGGTCCGGAAGGCCCTGTTGGAAACGGCTGGCTATCGCGTGCTCACGGCGGGTTCCGGTGAAGAGGGCATTCGCGTCTTTGAAGAGCACTCCCCTGATGCCGTTGTTCTGGACTACTGGATGAGTGGTGTGAACGGAGTTGCCACTGCGAAACGTCTCAAAGCAATCTCGCCTAACGTTCCCATCATCATGCTATCGGCCTATGGCACGCTTCTGGACGAAACCATCGGGCTGGCGGAAGTCTGGATTCGCAAAGGCGAGGAGGATCCCGCCTTCTTGCTTTCTAAACTCGAAGAACTGATCGCCGCACGCGAGTCCCAGTAGACAAGACGTCCAGGAAGATGGCTCCGTGCTAGTCGTGGGCGCTGGAATTCGGAATCTCGGCTAGCGCTTTATCGGCGAGCTCGCAACGTTCGCGCAGCTTCTGCAGCGAGGCATTGAGAGTGATCACTTTTTCCGCCAGGCTCTGCTCGGCGGCACTGTCCAGCACCAGCTGAGCATTTTCCTGGGCAGTTTTCGCCGCGGCCAGCAGAAGGAGCAAGGCATCGGCGTGAGGTTTTGCGGATGGCGTAAGCCGCTTGCGCTTGAGCTCGCCGATTTCCGTGCTCAACCGGGCGACAATGGCAACCACTCGCACCAGAACGCGAGCATGATCCGCCCGCAAGCTGTCCTCGTCTAGGTAGTCTGCGCAATAGGCGTCTGCTTCGGCAGCGGTGAGGATCAAGTTCGACGACGTCATGGGCACGATCTCACGCAGCTTGGGATTCGCGGCGCGAATCCAGGCGCGAATGGATTCCTCGACGCTGCGCAGTTTGGTTTCTTCCAGAGCGATCTGGCGCGGATCTGACGTGGCGGGAACCGCCGGTTTGGGCGGAGCCGCAGGTCGGGGCGGCTTGGCTGCATCCCCGAGGGGACCGTGGACAAACGGCGGCGTGACAATTGGAGCTCCCGCAGCTGCCGCCGCGGCCCGCAGCTTGGGTTGTGCTTCTAGTGAACGCTTGAGCTTAATCACTCGCCGAAAGCGATCCAGGGATGTGCTGTAATCGGTCCGCAGAATCTCGTCTTCGTCCATGCTCGCTACCAGGTCAACTGTGACATCGACTCCATCGACCTGGCCCACAATGCTTCCCCCGCGCTCCTCTATGAGTTCGGCAAATTTCTTGATCTCGAAGCTGGCTCCACGGAACAAAGTGTCGAACTTCTTACCGAACGCGACGTTGAACGGCGCCAAGTACGCCAGCACAGACGGGTGGTAGAAGGAACGCCCAAGCGAGCGCTTAAGCTGCCGAATTTCGTTGGCCAAACCGGAATCAAGGAAGGCGCCGAAATCGCGAAATACTTCCGCCTTCGCCCGCAGTAGATCCAGATCCGCCAGTCGTTGCATCTCTTCTCCGGAGAGTGACGGGGCTTCCCCATCCGACATGATTTCTGTCATGGCGATCTCGAAGGGAGGTATGGGCGAAGCGCCATCAAGCGCGTAACCGCGACGCTCCCACTGTCCAGCCACTCGCGGATTGCGATAGAGGAACGTGGCGATTAAATCAGTCTTATCTCGGTCCGAATCACTCGGCTCCGCCTTGCGCGCATAGTAGCGCAATAGCCCCTCGGCGATTTCCGGATCGGTGTCGGGTGTCAGGGCAGACCTAACCATCGCGGGAGTGACCGCCATGTCTAGCAACTGCAGCCAGCGGCGCATCTCGTTTAGAGTCCGCGGTGCTTTTTCGGGCGAGGTAGCCAGGGCGGTGACATCGAGGCCCATCGGCGTGGGCACCTCGCCCGAGAGATGGTCCTGCAACAGCTTCTGATAGAAACCGTTGACTATCGCCAGAATCGCTAATTCAAATTTCGCGTCTTCGCGCACGCTCGCGGGTATCCCCCGGCTAGATAAGACACTTAACCCTGATCAGCTGGCCACCAACTCATGAGAACCCAAAGCCACATTCGACGCAAGGTAACCGGGCATTACCGAAGTACCGTCTGAACAACTGTGGCGGAATCGTACTCGACTGTAGCGAATCCGCCCAGATGCGAGCGCCAAATGTACAAACGTTATTCCCTTAAGCCGAGGTTGATCTCGGCAATCCGGAACCATCTGGGTCAGAGCAGGCCCGGAGCAACTCTGGACTCCGACTTGCTTCTGAATCCATCATCTCGGGCCCACCCGGCATTGCCACGCTTGCGTGTTTCTGAAAAAATAGAGACTTCCCATGTCGCAAATTGGTAGTTTTGCCCTCCTGCTGGCGCTCGCTCTAAGTAGTTATTCGTTTCTTGCAGGCATTGCTGCCCTTACCGGCAGGGGGCCAGGGTCGGAGCGACTGGGCGAAACCGCGCGCCGCGCCGGTATCGCGACGTTTGCTGCCGTTTTGCTGGCTGCTGTCGTCCTGGTAATGGCTGCTTTCGCAGATGACTTCTCGATTGCCTATATTTTCCATCACAGCAACCGCGATCTCCCGGCCCCCTACAAGTTCGCAACCCTCTGGTCAGGACAGGAAGGCTCCCTGCTGTTTTGGTCGCTGCTGCTGGCCAGCTATGGGCTAGTACTCCGTTTGCGACACAAAACGGATCAGCGGTTGTTTGCCTACGCCTCGGTTGTAATCGCTGCCGTACAGGTGTTTTTTCTTTTGCTCCTTAACTTTGCGGCGCAACCATTCGGGATCGTTCAAGGACAGTTGCCCGCCGACGGTAACGGCCTGAACCCGCTACTGCAGTACCCGGAAATGGTGATTCACCCGCCTATGCTGTATTTGGGGTACGTGGGTTTCACCGTGCCTTTTGCTTTCGCCCTAGGCGCTCTCATCATGCGTTACCCCGGCGAGAAGTGGATTCACATCACCCGCCGCTGGACGATGGTCACCTGGGGCTTCCTCACCATCGGTATTTTTCTGGGCGCGCATTGGGCCTACTCCGTCTTGGGCTGGGGCGGCTACTGGGGATGGGATCCGGTCGAGAATGCTTCCTTGATGCCGTGGCTCACGGGCACCGCTTTCCTGCACTCGGTCATGATGCAGGAGAAACGGGGGATGTTGAAGATCTGGAACATGTGGCTGATCTTCGCTACGTTCGGACTCTCAATCTTTGGCACTTTCCTGACTCGCAGCGGCGTGGTTAGTTCGGTACACGCCTTCGCGCAATCTTCCATCGGAAACTGGTTTGTCACGTTCCTCGCGCTGATCGCCGCCACCTGTGCTTACTTTTTCATTAAGAACAAATCGCATCTGCAGAGCGAGCACAAGCTGGAATCGCTCATCTCGCGCGAGTCCAGCTTCCTCTTCAACAATTTGCTTCTGCTGCTCGCCTGCTTCACGGTGCTGTGGGGAACCTTGTTCCCGATCCTCTCCGAATGGGTGCAGGGCACGAAGGTGACCGTAGGCCCGCCGTTTTTCAATAAAGTGAATGTCCCAGTCGCTCTGTTGTTATTGCTATTGACGGCCGTTGGCCCTTTGCTCGCGTGGCGCAAGACCTCCATGGAAAGCCTCAAGCGTAACTTTCTGTGGCCGACTGTAGGCGCGGTCGGGATAGCTGTCGGAATGATCCTTGGCGGCGTCCGGCCGTGGAAGGATATTTCTTATTTCTACTCGCTGATGACCATCACGCTGGCCGCACTGGTCGCGTTTACGGTCATATCTGAATTCATTCGTGGTGGACGGGTTATCGCGCAAAAGACGCGACAGACGTTGCTGGAATCGATGGTGCATTTGTGGCATCGCAACACACGCCGGTATGGTGGTTACATCGTGCACTTCGGCGTGGTAGTCGTGATGATTGGCCTGGCTGGAGCCGCCTTCAATAAGGACAAAGAGCAGGAAATGGGCTTCGGCGACAGAATGAGCATCGGACCGTACACCCTCGTCTGCCAATCCTACACGCAGGATTCCAAGCCCAATTACGACAGTGAATGGGCTGTGATGAACGTGTTCGAAAACGGCAAACCGCTCACGACTATGTACCCGGAGCGGCGCTTTTACAAGGCCAGCCAGCAAACCGCAACCATGGTCGCGAACCGATCCACTGTGAAAGAGGACTTGTACATCGTTTACGAGGGTATGAACCAGGACACCGGGCGCCCGATCATCAAGGTCCATCTGAATCCTCTCGTGATGTGGATCTGGGTGGGGTTGATGGTCATGATCTTCGGAACCATCCTGGCGCTGGTTCCCAATGCGGCCGCAGTGCGTGTGACAGTGCCGGCACGAGTGCAGACCGCGCCTGTGGGGGCCGGGGACTGAGCTTTGAAAATCGCCACGGATTCGCGCGGAATACACGGATTCTGTTTTCAAACAAGAAAATCAGGTCGAGGCCGGAATTTAATGAGATTACTCAAGCATCTCGCGTGCCTGATGCGGTGCCAGAGCGGCGCTTTAGCACCGCGTAAGCGCGAAAGGAAGTTGGGGCTTTAGCCCACGTCTAAAATGCTTCTCTCAGTCAAATCACTGAAGAGGGCGGCGCAGGTGGCGCTGCTCTCTTTCGCCGTGTTCGCCTTGATGGGCGCGGGCGACCAGGAAGCCCGCTTTCAGTCGCTTGGTCATCGCATGATGTGCGTCTGCGGATGCGGCCAGATTCTTCTGGAATGCAACCACGTCGGCTGCCAGTACTCCGATCGCATGCGTGCCGAGCTGATGGCTGCCGTGGATCACGGCGACAATGACGACCTCGTCATGCAAGCTTTCGTGCAGAAGTACGGCACCACCGTCATTGCAGCGCCCACGACCACCGGATTCAACCGTGTGGCATGGATTATGCCGTTCCTCGCCCTGGTGCTGGGACTTGCTACAACCGCGCTCATCGTCCGCGCCTGGAAAGATCGCCCCGCCGGGATGACCCCCAGCGGCGTTTCGCCGGTGTCCGGTCCTGAGCTGGAGAACTTCCGCCGGCAGGCTCGCGAGGAGACCGAGGTATGATCTGGTTCATTTGCGGCTTCTTCACCGTCGCCGTCGTCTTCTATGTCTTCTACCTCCCGGGAACACTGAAGCTTGGGCCGGAAAAATCGCGCGTAACTTATTTGCGGGAGCGTAAAGATGTTGTTTATGAGAACTTGCGCGACCTGAATTTCGAGTATCGTGCTGGCAAGTTCCCGGAAGCCGATTACCAGAGCATGAAAGTGTCACTGGAGGAAGAAGCGGCGGCAATTCTGGCCGAGATTGCGCGACTGGAGACGGTGGCGGCCCGGGCTGCCGGAAACAAAGGAGTACGAATTTGAAATCTCCCCACAATCTGTGGGCACGGGCGGCGTCACTGACCCGGCTTCAAGGAAAACTCACACCAGTAATTTGCGTGCTTGTACTTTCAACTCTGCTGACCGCCGGCTCGTCTTCGGCTCAAACCCTGACCGGCACCATTAAGAATGGCACGACGGGCAAGCCCGCTGCCGGGGATGAGGTCGTGCTCCTTAGCCTGATGCAGGGCATGCAGGAATCAGGTCGCACCAAAGCGGATAGCAAAGGGAATTTCAGCTTTAGTGTGCCTAACGACGGCTCGCCGCACCTGGTTCGCGTAATCCATCAAGGAGTGACTTACCACAAGATGGCGCCTCCAGGAACCACCTCGGTAGAGGCTGAAGTTTTCGATGTGGCTAAGAAGGTTGAAGGGCTCACCGTTACGGCTGATGTGATGCGAGTTCAGGCTCAAAATGGGCAGATCGAGATTACGCGCCTCTTTGCCGTGAATAACAGCTCCAACCCTCCCAAGACGCAGATGAACGACCACAACTTCGAGTTCTATCTGCCCGATGGAGCGCAGGTAGAGCAGGCGATGGCCAAGACTGCGGGGGGCCAGCCGATCAACGCTTCCGCCGTGCCGCAAGCTGACAAAGACAGATACGCCTTTATCTTTCCTTTGCGCCCCGGTGAGACTCAATTTCAGATTGCATACCGCTTGCCCTATTCGGGCGAGGCTACCTTGAATCCTCGAACGATCTACCCGCTGGAGCACTTTGTCGTCATGTTGCCGAAGGCGATGCAGTTCTCCGGCCCGGCCTCATTCCAGTCGTTGCAGGATCCCGAGCAAAGTGATGCGTTGGTTGAAGTGGTGTCCAACGCTCAGCCGTCACAATCGATTGCATTCAAGGTTTCGGGCACTGGCATACTGCCCGCGAAAGGCGACGCCGGTTCTGCAGCTGGCGGAACCGCGGCAACGGCGGACACCCGTCCTGGCGGAGGTCTAGGACCGCCGATCGATGCTCCCGATCCGCTCGAAAAGTACCGCTGGTATATTCTCGCCGGGTTCGGTGTCGTGTTGGCAGCCGGAGCTGTCTACATTGCGCGCCGTTCCGCTACTCAGGTTTCCACTACTTCTCTTGAGGACCAGGAGACGGTCGAGCTTCCTCGCGCAGTCGTAGCGAAACCAGTCTCCGCACCTCCCGCGCCGAGCTCAACTCGTCCCGGACTTCTGCTCGAGGCCCTGAAAGAAGAACTTTTCCAACTGGAAGTCGAACGCCAGCAGGGCAAGATTTCTCAGCAGGAATACCAAAAGCACAAAGCCGCTTTGGACCAAACCCTGCAACGTGCGATTCAGCGTCAGGCTCAAAACGCCTGAAGCGTCGGTGTACTTGTCATCTCCGCGCAAACGCACCGCAATCTAACTATGTTGCTCAAAATAGAGCGGATACGCCAGGGGACACGTCCGCGCGGAACCTGAATCCCCCCGTCTGGCGTAACATCTATATGAATGAGCTTCGCGGGTGAAATATGGGAAACGCATTTAAGACCACGTTCTTGTTGACGGCACTGACCCTCTTGTTGCTGTTCATCGGCCGCGCTTTTGGTGGCCAGAATGGCATGATTCTCGCCTTGATCTTTGCCGGAGTGATGAACTTCATTGCTTATTTCTTTTCTGACAAGATCGCGCTGGCCACCTACCGCGCTCAGCCGGTCAGCCGGGAGGATCTGCCGCGCGTTTACGCCGTGGTGGAAAGGCTTACGCAAAAGATCGGTATTCCGATGCCGAAGGTATACGTCATTCCGACCGATTCGCCCAATGCTTTTGCCACCGGCCGGAACCCCAGACACGCCTCCGTTGCCGTCACCCAGGGCATCCTCAACTTGTTGAACGATGAGGAACTGGAAGGTGTTTTGGCGCATGAGCTCGGGCATGTTAACAATCGCGACATCCTGATCAGCTCGATTGCCGCTACCATTGCCGGTGCTGTCACCATGCTGGCTAACATGGGCAAGTGGGCCATGATTTTTGGTGGCATGGGCGGCCGCGACGAACGCGATCGCGGAGGCGGACTAGCAGCCCTGTTTATGCTGATCGTCGCTCCTATCGCTGCGATGTTGATCCAACTGGCCGTCTCACGATCGCGCGAATATCAGGCCGATGCCAGTGGGGCCCACTACACGGGTAACCCGTATGCCTTGGCGAGCGCACTAAGAAAGTTGGACGCCTATTCGCGGCGTTTGCCCTTGGCGGCATCGCCATCGACGGCGCACTTGTTCATCGTGCAGCCCTTCTTGGGAATGAATTTCGGGAGTTTGTTTTCAACCCATCCGCCCATTGCGAAGCGCATCGAGCGGCTAACCGGGCAATCGGCAGAGTTTTTCCAATAAGCTTTCAGCTGTTAGCCTTGAGCCCCGCGTTTTGGCGGGCCGCAGTTGGCGTATCGCCAGGGGGCGAGTTCGGGCGTTGCTGATGCTTTATTGACACCTGAGATCTGATAGCCGATAGCTCTTTCTGTGACATCCGTAACTTCACCCTTTTCCCGCCAATAGTAAAATCGACGATGATGCCCGAAACAGGAGCTGCTACGTCCACTCGTGCCGCAGAATTAGAGCGCGCCTTGCGCAAGATCATTCGCGGTAAGGATGACGTGGTCCGCCTGGCACTGGTCTCACTGTTTGCTCGCGGGCACCTCCTGATCGAGGGCGTTCCAGGTGTTGGCAAGACAACTCTAGGTCAGGCCATCGCTCGCTCTCTGGACTGCAGTTTTCAGCGGGTTCAGTTCACCAGTGACATGCTGCCCAGCGACGTGCTTGGTATCTCGATCTACTCGGCTGCCGAACAGCAGTTCGAGTTCAAGCACGGGCCTGTGTTTACAAATATCCTCTTGGCGGACGAGATCAACCGAACGACACCTAAGACGCAATCCGCACTGCTGGAAGCCATGAACGAGGGCCAGGTCACGATGGATGTCCGATCGTATCCGCTGCCCCAGCCCTTCCTGGTAATCGCGACGCAGAATCCGGTCGAGCATCATGGCACGTACCCGCTTCCTGAATCGCAACTCGACCGCTTTCTGATGCGCGCCCGCATGGGATACCCGGATGGTGACGCGGAACGCGAAATTCTCCGCTCCACGGCAGGCGCTGCGCAATTGGATAATCTTCGTCCGGTCCTGACTGGTGCGGACGTGCTGGACATGCAGCAGGCAGTCACGCGAGTGCGCGTAGACGACTCCCTGGTTAACTACACACTAGAGATTGTCCGCCGGACACGTAACTCTGAATATCTCTCCTTGGGAGTGTCCCCGCGAGGATCGCAAATGCTGTACCGGGCGGCACAGGCCATGGCATTCCTCGAGGGACGAAGTTTCTGCACTCCTGAGGACTTCAAGCCTCTTGTGGTTCCCGTCTTCGCACACCGCGTCGTCTTGAACGCCACCTACGCCTCGACCCTCAAAAAGTCTGAGCAGGCGGAGCAGGTGTTGCGCGAGATTGTCGAGAGCGTGCCGGTACCGGTATAGCTAGTTCTCAGTTCCCGGTTCTCGGTTCCCAGTTGCGGGGTGTATTCCGCGCTGCAGAGTTGTTCGCCAGAACAACGCCTGCCACTTGCAACTCTCAGGAATTTAGAATCAACGCTGAGAACTGAGAACTGAGAACTGAGAACTGAGAACTGAGAACTGAGAACTGAGAACTGAGAACTGAGAACTGAGAACT
>DASSIO010000301.1:0-4831 GCA_035691825.1 Terriglobales bacterium | reverse complement strand
AGTAGTTGAAAGTAAAGGACGCTTCAAGAACGTCGAAGCATGTCGCCAACCCACATTCGGTCGAATTTCCACGCGGCGGCCCGGACTCGCTTGATCTTCCACAACCCCCGCGGGGACTGGCTTAAATAGCCACAGCGACCGGCCCCGACTCTTACAGATGGAGGACCAGAAGAATGAAAAATACCAATGCCGATGTCCCCTTACTTCGCAGGGTTATACCCAGGATTATTGAGGCGACGTCCAGCCCATCGAGACAATTTCCTGGGTGCCGGCATCTTTGGGAACAAGCACCGAGTCGTCGGGTGTAAGCCCAAGCCAAAAACCATAGATCCCGGTCTGCTGGAATTCCTTGAGGCTCACAACTTGCTCGATTTTTCCGTTCGGAACCGCCATCCGGACCACATCCGACTTGTCACCGAGCCGCTGGAAATAAAGATAGCGGCCATCGTGCGACCAGCAGGGATAGGCCACGATGTCGGGCACCAGCGCCGTCCACTTCCGCGTTTTGAAGTCGAAGAGAGAAAGCCCGGTTGAATCGCCGCGCATCGCAACAATGTGGCGCGCGTCGGGTGACAAACGAGGAGAAAAGAGCCCGTCTGAGCCCGGCACAGTCTCGATCTGGTGTGTGTTCAGATTCAGTATCCGAATCATGGTTGGACCACCGCCCCCAGATCCACCAAAGATGAGCGATTTGCCGTCCGGAAACCAGGATGGGTCCCCTTGAGGGCCGCTGTCGTCGGGCAATAAGGGCTGCGGAGAGCCGCCGATGGCTGGAACCTCATAAATGCGTGCAGTTTTGCCCGGCTGGACGTCATAAAAGACAATTGTTTTTCCGTCAACGGACCACCGAGGCAGCGAGGCGTAAATCGGAGATGAACTGAGCTGGAGTTTTTCGCTGCCGTCCAGTTTGCTCCGCCAGAGGATCCCTTCCGGGTAAGAAGAGTAAGCGACCCACTGCCCATCTTTCGAGAAGTCCACGTCCTGTGCTGAGATACCTCCCATAAAAGACTCAAAGGCCTTCGATTTGGTGTTGTAGCGTTGAAGTTCGGCGCGCCTGAATCCGGCGATGGCGAAAAGCGTTCTGCCATCCTTACCAGGCACAGGAAAACTGTAAGAAACCGTTCCAGCAGTGAGTTGCACAGGCTGTCGATTCACCTTGTGAAAGAGGCTTCCCTCCTCACGCGCAGCCCAGATCTGCCCTCCCGACTCAAATACAAAATATTTGCCGTCTGGCGTCCAGGAGCCACAGCACTCGCCCGTGCTTGTTTGCCAGCCGGGAAACATCTTGTGCAGGTTGGTGCCATCCGCGGACAGCTCCCAAAGGTGGAGGAGTTGTGTTTTGGCATCGTAGAGGTTCAGGGCGATGGTTTCGCCATCGGGCGACCAGGCGGGTGAGGTAGCGTCAATGGCACCGCCCCCAACCGGGCCCGGGAGATCAGCCAACTTGCGGGCGGCGGTTCCGTCGGCGTGAGCAAGATACAGCGTCGTGCCATTCATGAAAATCAGTTTCTGCCCATCAGGCGACCAAGCGCCGCCGCTGCCTTGGAGGTCCGCCAACCGGTAAGGCGAACCGCCGAGCGTGGGCAAGGCCCACATTGGTGTCGAGGCGCCGCTCAATCCTTTCAGCTCACCGACGAGCAGTTTGGATCCGTCCGGCGAAATATTGAAGATCCCGAAGGGCGTGCCTGGCAGAGCCCCCGTGATGGGCGCGAGATAGCCTCCGTTGACCGACATCTGCGCAGGTCCTACGCTGGCGTCGTAAACGTACAACCTCGAACCGTCGGTTCCGATCAGTCCTTTGTTGACGGCATCGTGACTGAGTTGTGTGTAGTTGGTGAGCTGGGGTGGCGGCAGCGACGGGCGGAACAAATAAGCCAGCACCGCAATCATAACAACGGCTGCGCCGCCCGCAACAATCAGAGTCTTCCGATGCTTTTTGGCCAATGCGGCCATAACCTGCGAGTCAGAACTATCCGTTTTCCCGGCAATTGCGCCGCTCGTTGGTTTCTCGGGCATTGCCGCGGGTAATTCAGGCGCTGTTGTGATGGCGGATCGGCCGGTCGTGTCGCGCCTCAGGCGCTTCAAATCGGCTCGAATCTCAGCCGCGCTCTGATAGCGAACCTCGCGGTCCTTTTCCAGAGCCTTATCTATGATGCGCTCCAATTCAGCGGGAGTTTCCGGATTGATCCGCGATGGCTGCAACGGGGGTTTGTTTAGGATCGCATCGAAGATTGCCGCCGATGTTTCTCCCCGAAAGGGCAGCATGCCCGTAGCTGTTTCATAAAGCACCGTTCCGAATGAGAAGAGATCTGTTCGCGCGTCGAGTTCTTTGCCTAGCGCCTGCTCTGGCGACATATACGCCACCGTTCCGAGGGTGCTGCCCGCGCTGGTCAGATGATCTTCCGTCAGCGTCGGAGCAGAAGTGAGCTTCTCGGAACTAGCCGCGCCCATCTTCGCCAGACCAAAATCAAGAATTTTAGCGTGACCGCGTTCGGTGACGAAGATGTTTGCCGGTTTCATATCGCGATGAATGATGCCTTTCGAATGCGCAGCATCGAGAGCATCGGCAATCTCAAGTCCGAGATCAAGCAAACGTTCGATCCCCAACTGGCGCCCGAAAGCGAGTTCGCGAAGAGTCTGGCCTTCCAAAAGCTCCATTACGATGAACGGCCGGCCATCAAGCTCGCCAATCTCGTGAATGGTACAGATGTTCGGATGATTTAAGGCTGACGCTGCCCTTGCTTCTCGCCGAAAGCGCTCGAATGCAAGCTGGTTCCCCGCGACGTCGTCGGGAAGAAACTTCAGGGCTACGAAACGGCCGAGCTGCGTGTCCTCGGCCTTGTAAACCACACCCATCCCGCCGCCGCCGATTTTCTGCGTGATGCGATAGTGTGAGATTGTCTGGCCGATCATTGAGCTGAGATCTTAGGATCAAGACTCCGACAAGTCAATGATGGCTCAGGGTTTGGCAGCAACGGCAGAGACCAATGGCGAAAAATCTCCACAAAATGCCCGGCCGGGTTTTGAGTGCAATGGCCCATTACACGCAATATAAAAAGGCACCCACTTTTGCGATAGGTTGTGATTATCCACATCAGCAACCTTGCGAAAGGAGCGCCTTATGAGTCAAGAAAAGTATATCGGCATGGACGTACATCAGGCCACTGTCTCGGCTGCGGTCCGCGATCGAAACGGCAATCTACTCATGGAATGCATACTGGAGACCAAGGCCGACACCCTTCTTGAGTTCGTCCAAGGCCTGCACGGAACTTTGTCATTAGCTTTCGAAGAAGGAACGTTAGCAGCCTGGTTACACGATCTGCTGAAGCCGCATGTGAATCGAGTAGTGGTCTGCGACTCACGCAAAGTGGCTCTGTTGAGAGATGGCAACAAGAGCGATCGCATCGATGCCCGCAATCTATCTGAGTTATTACGAACCAACCAGCTCAAGCCGGTGTACCACGGGGAACACGGACTTCGCACGTTGAAAGAACTGGGGCGCAGCTATCTCACGGTCAGCAAAGAGATGACTCGCACGATGAACCGAATCAAATCTCTATATCGCAGCTGGGCGATTCCGTGTGCTGGCACCACGGTTTATGCTCCGCGCCATCGCCGCCAGTGGTTAGCCAAGATCGCGGAACCAGGAGCTCGGCTGCGCGCCGAACATTTGTATGAGCAGCTCGATCATCTGCAACCGATCCGGGTGAGAGCGCGGCGTGAACTCTTGCAGGAGAGCAACAAACACGATGCGGTGAAGCGGCTTCGCCAGATTCCCTCCATTGGGCAAATCCGGGCAGCTCTGCTGGTAGCGCTGCTGCAGACTCCCCATCGGTTCCGCAGCAAGCGTCAGATCTGGGCTTACAGTGGCTTTGCAATCGAGACTCACGATAGCGGCGAGTACCGCTATGTACGAGGGAAGCTACAACGCAACCGCGAGCGCATCACCGTGCGCGGTCTGAACCGCAACCACAATCCAGACCTGAAGAATATCTTCAAAGGAGCAGCTATCTCGGCTAGCAGCCGACCTGGCCCTCTGCAGGATTTTTATGAAACACGAGTTGCCATGGGGATGCGGCCAACCATGGCTCGCCTTACCCTGGCACGGAAAATCGCGGCCATCACCTTGACCCTGTGGAAGAAAGGAGCGAACTTCGATCCGCAACAGTTGAGTCGGCAAGCAGCTTGAGCATTCCTGAGGGCACAGGCCTTTCCATCTCTGCCAATTGCTCTACGGTAGTGGTCGGTCGGTTCTGAGGATGCTCGGTTTCGAGGAGAGTATCAGTCAATGAGATCTGGCCCGTGTGCTCTAGCACCGAGTCACCCATTACACGCTATGCCTCCTCGGATAACCAGAAATAGTCATAGGCCATGAGCCTCGGATAGAACCATGGTTGACACAAGTCAACACCAGTGACTTGCCGCTCTCCCAAACTCGATCGCGTCGTCACCGACAGAGGAAAGATCTTATGAGAATGGAAAGCCACAGCTGCTCTCAGCGAAGCATCTCCAAGGTGGGCTGGATGTCGAGAAACAATCTCCACTCCGGTCGTGGGAAAGCTTTTTTTCTTGACATCCCTTTTTATAGAACTCATTGAGGTCAAAAACCTGCTACTGGAGATCACGATTCGCCGGGTCTACACAGGCTGGGAGTAGAAAATTGTCGCAATCGCGAATCGCACGCAAATTCGACTTGCCGCTCAATTACCTCTTAGGCGTGCAGAAACAAAGATTATTTCCGTCAGGATCAGTGACGGCAAACTCACGTAAGCCCCAAGTCTGATCAACCGGCCCGGTGTGAATTGGAGACTCTGGACGCCGTGTTGCGTCC
>DASSIO010000300.1:0-2636 GCA_035691825.1 Terriglobales bacterium | reverse complement strand
GAATTTCGACGAGCGGTGCTCGGCTGATTGGAACAGGTGATGCGGAAAGTTCTTGGTGATGCTCGCAAGATACGATGCGAGTTTCGCAGAGTGCTGATACTGGTCTTGCAGCTCACTGTTGAGTAGGTTGGCGAGCTTTGCCTGATGCATCTGAAAGCGGTACACCTGCTGGTGATAGAACGTGTGGCTGCGGATGATCGCTTCGGGTGAGAAGAGTTGGCGGCAGCTCCTGCGCAGGCGCGCGTACGTGGTGAGCGGACGGTGCTCGGCCAGCCATGAGCTTATCGTGCGTTCCGGAATGTCCAAGTGGAAACGCCGGCGAATGATCTGCTGCGTCTTCGTCAGCGAATGGCCCAGATTGAACGTGGAGATGGCTTCGAGGATGGTCTTGAGCGGATAGGATTTATTTTTGCCGGCTGCTACTGCCGTGAAGTGGTGCAGGCATTCGGAGCATTCGTAGATCTGTCGCGTCTGCATCCGGTTGCGGCGCTTGCCCTTCTTGACAGCGCGCTTGCAGCCGCATTTGGGACAGAGGGGATTCGGTGCTGCGGCTGTTCCGGCATAGGTCGCGGAGGTCCGCGACGTGACGGTTGCGGTTGACATGAAGTGGAGATTTACGGCTGGTAAGCGCCCTTGAGCTGCCGTGAAGCGGGGCGAGTGTGGCGATTTGGGGCGGTTTGCCCTACTCAGTGGTACCGGAGATTTGCCGGGGCGTCAATTGCGGGATGCGGAGGGCATCGAGGCTGTCGTGATGCGAGGACACCGAATTTTGCGTTTGCTCAGCTGAAAAAGCCGCGCAGGACAGACTGTTACGAAACCGGGGCTGATGATGGTCAGGCAGCGATGTTCCGGACCTCGGAGCATCGCTTTTCTGTTTGCCGCGCACTTTTCTGTTAATCGGAGCGGATTAGGCCGGGCGTAGCGCTTGGCTTAAGCGGCTTCCACCAAGCACATTGATAATTCGTTTGAGATTGTAAGCCAATGTGGCCAGGCTCATTTCTGCCTGTGCCCCAGCAATCCCGCGGAGGAGAAACCGTGGATGCCCGAAGATGCGGTATTTCAGGGTGGCAAACGGGTGTTCCACCGTCGAACGTCGCAGCCGCATGGCTTCTGGCGTGGCCCGTTGCTGCATCCTTTGCAGCGCCCCGTCATGTAGGTGTCGCTGCACGAACCGTCGCGAAGAAGTAGTACAACGCAACTTCAGAGGACATGCACCGCACACTTCCGGCTGAGCAGCGTAGATCACCGCGCAATCCTTACGTGCAATCTGCTTGCGCGTAAGCGTCTGTCCAGCCGGGCAGCAGAACGTGTCGGTCTGCTCTTCATAGCGAAACTCGCTGCGGTCGAACAGCATGCCGTCGCCCTTGTTGTTGATGGCGCGCTTGGCCGGTACATGCGGCAGGATTCCTTTGACTTCACACGCTTCGGCCTGCTCGCCGTTCGAGTACCCAGAGTCGGCCACCACTTTCATATCCTGCCCGGCTTTGCCCACGGCCTGCTGTGCCGCTTCCGCCATCGGCAGAAGACTGCGCTCATCGTTGACCTCCGTAGTAACTTGCTGTGCCACGATCAGCGCGTGCTCAGCATCGACTGCCGTCTGCACGTTATAGGCGGGGATTTTGCCCGTGGTAGTGCGCATAAAACGCGCCTCCGGCTCCGGGTGCTCGTGTAATTTCTTCAGCGCTTCCGCGACTGCACTGGGATCGACCTCCAGCTCCTCCCGTGCGTCGGCTGATTCCATCTCCTCCAGATAGCGCTTCAGCGCCTCTCGCTCGCGGATGCTGCGCGCCCCGCTGACGGCACGAAACTTGGAACCATCAATCGCTACCCATTCACCGCGAATCAGCCCCACCGAACGTGCCCATCCCACCAGATCTGCTCCCGCCTCTGTCACTGCCTGCCCATGAAGGCGCCGGAACTCGGCGATGCTTTTATGATCGGGCGCCAAACGTCCCAGCAGCCACATGACTTCTACATTACGGCGGCATTCGTTCTCCAGCCGCCGCGAGGAGCGGATCTGCTGCAAGTATCCGTACAGGTATAGCTTCAGCAAATCGCGCGGGTCGTACCCCGGACGACCTGTCTCGGCTGGCTCGGCGCGATCAAAACCCAACCTTGCCATATTCAGTCGGTCTACAAAGATGTCTATGACTCGGCAGAGATGATCCGCCGGGACCAGTTCGTCCAAGATGACCGGGAACAAGGTCCCCTGTGTCCGACCTTCACCTTGAATAAAGCCCATGAAAAAATGCCCTCGTTCTCGCGAGGGCATCTTCTCATTGTTATTGCGGCCTGCCTAGTGTTTCGTAACAGTCTGGAAAGGGCGGCTTTTTTGGTCCTTACTCCCGGCGATGAAGGGCGGCGCTACTCCCAGCGCAATATTCGTACGGCTTCCCAGGTTTCGCAGGTTTCAATGTTTCCGATACGGGTGCCCCGGTAAAACGTTAAAACTCTGAAACTTTGAAACCTACAAGTGCTTCCCTCTGTGCCCTCTGTGGTTAATCACGAGGTCCACGGCCAAACGGACATTACCTCCGTCACCTTACATTCCGCCTACGCCGGAGGCATCATAGTCGGGTCAATTTCTCTCGCGAGGCGATACACCCGGCCATGAATATTGATGATTTGCTGCGCGT
>DASSIO010000299.1:0-2639 GCA_035691825.1 Terriglobales bacterium | reverse complement strand
GATACTCGTGCTCCGCCGCGGACCAATCCCACTCGTAAAATTCGTGGATGCCCCCTAGAGTGTCATGGCTCTCCGGCAAGTTGGGGTCGAGGTCGATGGATTTCATGGCGGCGAACGTGGCTTGTTCGCGAACGTTGCGGTGCGGCGTGCCAGTAAACATTTCGCCCAGGAGTGCATTGGAAAGGCCGGAATAAGCCGCGGCATAGCTGGGGTCGATAGAAATGGCTTGCTGGAAATAATTGATCGCGCGGGTGAAGTTTTCGGTGGAGCGCTTATTTGAGAAATATAGGCCGTGCAAGTAGGCCTCATAAGCTTGGGGATTTACTTGACGAGGCGGGGGAGCGGGCGGGCGGCGGTCAGAGTCGAGCCGGAACTGGATCTGTTGCGCGATGTCGCGAGCGGCCTCACTCTGCAATAGCAGTGTGTCGCGCAGCTCGCGATCGTAGGTCTGCGCCCAAAGATGGCGGTCGGTATCGGCGTGAATCAACTGAACGCGGATACGCACATGCGAGCCGACACGCTCGACCGTGCCTTCCACCACAGCGTCCACACTCAATTCCTGAGCGACTTGGGCCAGCGGCTTACTCACCTTTTTGAAACGCATTACCGAGGTGCGGGAGACGACGCGAAAGCTACCGAGTTTTGCGAGCGTGGTGATCAGTTCGTCGGTCATGCCGTCGGCAAAATATTCCTGCTCTGGATCGCCGGACAGATTTTCCAGGGGCAAGACGGCAAGGGAACGAATGGGATGCGTTTGACTGTAAAGCCATTCGCGCGTGCCGGCGAGGTTAAAGGTCAAAAGCAGGGCCAGCAGTAGGGCACCGCCAAGCAGGCCAGCCAGGAGGCTGAGCACAAACCGGCGTCCCGCTGGAGCCAGAACAATGCCCGGTTTGTCAGGCGTATCGAGCGGCAACGCCGGAGCGAGTCCCAGCTGAGTCACCGGAGCGATGAAGCGGTAGCCGTGGCGGGCCACGGTTTCGATGAAGCGTGGGCTGGCGGAGCTGTCGCCAAGAGCGTCGCGTAAACGGGCCATGGCGCTGTAGAGGCCCTTATCGAATTCCACGAACGTATCCGCGGGCCAGATGCGGGACCGCAATTGTTCGCGATTGACGATTTGCCCGGGAGACTCCAGGAGCAACCGAAGGATTTTGAGAGGCTGCTCTTGGAGCTTGACCTTAAGGCCTTGTTTGCGCAGCTCGAGGCGCTGCGGGTCGAGTTCGAAAACGCCGAACTGGACGAGTTTCGGGCTGGAATCCGGCGCAGGCATAGCCAACACAAAAGCAGAGTATAAGAAGTCTATCACCGGACTTACAAGGCGCGCCAGAAGCCTGCCTAATCAGCTGGAAATACTGGTCTTACGGGGTTGGAAACGCGTTGGTTGACTGCGGGTGCGACGGAAACTACGTTCGCTGACAGCCGCGTTGTCCCGCGAACCAGAAGCGACGCGAACAGATCGAACGGGTGAGTCCCGAGATCGGCGCTCAAAAAAAAGCAAGGAGAAAATGCAATGATAGAGAAGAGAAGCTTATTTCAGAAACGGACGTTTGTGGTGGCGTGCGCCTGTGCTCTTGCGCTGCTGCCGATTGCGCACCTCGGTAGCGCCCAGTCTGAGTTTCACGTGCCGGTGGTAACTGATCCGATCGTCGGGGCTTGGAACTGCACGATACCGCCGGCCGGAGGCGCTCCAGCATTCAACGACATCAAAAACATTCATGTGGGCGGTACACAATCGGAAATCGACGACGCGGCGCCGCCCTCACAGGAGAGTCCGACGGTCGGCACGTGGGTGAGCACCGGATACCTTAAGTATTCGCAAAAGGCCTACCAGAAGTCATGGGACGCGAACGGGAACTTCCTGGGCACGTGGCACTATGTCGGTCCCATGTCCCTCAACGCCGCGTTGAATCAGCTGTCAATTGAAGGAACCGCGACGTTGTTCGACGCGAACGGCAATGTAGTCACCTCGTTCCCGTTCACCGCCAGCTGCAACCGGTTGTAGCGATGACCAGCGCCGCATAAGGCGCGGCACGTCGTGAAGCGGTTATTACTGCGCTGCTGGTGATTGCAGGGATGGTGCTGGCGATCTGTCTTTTTGCGGCGGGCAAGCCAGCGGCGAAGCAAACGTCAATAAGGAATTCTGGCAGGTAGCCGACTCTCGATCCGCTGAAACCTCTTGGGTACACCTTTTGCGGTCCGTGTGCCCTTTGCCGGACTGGCCCATCCTTGCGGTTTTTTTTTATGCACCGCGGCCCCATGCCGCTGTTTTGCGGACGACGCATGCCGGGCGGGGCCCTTCAAGGGCCTCAGGATAAACAAGCCCCGCCCCTACAGATCCGGTTCCACGATGATAGAATGCAAGTGTGCCGGCTCTAAACACCATTGCGCCGCTTTTTGTCGTAGACGATCTCCAGGCAAGCCTCGACTTCTATCGCTCCAAGCTGGGGTTTGCGATCACCTACACCGGTGGAGGCAATGGAGACGGCAAAGATTTCTTTGGTATCGTGGAGCGCGACCGCGTCATGATCATGCTCAAGGCCATCACGCCGGAGATTCATCCGCAGCCAAATCATTCCCGCCATGAATGGGCGCGCTGGGATGCGTACGTTCACACTTCCGATCCCGACGCGCTTTATTCGGAG
>DASSIO010000298.1:0-5826 GCA_035691825.1 Terriglobales bacterium | reverse complement strand
AGGATGCCGCTGTCCGGGGCAGCGCCATTGGCGGAGAGCGAGAGGGGGACGCTGTTGGAAATTTGGCCGGGAGCGCTCATCGTGCTCTGCGAAACCGGAGTGGTTTGCAGCCGTCCGGCGGCAACTGCGTACTGCTTCAGGTAATCTCCCACCCCCCACAGGTACACAGCGGGGCCCTGCGGGCCGTTCCAGAACACGGGAGCGCCGAGAAAAAAGCCCGTGGGCTGGAATTCCTGGGCGTCATTGTTGAAGGCGGCATTGTATTTGCCGAATTGATTTTCATTCACCAGCCGCAGTACTCCATCCTTGCCTACGCCGAGCACCAGGCCCAGGTTGGGCAGCACGACCGGCCCGCCCCCGCCTACGTCGAGGTCCACCGAGTTCAGGTAGTTTTGGTTGTTAGGAGTGAAATAATCCGTTACCGCGAGCTTCTGGGACGTGCTCAGCCGCAGAAAGCTGTTTCCCCAATCCCGGCCGCCGCTACTGCCATCGAAAGTTCCATTTCCGGTCGCCAGGAAAATGCTGTCGCCGTCTGCCGCCGGGGCTTGCCCACCGGCCCAGATGCCCGCGGCTTCGCCATCGGGGCTGGCGTTGAAAACTGATACCTGCTGCAGGGTGGCGCCATCGTAGCCCATCAGCCATCCATGATACGGAGGTATGTCGCCAACTGCCCCCAAGGCAAGATAGACCACGCCGTTGAGCAGGAGCAGGCCCGGGCGGTTGAGGTGATAACGAGCATCGAAGGTCACGGTCCCGCCAGCGCTCGCAGCGCCTCGGCCGGATACTGACGCGCTAATCGTCACCGGACCGCCAAACTTCTCCGCTCCCGAGGCGGTGTCCAGCGCGTGCAGCATGAACTGGTATTTGCCGTTGGTCTTGGTCTTAGCTACAACGTAGAGGGTCCCCGTGGCAGGGTCAATCACCGGCGTGCTGGTGATTCCAATTTCCGGAACCAAGTCGGTGTAAGGGCAGAACGGGGTGCCGCTGCGGTCCAGGCAGGCATCACCGCTAGGCACTGCCGGTCCCAGGTTCACTTGCCACAGGGGGGCAGAATCGCTGGAGTTATCAGCATCGAAGGCATACACACTGTTGTGTTCCGTGGCCGCGTAAACCACGTTATGAATACCATGACCAGGCACCGACACCTCAGAAAGATAGAGAAGCTGCGCGTAAATCTGGCCGTCTACCGGTCGGCTGAAAAGCTTGCCGAAATTGCTGCTATTCACATTTGCGGTACTCAGAATCTGCTCGCTCAGGTTCGCACCCGTCCGCGCTACATCATTGTGATTGGTGGTGACCTGGACCTGGCTGGCGGCCATACCCGCCAGCGACACCCATATTAGGGCGATGCTGCACAGTCTTCGGCTTCGATTCACGGATCAACCCCTAAATTGGTGATTACGAAGGTTGAAACGAGCACCCGATCGCAGTGGCGGCCTGGCGCAGTCACGGCTCAGTTTTCTAGACGGGTAGACTTCATCCCAACGCCCGGCACACGCCGAACGCCGGTGGATCAGATGGCCGGATGATTTACTGAGTTGGCCAGAGAGGACTCACAATTCCAAGCACTCCAAACCCGTACAAAATTTTTTACACGTTCGATGTTTAACCCGCAATAAGAGTTCCTGCTTAGGACTAGAACTAAGTGCCTGCGCGCTGTGGATTCCGAGCGCTTCCGGCTGGAGTGTGGATTGTAAGCCTAATGCAGGTTTCTGCATATTGATCCCGGACGGGGGCAATCAGGTACAAACCTTACGCGGTGGGGTTTTGCTGTACCGCTCTGCCCTCCTTGAGGATTGTTCGCGCCGTAGGAGATTGATTTGGCTTGCACGGAGCTGATGTTTCTGTGGATTTCTCCGTGACATAGGCAGCAGAGTGTTACCAAATTCTCCTCAGCATCATCTCCCGATTGACTCCGCCGCCGAATGTGGTGCACCTGCAGGTTAGTCCTGCTTCCACATTGTTGGCAACGCCAGCCATCTCGCTGCAATATGTGCTGACACAGTTCTCGGTAAGGTTCTGGGTCTAGCTGAATGCGTGGGCGCTTGCTCGACAAGACGCTCATGCGATCTCCGCACGCAATCCGATGAGGAATTGTTGTTTTTGCTCTCCAGGCAGGAATTTGTAGAGGCGAGATACGGATTTGAGCAGGATCTCCGGATCACCCTGGTCGAGGTTGGCGCCGGCCAGGAAGTCAGCACAGATCATCTCAAGACAGTAGCCGCGCGACTTATCCGAGCCGAGCATCATGGCAGCGGTTTCAATTGCCTGCTCAACGACCGGAATCTGGCTCCTGTAGAGCTTGAAATAGATGATCTCGGTCGGCTCGGTGTCTTTGCCCGTGAGGTGCTTCTCGACCTCGTGCTTGAACTGCTGCTGGGGCATTTTTCGGGCCTTGTGCAACCAGATTGCACTTTCGAAGGCCTTCCCGTCCGAGCGGGCCACTTTGGTCAACTCTGCCGCTTTCGCCCAGCCCACCTGCTTGAGTTCCTTCCGTATCTGCGGGGGTAGGTGCTCATGGATGGACATCAGGTAATAAGCTTTCCGGCGTGATTCCGGAAACCGCCGCTCCAGGAAGTCATCAAAGGACTTCAGGTTCTCCACCCTCCAGTACTGACCCGCCCGCACTTCACACAGATATCTGCCCAGCTCCACGAATTTCGTGTCCCGGTTGGCCTCCACCCGCCGTTCCCAGGCCAGAATCTCGTCAATCTTTGAAAGGACGAACATAGCCCGGCGCGGGTTCAGCTTGGGCAGAACCGGTGGCTGCTTAGTACGCAAGCTCATCAAACACACCAACGAGACTTCCTCCCGGCCGGCGGACCAGCTTCGCGTCAGCAAGCTCTGGCTTTGCCAGGCACAGCCCCACGTAGGCACAGCTCAAACAGGGGTTCTGGGGAAAGCGGATGCCGGAGTGCGGCAGAAAACGTCCGGCATCGATCTGCTGAATGGTGTCTTCGAGCAGGGCGGCAAATTCCTGGCGTTGGGCATCGGTGATCGTAGTACGGAGGTACTGGACCTCGACCAGCCGCTTGCGCACGAAGACCACCTGGGCCACTTCGGAGATACCGGTTATCCAGGAATAGCAGACGAGCTGCGGATCAAGGGCTAGCAAGCCGTCAGGCTCTTCCGGATAGCGGGCGCAGGTAGTTTTCCACTCAATCAGGCACTCGGTTCCGTCCACCCGGCCAATAGCGTCGATGTAGGCGACAAACTCATTGCCACCGGGAATTGGCCGGCTGAACTTGATCTGCTGGTTGCGCCGTGGCCTCGGAATGCGTACCCGGTCCTCCTGGGCAAAGCGGTCTAGGAGCTGAAAGCCTTCCTGCAGCATGCGATCCCAAGTATCGTTGCCAGAGTAAGCCAGATCGCTATCTCGATAAGCTGACCATTCCGTAAAGAACGCAGCCGCCGCGTCCTCCCGCCGGAAGTAGGCAGCTAGAGCCTTCTCAAACGCTCGCCCGAAGAGCATCCCTGCCCGGGAATCTTTCTCCTGCCAACCGTCGAGATAGCGGTGCCGATAACGCCTTGGGCAGGCCAGATAATGGCTGATCTGCGTAAAGCTGTAGACCATTAGGCCACCTCCGGGTGTCCAGCCATTCCCGACCCTGACAGCTCCTCCCATCTTGACGCGGGCGCAAACCCATCGAAGTTGAGCAGGGAGGTGCCGTTTACGGTGCTGTGCGTAATCTTGACCACGCCTGTTAAGCCAAGCAGGCGTTTTTCCTCCAGTTCATCGTGCCCAAGCAGCTCGGCGTCATAGCCGAAATCACGCAGGAACCAGCTCAGCTTCCACAGTGCCCTTTCGGTGCAGTAGATCCGACCGGAAATGAGGCCACCGGCAAACGGCTTGGGTTCGACGACCGAGAACTGGAGACCGTAGAAGGGCTTCTGCTGATGCCATCGGTACTGGGCCCGGTCGATGCGAACCAAGTAAAGGCCATCTGGGACCTCGGCGGGCTGGGTGGCCTGGTGCAGACCGGGGAAGCGGCGCTTCATGCGGCACCTTCCTTCTCCCTCAGATAGCTGTTGAGCTGGCAAACCAGGGCATTTTTGTCCTTCGCGGCCCAGTCGGCGACATGGATGATGAATCCTTCCACCTGCTCGCGGGAGGCGTCTTTGAGCGCCTTCACGCCGCAGTACTCGACGGCGTAGGACTTGACCAGGATCGGATCGAGCTGGTGCTGGCGAATGAGCTGGCACAGGCGGTCGCGCAAAAGGTGCTTTCCGTTCTTGCCGTTGCCATCAACCTGCCGCGGAGGCCGCTTGCGTTGGGTGCCGTCGCCCTCGCAGGGTCCAGGCGGAGAAGAGGACCCGATCTCCTCCACCGAGCAGATACCGATACCGTAAGCTTTGCGCAGTGCACGGTTGACTGCCCTGGTTTCGGCCACACGCATCTCAGCCCCACGGACGAGGTCAGAGGTGTTGGAGGGGTTCGCATCGCCAAAGCCGCTAAAGCCTTTGCAATGCGGACCGGTAAAGACCGTTGCCTTGAATGCCCAATGAGAGGACGTGGGATTCGATAGATGTTTGACAGGACTGACCTGAATACCAGCACAATGCCGACGGCGAGCAAGACGGACTAGGCCCCCATGTGTCACATACCAGCCGCTTCCAAGAAGCAACACGTCTCCAGAATTGACCGAAAAGCCGAACTCTCTGGTGTAAGCGCGGAGGCTGGCCAGGTCCTTAGA
The DNA here is from genome assembly GCA_035691825.1 of Terriglobales bacterium. Taxonomy (GTDB): domain Bacteria; phylum Acidobacteriota; class Terriglobia; order Terriglobales; family Acidobacteriaceae; genus Gp1-AA122. The sequence goes on along the minus strand of DASSIO010000298.1, from coordinate 1,132 downwards.
ACGGAGGCGATCGCCCCATTGGACGCGAGCTGCGCAGGTATTGCGGCGCACTAAATCATCAACCTTGGGTTCACCATTAGTTCTCATATCCAGATCCTCTGCATTCCTCGAGTACTAAGTGCTTAGTATGTACTAAGCGCTTAGTATTTGTCAACAGCGGTCCGGTCGAGCTAAGGTCTTCGGCGAGCATGGCCGGCAGCAACAAGAAAGAAAAGAAGGACAAGAATCCCCACGCAATGGCATTGGGCCGTCTTGGTGGCAAAGCTAGACTTCAAAAGCTCAGTCGTGAGCAGCGCCGCCAGATCGCGAAGAAGGCGATCGAGGCGCGGTGGGCAAAAGAGAAGAGCAAAGGGCGGAACTCACCTTGAGTGCCAGGTCGACCCAGCTAATGCATGGCAATTTGGTTTCCAGCCCTCTGACCGCTCCATTAACCCTAGAGCCTCCGGGTAAGGCGTAGCAGGTCATCAAAGTTCATGTTGATTATCGCCAAGATGGTGGCGCGTTATAATTTGCACCCATGCCAGCCAAGGGCCTACGCTGTGAAGCCCAGGTATATGTCATTCCTGAAGGAGCGCTGGTTGGCGAAAAAGCAGTTGAGTGCGGGGCCGTCGCTGTGGCCTGTGCCGACTGCAACGGATCGGCTGGCTGCCTCCAGCACGCCTTTTTATGCGCTAACTGTGGTCGGGCAGTCTGCCAGCGCTGTCGGTCCAGCCACAACTGCCGAGGTCGAACTCGCGGCTGATCATTCGGCCTGGAGCTTGTCCCAGTCCCGCCGATGAGACGGTAACATCATTTGAGAATCTCGATGCCAGCTTTTGTCGCCGCGGTTCCATCTGAGCGCCTAAAATGTGCGGAAAGCCTGCCTCTTAGGACCAAAGCGCAACGCAGCGCCTCCGGGTGACTAGCTTCCGGACCCACAAACTGGTCATGGCGGTAGTTTGTAGGCAGCACAGGACCGACGCTGTAAGGCCGATCCTGCTCCCAACTGCCGGCCCGGGAAGCCCTGCTCGGCCACCAGGTCTTGCCAGATTGCCATAGCATTGCGACCGCGGCTCAGACCCAGTGCGATCGCTTCTCGGAACGGCTCGCAGGCGCTGGCGGACGGCACGCGCTGGGGACTTGCTTCCGTGCC
>DASSIO010000297.1:0-7078 GCA_035691825.1 Terriglobales bacterium | reverse complement strand
CTGGTCAGCTTTATGGAGTACGATCTCGGCTACATCGATCTGGAGGAAAAAACTCTGCAACCTCTCGACAACCCTTTCGGCCCAAAAGTGTAACCTATGTCTCCGGTACGTTCTGTTACCTATGTGTCCGGGCCGGACCCTAAGAACATGGCGGAGAGGGTGGGATTCGAACCCACGGTACGGTTCCCCGTACGCTCGCTTTCGAGGCGAGTACTTTCAACCGCTCAGTCACCTCTCCGCAGTCGTTCCAATCTTAATCGTAGCAAGGGATTCCGCTCTGGGCAATCTTGCTTGCCCAATACTGCCCAGGCAAACCGCGCGAGCTGTATTCACTTAACAGCGCTGGGCGTGACCTAGGATATTACGCGCCGGAGCTCTCTCGAACCTCTTGCAAGGCCTAGCGGCGGGCCGCGAAGAACGACTGCACAATCGCCGCGCTTTCTGAATCAAGAACCCCTGCCACAATCTCAGCCTGATGATTCAATTTTGGGTTCGTGAGAATTTCGAAGCAGGAGCGGACGGCTCCGCCTTTGGGATCATCGGCACCATAGACGAGCCGAGAAATCCGGGACTGGATCATCGCACCTGCACACATACTGCACGGCTCGATGGTGACATACAAAGTCGTGCCAGCCAGCCGGTAATTCCCGAGAACGCGAGCCGCTTCGCGGATGACGACGATTTCCGCGTGCGCGGTCGGGTCACAATCACGAATGGTGCGATTGCCGCTGCGAGCTACAACTTTATTTTCATGCACCAGGAGCGCGCCGATGGGGACTTCGCCTGCCACGCCTGCATTCCTGGCCTCCTCGATAGCAAGTTGCATGAACGAAACGTCAGGTGAAGTTGACTGAGACATGTTCTGCGCGAGGATAACACGCGAGTGGTGCACATCAGCCAAAAAACAGGGCCGAATGAGAGAGAGTAACTTGAGGGCGCGCGGCAGAGCGCTGGTCGCTGATTACCGCGCCTTCAAATTGAGAACGAATTCCAAGAGGGAGCCATCATCGGTATCCCAAAGCGTGTTGCTTGACAATTAGAAACTGGAGAAACAAACTACGGCAATGCAAAATTGCCAGTTGCAAGCATCTCCAATCGGCTTTCGCCGCCGCCCCCATCGGATCTGCAGCTGCCTTGGGGCAGCTTTAAAATTCGTTGAAGAAATCTGAATGGAACTCCGTAAAGATCCCATCACACAAAGCTGGATCATACTTGGACACCGCGAAGTCGGCGGCGAGTCCATCTCCGAATGTCCATTCGAACCCGAAAAAATCGGAACTCTGCCCCCAATCATGAGCTGGCCCCCTGACGGGCCCTGGCAGGTTCGCGTGGTGCCCCATCCCGACCCGCTATACCGGCTGGAAGGGGATCCGGCGCGCCTGGCGGAAGGAATTTACGACAAAATGGGGCCACTTGGCGCCCATGAAGTCGTCGTCGAAACGCCAAGCCACGACAAACGCATGACGCAGTTCACCGATGAAGAGATCGACCGAGTTTTATCAGTGTGGGCGGCACGGATTGCAGACCTGAAGAAGGATGCCCGGTTCAAATACGTAAGCGTTTTCAAGAATCACGGCGCCGCCGCCGGGGAAGAATGGCCTCACGCACACTCCGAGGTGGCCGCGACTATTTTTGTGCCGCGGCGCATCAAATACGAGCTGCACGCGGCGCACGACTGGTATATGGACAAGGAACGCTGCATTTTTTGCGATGTCGTTCGCCAGGAAGAAAAGCAGGGGAAGCGCATCGTGGACGTGCAGGGAGACTATTATGCTCTCTGTCCCTATGCCTCCCGCGTGCCCTACGAAGTTTGGGTGATGCATCGGAAGCACAATCAGGCGTTTGAGCAGCCCCTGCCGGGTTCGAACAGGAAACAGCTCGCCGCGCTCCTTGGGCGCGTCCTTCGAAGGCTGGCAAAAGTCGCTCCGGCATACCATTTAGTCGTGCATACGGCGCCAAATACCAAGAGCAAAAAGGGCGAATTAGCGGGTTATTGGAAGACTCTGGCGGATGACTATCACTGGCACATCGAAATCATGCCCATCGTAGAAGAGCGCAGCAAGTCGTACAGCATCAAAGAAGTCTACTTCAACGCGAAGCTGCCGGAACAGGCGGCCGCGCATTTGCGAGCCTTGGATCCAAATTCCTGAGCCAAACTTCCAATGATCGGCATCGGCAGAAAGAACAATGCGGTCTAGTTATTGAACCATCTCGCCTGTCAAATTCGCGTGACAAAAAACTATGGGAACGTCTGGCGCTTGTACTTGCAACGAATTGCGGACATGACGTAGACGGAATGATTTCGACAGAGTATGATTATAACAATATATAAAGTATAAGTAATAATTAAGAGCAATCCCACTGGCCATCGCCCATACGAAAAAGGGGGAAACCGGGCGGTCTCTCGAAACTATCCCAAGGGATAGTAGCTCTAGGCGGACCGAAACCACTAAATGTGGTGTAGCGATTCAGGAAACACTCTAGATTTGCTACCCCGCATACTTGTTTACAGCCGCTAAGTGCTGTACTATCTTCACGCTTCTGAGTCGCGGCTCCTACCCAGCACTCGATCGGCGGCTTCGAAAATCCAATTTTCGATGTCGAGGTGTCAGATGTGGAAAAAAGAAGACGGAAAACCCCAAGGAATGCCCGAGATTTCCACAGTTCCTACGGGTACAACGAGCGTTACGCCTTCAAATTCGGCCCCAATCCGTGAGTCACAATCCTCATTGCCAGTCTCTTCGAACGCTTCGGCATGCATCAGTCAAGGAATTCGAATCAAAGGCGAGGTGACGGGAAGCGAAGATCTCTTCGTTGATGGTCACGTGGACGGCAAACTCAGTCTCACCAACGGGAGTTTGACGATCGGTCCGAACGGAAAAGTGAAAGCGGATGTGACCGCGCGCGAAGTGATCGTCCGAGGAAAGGTCGAAGGGAAAGTTTCCGGCCGTGACAAAGTGCAGCTTTGGAGCACTGGGCAAGTCACGGGTGAGGTACAGACAGACAGGCTCGCCATCGAGGATGGCGCCATGTTGCGCGGCAAGGTGGAGGCGGGTAAACACCCAGCCCGGACTGTGGAAGCCCAGTCTGCTGCCGCTGCCGGGGCGTCTTCAGGTGGTGCGAAGTCTGTTTCCGTGAATTCCGGGACCGCGGCGGACTGATCCATGAGCTTTCTCCACAAACTGGGTATCGGCACCGCCACTGGTTCAAGCCGCGAAGTCTCTCGCCATACTCCTCCGACTGGCCGTACCCGCAGTGTGGCGCCCACGCCGGCGGTTGGCGCGCCGAGACCTCCGGAGGCACCGGGTTCCACACGAATGTCGAATGGGCTAAAAGAGCTCTTGTGGAATTTGGATGGGCTCGGGCACGGGACGCTGCTCGATCTGGGGCCGGCGTGGCAGACAACGCTCAGCTTTTTCATCGAGCGCGGTTTTCGAGTCTCTTCCGAAGACATCTTGCGGGAATGGAAAGAGTTCCTGAAGGAAGAAGAGCAAAGATTGAACGATGCGGCCGTCGTTCCCGAGTCCTTGGATATGACGCCCGTGGGACGCGCGACGCGATTTCTCGAAACCAATCTGCAATATCCGCGAGCTTCCTTCGACGCGGTTCTCGTTTGGGATTTGCTGGACTACATGGAGCCGGCACTGGCGAAGCAGGCGATCGCAATTCTGACGGAGTTGCTGCGCCCCGGCGGGGTGGTCTTCGCGCTCTTCCACAGCAAGAAGCCCGAAGGATTTCAGCGTTACCGGATTGCGGATTCGAACTCGCTTCAGATTATTTCATCGGCCGTCCTGTGCCCCGCGCAGAAGGTCTACCAGAACCGCGAAATTCAAGATCTCTTTAACCGGTTCCGCACGATGAAGTCGTTTGTCAGCCGCGATCAGCTTCGAGAAACTCTCTTCATCAAGTAAAAGTGAATCCACGTTGTGCAAAATCACCGCGCCGCAGGGTGGCCTATTCTCCTATTCTTCGCTTGCGTTTGACGGAACGAGGGAGTACATCGTAGAGGAGAGCTCACAGAGCTCCGGAGGGGATATGACTCCACCGGGCTTAGAGCTGAACCAAAGCTGAGCACACCGCTCTTGCGGTGCGAGTCGCCCGCGAAACATACGTGCAATTTGCGCGCTTCCGGGACGACACAGCAAATCGAAAAAAAGGGGGAACCGCCCGGTTCCCCCTTTTAATTTCTCAGACTAGGGTTGCGTCGAACTGCGGTGATGGTGGCGACGCAGTCTGCGGTGCCTCCGATGATGCCGATCGTGGGACGAAGCCGGATTAGAGGATTGCGTGTGATTCGCGCCGCTAACGGGTGCCAAGGGAGGCGCCGATTGCGTTTGGGGTGAGGTCACGCCAGCCGTTGCAGAAAGAGCAGGCACGAGCGCAATCAGGATGATGGCCAAAGCACGCTTCAAGAGTTGGCTCCGGGTGAGCAGAAATTCACCATGTTTGTATTGAACCACAAGCCTACCAGAAAGTCGCTGCGGATTCGCCGCGAACGCGTAGTGGTAAATAAAACCAGTGCTCTCTGGCTGGGGAGGGGGCACCAGGCGCGCGGAGGGGTGCGCGCCTGGTGTTAGCAGGGGCTGGGCAAGGAAGCTATCCACCAAACTTGAGAGTTTCCAACCAATGAATCGCTTCGCGTTGATTGGCAATAATCTGGGCTTGCCAGATTAGGGCAACTGACATCAGGCCCATGGTGAGAACGCAAAAAGTCAGGACGATCCCCATGGAGGATTCAGAGGCCGGAATGCGAAGCTTGCGAATGAGCCATGCCATAGTCTCAAATCTCCTAGTACTCGGCCTGCTGCTTTAGCTGGGTAGCCATCCAAACCGAGAGCGTGGATAGATATACGGGGACCGTCCACCCAGACGTTAATGGGCAATCAGATGGCCATGACGTGTGCGCCCGGCGTCTTGCTATCATGACGAAAACATTAGATTTGGGAATGATCGGGGTAGGTTGGAAAATGGGATACTAAACAAACGTGTGAAAAAACAGTGGAATAATAGACACTTTGGTTCCAAGAGACCTTTTTCTCGTTTATCGTCCTGCAGTTAGCGCGGCAAGGACCAGTTCCCAAGTTTCGGATGTCCCCAGTGGTACTTCCATTACTCGACTACCACGCCGAGAAGGCGTATCCGCAATCAAACCATCTCCTTCGGTAAGCAAGATGGAGCGATCGCAGGCGGGGAAAAGGTCTGTTTCCTGCCCCGTCGTGGCTAGCGCGATACTGCGCGCGTGGGAGCGGAGGGCACGATCGTACAGTTTGGATAGCTCGCCAACGCATCGTCGGATATTTGCGCCTACTGCGAGCGACCACAGCGCACCACGCTGACGAATCTGAATGCTCGAAGTGCCCCTGATCCTAAGGAATCTGTCGATGTCCTGCTGTGAGGCTCCTGCGAAGAAAAATAGTTCATCGAAGTCACGTTGGCGCGCAAGCTCGGCTTCCCGAGGCGGCAGCCCCAGGTTCTGGGACAGTTCTCGCGGCGGAAGCGACCGAAGCGGCACGACCGGGACACCTGTTTCCTCGGAAAGCGTCTCGAGAGCTTCCGAGGCCGCCGGTTGAAGCTCCGCTACGGGCAGGCAGGTGAATCGGCCAAGTCGAACTGTTGCCCTGGCCTCTGGACCCGAGGGTGAGGATTGAGGTCGGAGGTGAAAGTAGCCTTCGGGAAGGAAGACGCCACAACCGTCCTCGGCGATGAACGGATGAGAATGGGCCAGTTTACGACGGGGGTCGTCCAGTTGGTGCCGTGTGCGGCTCGTGAGCCAAACCGCAGGAATGCCACGGTGATCGAGTGCGGCAGCGAATTCGTCAAGACCGGGAGCGACAGGTCCGCGGGCCTGAATCAAACTATCCACTGCGATATACAGGATTGACGAGGTCTGACGCAAGCGGTTCTCCGCGAGTGCGCTTCCATCTTAGCGGAGATTGCCCGGAAACCGGAAAACGTCGGAAGAATGACCAAGAGTGGGAGTAAAAAACGAAGCGGGCAGGAACCCCTGCCCGCTTCGCTCAATTCAATGGCCTGAACGGCCAAGTTTGCTCTTTGTGTTTACTTTCCGGAAGTCGTGGATGCGCTGGCAGGCTGGGCATTCGCCTTCGGGATGCTGACGTAGCCGCTGATTTGATCCTTGCCAACTTTATTGATCACGATCTCTTCTGGAAGCCGCGTGCCGGAAGTGTAGAAGAAAATAGGCTCGTTAAGGGCGCGGTTCTTTTTCTCGAACCGCTTGTCCTCGACGACCATGGCGAAGCTGACCTGATTCTTCTTCTGGTTGACGCCCTTCAGTTCGACCGTGACGTTGCCGACCTTCTGGGGCTTGTTCTTGCCCGCGATGCTGAACTCGACGTAATCGCGCTCCCCGAGGCGGCGGAGTTGGTCGATCTCATCGTGGTTGCGAGCGATCAGTGTGCCCATCTCGCTCTTGGCCATCTTGAGGTCTTCTTTGGTCGTGTTCAGGTCAGAACTCACGGCGGTGACCTTGGTATCCACGTTCTTGACGTCATCCGTGCCGGCCTTGGTGGCCAATTCCGTGTGCACAGAAGTGTCCAGAGCGCTGATCTTCTGAGTCGCCTCGTCGTTCAGCTTGGCAGTTTCCTGCCGCGCCTTCCGGAGTTGGCCCTGAGTGATCTTGAGCTTGTCTGTGACTACCTTCAGGTCGCCCTGAAGATCCGAGTTCGTCTTTTCATCTTGAGCAATGCGATCCTTCAGCGAGGATACGTCCTGCTCCACCGACTGTTGGACGGTCTTTACTTGCGCCGTGACGGCCTGTTGCGTGGCGTCAAGCTTGGAAGATGCGTTCCAACCGAATCCCAAGCCGCCAATCGCGACCAATCCCAGCACGATGACCGCTGGCAATACCCACGAAGATCCATTTCTTGTTTCGATGATGTGTTCCTCTGACATAGGAATTATTCTCTCCTCACCCTGATCTGGGCGATCGATTTGAAATCTTAACCGGCCCGTAACACGGAAGGAGCAAGTAACGAACCAAATGGCAGCGGGGGAAGAGAGAGCGAAGAACGCCGTAAACAGATGAATTGCTTTGGGTTAACTGGTGAGCAGGAAAGGG
>DASSIO010000296.1:0-58124 GCA_035691825.1 Terriglobales bacterium | reverse complement strand
TGAGGTGCCGCAGTTTGAGCGCAAGCCGCTATTTTACAGGAACTATCAGTCGCAATGCAGTAGCAGGGAGTATCACGACTATTCCAGGCCACCGGTTATATCTAGAAATACTTGCAAATTTCATGAGCTAGTCTAGGCTGTCCGGAAGAGTTTGCCGGAACACCGCTTAGGAGAGACAGGTGACCACGCCCGCACCCGTACCGGATTCTTTTCAAGCCACAAGTGCAAGCAAGAAAAGGCTGCTCTGGAAATGGTCCCTCGGAGCTACGATCATCCTTCTGCTTTATTTAATGTGGCAGTGCGGTTCAGGACTGATGGAAGCAAGATCATTGTCGAACGAGGCCGTGAAGACTTTTCATGAAGAGCTGAACAACAATCGTTTCGATCAGATCTACAACGAAGCAGCCGACGGATTCCACAGTGGAGGAAAACGAGAAGAGTTGATTAAATTTCTGCAGGCCGTCCACGGAAAACTCGGCGATGCGGGAGAGTTTCACCTGAGAAACGTAAATGTCAATGCCACCGTAACAGCGACATTTATTACGACTGTGTACGCCACTAATTTCACTCACGGCTTGGCAGTGGAAACATTCACGTGGGTGAAATCTCAAGGACGCGTTAGGTTGTATGGGTACAACATCCAATCGAACGCCCTGGTTCTGAACTGAAAACGTCCTACTTCGGACTATCCCGATGCTGCACCTTCACCCGATATCCCGCCTTCTTCAGGTGCTTGGCGACGTCCTCGGCGATCATCACCGACCGGTGCTGTCCGCCCGTGCAGCCGAATGAAATCGTGAGATAGCTCTTGCCTTCTTCGATGTAGTGCGGCAGAAGATAAACCAGCAGCTCCGAAATCCGCTTGATGAACTCCTGGCTCTGAGGAAACGACCGAATGTACTTCGCGACTTTCGGATCACGCCCAGTGAGTGGACGAAATTCCGGAACAAAATGCGGGTTAGGCAAAAAGCGCACATCAAAGACCAGGTCAGCGTCTTCAGGAACGCCATGCCGAAAGCCGAAGCTGACGCACGAAACCAGGATGTTCTTGTCCGACGCTTGTTGCTTGAATTGCTCCAGAATATGCGCGCGCAGCTCATGAACGTTAAATTTGGTGGTATCGATCACGAAATCCGCGATGGCGCGGATCGGCTTCAGGTGACGGCGCTCTTCCTGTAGCGCGGATTTCACCGGAGCATCGGTACCAAGTGGATGCGGACGCCGGGTCTCGCTGAAGCGCCGCAACAAGGCCGCATCGCTGGCTTCCAGATAAATCACCGTAGCGGGAAGCATGCGCTTCACCGACTTCAGTATCGCGGGTAACTTCTCCAGCTTGGAGCCTTCCCGCACGTCGACCACTAGTGCGGTGCGATGAATTTCGGCCGATTGCACTGCCAGTTCGGCAAACCGGGGAATCAGCTCGACGGGAAGGTTGTCGACGCAGTAAAAACCCAGGTCTTCAAACGCTTTGAGCGCAGATGCCTTTCCGGAACCGCTCATGCCGGTGATAATCACCAGCTCGGCCCGGACGCGCCCATCATGCGACGCGGCGCTGTGACTCTTTTCTTGTCGCCTGAAGCCTTCCCCGACCCTGCGTAGCCGCATTTGCTGTGATGTTAGCAGAAACCATCGAAACCATTGTTACCAGCCCGGAGTCCGGCTCACGCTAAACTTCTCTCCCGCGACCGGCGCTCGACAATGATTGCGTAGGGGCAGGTGTCCCCACCTGCCCGGCGGAGCGAAGCTCCACAAATTACGGTAAGCACAGGGAGCACTGCCGTATTGCATGGAAAATTGCTGAGCTTTTGCCGTAACCTTTTTCCGGTCCCGCAGTTTATATCTTTGAGATAGCGAAATGGCAGCCCGCAAACCTGGATCAAGCGGATCACAGGCAGACGCCCAGGAGCGCCTTCTGGTTGAGGCTGCCCAAAAGGATCCAAGCCGCTTTTCCGAGCTCTATGAGCAGAACTTTGAGCGGGTCTATGCCTTTATTCTGAGCCGCGTTCGTCAGCGCCAGACCGCTGAAGATTTGACTGCCGATGTTTTTCACAAGGCCTTGGCGCACTTGCCTGGTTTTGATTGGCGCGGGATTCCCTTCGCGGCCTGGTTGATGCGGATAGCCAGCAACGTCGTGAATGATCAATGGAAAAAGTCGGCCCGAGAGGTGGTTCAGGACCTGCCCGAGATCGCCGCGGGCGAAACCCCGGAAGACGTCCACCATCGCGTGCGCCTGTTCCGGATAGTCGACCAGCTTCCTGTCGATCAGCGGCGAGTTATTGTCATGCGCTTCGGCGAAGACAAGAGTATTCGCGACATTGCCGAGGAAATGGGGCGTACGGAAGGTGCTATCAAACAGCTCCAGTTTCGCGGTCTAGCTAATCTGCGGACGCGGTTGCAGCCAGGGGAACACCATGGCTAAACGCAGCTTGATTGAACAACTCGACAACGCCATTGAACACCTGCTGGCGAATGCGCCTGTTCCCACCGTGGACGCGGAGATACAGTCGTTGCTGCGCATTGCCGCTGATTTGCGAGGCCTGCCCCGCCCTGATTTCAAGAACCTCTTGCAGGCCAGGCTGCAGGAAACATCAATGAATACGGTGCAAGAGGCAGTTAGCACATCGGCCGACACGGGACTGCGGCAGGCGAGCTCCAACATTCGCGAGGGCTTCCGCATCGTCACTCCTTACGTGATTGTTCCCGACGCACCTGCACTCGTCGATTTTATGACGCAGGCCTTCGGAGCCACGGAGACCTACCGCGCCATTGGCACAGCTGGTGGCTTCCACTGCGAAGCACGCGTAGGCGATTCGATGTTGATGATCGGCGGTGGCGGGCAGGGTGTTTCCTGGCAGGGAAAGCCCTTTCCCACCTCGCTTCACATTTATGTTCCTGATGCGGACGCGGTCTATGAAAAGGCTTTGGCAGCCGGCGCCACATCGATCAAAAAACCAGTTGATCAGCCCTACGGTGATCGCGAGGCCGGCATAAAGGATATTGGTGGCAACTACTGGTGGATCTCCACGCACAAGCACGGTAGCTACATTCCTGCCGGGCTGAATACGGTTACGCCGTATCTCCATCCGCGCGGGGCAGATGCCCTGATCAGGTTCTTGAAGGATGCCTTCGGCGCAGAGGAGCTCAGCCGTCATGCAAGTTCCGATGGCGTGGTCCATCACGCGACCATCCGCATTGGTGAATCGGCGCTTGAGATGGGCGAGGCGCACGGTCCCTGGCAGCCCATGCCGACGATGTTTTACATGTATGTGGGCGACGTGGACGCCGCCTATCGCCGGGCACTCCAGGCAGGCGCAACCTCCCTGGAACAGCCCAAGAATCAGCCTTACGGAGACCGCCGCGCAGGAGCCACCGATCCGTTTCGCAACCTATGGTTCTTTGCTGCTCCCGCGAAAAGTCGATGAGCCGCTCGCTTCGCCAGGGTAGAACACCATGGCATTTATTACTAAAATCGATGAAACCTCAGGAGAATCCGACATGGCAGTAAAACACGTTCCCAGCGGTTACAACTCAGTAACTCCCTACCTGATTATCAAAGGTGCTACCCGCGCGATTGATTTCTACAAGCAGGTGTTTGGCGCAACCGAGATCATGCGCTTCCCGCGCCCCGATGGAAAGATCGGGCATGCTGAGCTCAGAATCGGCGACTCCGTAATCATGCTGGCCGACGAACATCCGGAAATGGGCTACAAAAGTCCGCAGTCCTGGGGCGGCACGCCCGTCAGTCTTATGCTCTACGTACCTGACGTCGATCAGGCGGTCGAACGCGCTGTAAAGGCTGGATCAAAACTGGAGCGCGCGGTCGCCGATCAATTTTATGGAGACCGGAACGGCACAATCCATGACCCATTCGGGCACGTCTGGACCATAGCCACGCATAAGGAAGACGTCTCTCCCGAGGAGATGCAACGGCGGACTGCCGCTTTGACCGCTAAAGTCGAAGCATAACCTGCCTACGCGAACGGGACCTAGAACCAACCCTTGTGCCGCAATCAGCCTCTCACAAACCGTGAAGCGGGTTGCGGCATTCACTTTTTCAATCCTTGTCTTCCTGGTGGCGGGCCTGGGAATTATGCCTCGCCGGGCCATGGCTCAGGCTGTCATTGCCCAGCTCAGCGACACTCATTTGGGTGAGCAGCGCGCTGCGCACGCGGCCGAGAACCTGCGTCTGGCGGTCCAAATGATCAACGAGCGGCGCCCCGACGCCGTCATCCTGACCGGTGACATCGGCGAAAGCCCCGCAGACTGGCAGCAGGCGAAAAGCATTCTGCAGCAGCTGAAAGCGCCCTTGTACTACATTCCGGGCAATCATGACATCCACACCACCGATATCGACCGCTACCGCTCGGTTTTCGGAAACGACTACTACCGCTTTGACGTCAGGAACATCGATTTCATTGCCATCGATTCCGAGTTGCTGGGCAACTACGACCATTACGAGGCCAATCCCGCGCCTCCGCTCCCGCCGGCAATTCAGGAAGAGTCACTGAAGATGCTGCGGTGGTTGGAACAGCAAACTCATCAGTCTGAACCAAATCGAATCATGGTTGGCCTGCAGCACATGCCCATTACTCGGGACGGCGATTTCCCTCCTGATCCCAAACCGTACTGGGTTATGAGTGAGCCTTACCGTTCACGCGAGCTAAGATTGCTGCACGAACTAGGCATCAAGCACATGTTGGTTGGACATTGGCACAACGGGCGCTCGTTCGATTACGGCGGAATAACCTGGCACGTGGGCCCGGCGACGAGCTGGCTACCCTGGGGCGGCCGACTTGGCTTCGCGATGCATACGCTCGACAGAGATGGAAATGTTCGAACGGAGTTCGTGGAGCTGCCTGATCAACAGCCCTGAACGGGTTCGGCTGCCCACGCAGTGCAGCCCTTGAAGTAAGTCTGGCCAGTGGAAATATCTGGGATTCACGCATCGGGTGACCTCGATCACGATTGCCCGATCAGCAGCCCGGTGATAAAGACGAGCGCGCCCCCAAGTCCTACCTGCAGGGCAGCCGAAACCGCCGAGCTCTCCATGTACTTGTGCCGAATCCAGCTGATGAGCGCCAGCTCCACCAGAACCACCGCGAAGGCAACAATCAAAGCCAGATGAAAATTCGTAATTAAAAACGGCAGCGTGTGACCGATCCCTCCAAGCGTTGTCATGGCGCCTTCCACAGCGCCGCGGGCCCAGGGATGCCCACGTCCGGTAAGGCTTCCATCGTCGGACAACGCTTCTGCGAATCCCATGCTGATGCCAGCGCCAATGGATGCCGCCATCCCCACCAGAAAGGCATCCCAGCTATTCTTCGTTGCCATTGCCGCCGCGAATACCGGGGCCAAAGTCGAAACGGAGCCATCCATCAACCCTGCCAGGCCAGGTTGCACGACCTGCAACACAAACAATCGTCGCCGGGCATGCTCTTCATCTTCTTTTGCCTGTGGGCGCAACTTTTCTTCCGTCAGTTCCTGGGCGCGGTCTTCGTGGCTGCGCTCTTCCTGCGCCAGATCGTCCAGCAGTTGCCGTACCGCCGCATCCTGGGTGCGGGCCGCTGCCCGTTCATAGAAGCGTCTGGTCTCAACTTCCATGGCGCTCGCCTGCCTACGAACCGTGTCGAGCCCCAATGGCCGCACCAGCCATACTGGCGTCCTCTGTACAAATCCCTTCACGTCTTGCCGGCGCACCAGTGGAATATGGTCGCCGAACTTTTGGCGGTAAAGATCAATGAGCTTCCGCCGATGCCCCGACTCTTCTTCCCTCATCCCTCCAAAAATGCTGGCAGATGCCGGATAGTCTTGCCGCAAGCCTTCGGCAAAGTCGGCGTAGACGCGCTCATCTTCTTCTTCCAGGGAAATGGCGAGGGCCAGGATCTCACGCTCGGTGAGCTCGTTGAAGTTCTTCATGCCGCGTAGATTACACGGCACAAACCTCTGGTTTCAAACAGGCAAGCTGGGAGACGCGAAAGGACGTTAAGGATGCTCGGCCGAAACCTTTCGGCTGGCAGTAGATGGCTTGAGTAGATTTGTCACGAATTCCGCCACCGCCTCCGGCTCTCTTCCCGGATTGCGTTCGATGGTCTGCACAATTGCGCTGCCCACAACCCCCGCCTCGGCGAATTCCCCAACCGCGGCGAATTGCTCGGATGTGGATATGCCGAAGCCAACCGCAACCGGCAACTTCGTGTATTTGCGGATTCGGGACACAAGCTGGCGGGCATCGTCGGGCAGCTCTTGTCGCGCCCCAGTCACTCCGGTGCGCGAGACGGCGTACACGAACCCACCGCAGGACTTCGCAATTGCGCGCAAGCGCCCGTCGGTGCTGGTAGGAGCAGCAAGAAAGATGGATGCCAGCCGTCGCATTCGCATGTCGCGTAAGTAATCGCCACCCTCTTCGACTGGGAGATCGGTTACCAAAACACCATCGACCCCAGCTGCCTCTGCTTCACTGCAGAAAAAGGCCAAACCCATCTGCAGGATTGGATTCAGATACGAGAAGATCACCAGACCCGCTTGGGAACGGCGTCGAATATCTGCCGCCAGCTTGAGGACATCTTGCAGACTTGTGCCATGCCTCAATGCGCGCTCGCTGGCACGTTGGATGACTGGACCATCGGCCACTGGATCGCTGAAAGGCACGCCGAGTTCGATGATTTCCGCGCCCGCGTCAATCGCCCCCAGAACAATCTCGCGCGTAGTCTCCATGTCGGGGTCTCCGCAGGTCACATATGCGACGAGCGCGGGGCGGCGTGTAAAGGTAAGAGGCATGTGGCAGTAGTTTTGTAATTCTGTAATTCTGTAATTTCGTAAATTGGCAACTTAGATCTGTTTACAGCATGTTTCAAAAATAGGTTTTGGGAAGGGCACGGCTTTAGCCCCTGAGGAACTTGGTTCCCGAAAACAAGGTAATTTGAAACACGCTCTAATAAGCAGCGCCTGCAAATACCGCCGCGCCACAGCATCAATCAAGCTTAAGATTCTCTCGCAGGATGCCGATGTCCTTATCACCCCGGCCGGAAATATTCACGATCACAATTTCGGATTTCTTCATGCGCGGCGCCCGCTTCACACATTCTGCCACCGCATGCGCTGATTCAAGCGCTGGAATGATTCCTTCCGTCTGCGCCAACAGCGTGCAGGCTGCAAGTGTCTCCTCGTCGGAGGCGGACACATATTCCGCACGGCCTCGATCTTTTAGCCAGGCATGCTCCGGGCCGATCGACGGATAATCAAGCCCCGCCGAAATGGAGTGCGTAGTGGCGATCTGTCCTGCGTCATTTTGCAGAACATAAGAATAGGTGCCTTGCAGCACTCCGGGCCGCCCGCCAAGGAACCGCGCGGCATGCTCACCCAAACGATCGCTGTATCCTCCGGCTTCCACCCCGACCAGATGTACTTTCTTATCGCCGAGAAAGCGGTGGAAAATCCCGATGGCGTTCGAGCCGCCCCCAACGCAGGCAATGATCGCGGAGGGCAGCTTCCCTTCTGCCTTGAGTATCTGAGCGCGCGCCTCACGGCCGATCACCGCATGAAAATCGCGGACCATCGTGGGATAAGGATGCGCACCCAGTACGCTACCCAGCAGGTAATGGGTGGTCCGAACGTTCGTGACCCAATCGCGCATAGCTTCGCTGATCGCATCCTTCAGAGTTCGTGAGCCGGAGTCGACTCCGCGAACCTCCGCCCCCAGCATGCGCATGCGCAAGACGTTCAATTCCTGCCGCCGCATGTCCTCGGTGCCCATGTAGACGACGCACTGGAACCCGAAAAGCGCGCATACGGTAGCGGTTGCGACTCCATGTTGCCCGGCGCCGGTTTCGGCAATCACGCGGTGCTTCCCCATACGCTCGACCAGCAGCGCCTGGCCCAGGCAGTTGTTGATCTTGTGTGCCCCGGTGTGCAGCAGGTCTTCGCGCTTCAGATAGATTTTCGCCCCGCCCAGCTTTTCTGTGAGACGGCGAGCGTAGGACAACGCTGTAGGCCGCCCGGCGTAGTTGCGGTAGAGGTTATCGAGCTGCTGTTGAAACTTTCGATCCCTGCGAGCCTTTGCGTACGCGCGGTCCAACTCGTCGAGTGCCGCCATCAGCGTTTCGGGAACGTAACGCCCGCCGTACGGACCGAAGCGGCCGGGAGTCACGTTTCCGCTGGGCTTCTTCGTCACTCCGTTCAAGCCGAGAGATCTGCCGGTGGGTTTTCCGGGATGGATTTTTGCGGTCGCCATGTCTATGCCGTCCTTTGTTGGTTGCGGACTGCCCGGATGAATGCCTCCACCTTGTGTGGATCTTTCTTGCCCGGTCGAGCTTCGACCCCCGACGAAACATCAACCCCCCACGGTTGCAGGAGTCGAACCGCCTCCGGCACATTCGCGGGATTTAATCCACCGGCAATTACCACGTTGAAGTTCTTCTTCATCGATTCAACCAGCGGCAGCACCTCCTGCCAATCGAAAGTTTTCCCGGTTCCACCCGGCTGCTCGGGAGTTCCAGAATCGAGAAAAAAAGTTCGAAAGAAATCTGCAACTCCGGGCCGTGCTTCAGCCGGAACCGAATCAAGCAGGTGTTCGAAATCTTCCGCTAACGCGGGGATACGGGATTCATCCTCCAGCAACCAGGATGCCGGCATGCAGTAGTACATCTTCGGAGCGTCTGACCCGAATGAATACGCCTTGAGCCCGTCAGCACTGGAAAGGGGATGGGCACGAAAGAGATGCCATTGCATTCCTGTCAGGCCGACCCGGTGAAGGATATCCATGGCAGTCTCCACCGGGGTATCGACGAATACGCCCACTTTCTCGACGGTAGACGGCAATTCGGCAACAATCTTGCTCGCGACCTCCGGCTCGATATTTCGCGGACTCTTTTCGTAGAACACAAATCCCAGCGCATCGGCGCCGGCCTCGACGGCTACATGCGCGTCCCCCAGATTCGTGATCCCGCAAATCTTGACCCAAGTCATAAGGCAGTTTCGAGTTTCCAGTTTGTGGTTTCGCGAGGATAGCCGTGCCGTTCAACCCACGAATGCACACTCGAAAAACCCGAAACTAGAAACTGGAAACCGTTTTCCTGGTTTCGGCCAGCAAATTCTGTAGCGCCCGACCAGGTGATTCTGCCCTCATCAACGACTCACCGATCAGGAAACCTCGATATCCCTCGGCTTGCAGCTGAGCTATATCCTGCGCCGACTCAATGCCGCTTTCAGCAACACCGAGCACACTCTTCGGCAGCAATCCGCCCAGGCGCAATGCCGTATTCAGATCCACCTTGAACGTGCGCAAGTCACGGCTATTGACGCCGATCAGGTCGAAACCGGCATCCAGCGCCCTCTGCAACTCGGCTTCATCATGAACCTCGCACAAAATATCGAGTCCCAACTGGCGGCCGGCCGCGCCCAGCGTTGCCAACTCGTTAGAACTCAGGGCGGCTACAATGAGCAATACTGCATCAGCGCCGTAAGCGCGTGCTTCCAGCAACTGAAACTCATCCACGACGAAGTCTTTGCGCAAGCACGGAAGATGCGTTGCGCCCGATGCGACTGTGAGATTTTGCAGCGATCCTTGAAAAAACTCGGTGTCGGTAAGCACGGAAAGTGCTGCCGCACCACTCTCTTGCAGCTCTCGAGCCAACTCAGCGGGCCTGAAGTCCTGGCGAATAAGCCCCCGGGACGGGGATGCCTTCTTCAACTCGGCAATTACCGCGACGCCGTTCCTGGCAGCCGATTGCAGGGCGCCGCGGAACCCCCGTGGGACATGGCGTTGGGCTTGACCCTCCAAATCGCGTACCTCTGCACGGGCGCGCTCTGCTGCCACACGCTTGCGGACGGTCGCAACAATCTCGTCTAACTTAGTGCCCATGCAGGTTCCCACGATTATAACGGGAACCCGCTTAGTCTCCGGTGTAAACGCCTTTTTACAGCACCATGACAAAACTGTGACATCCCCAACTGTCAATCCCAGTAGGTTAACGGACGCGGATCAACATCCCCGCTGCCATGTCAGACTCTGTCAATGTCGCGGCCTTACAGCCAGTATGCGGCGCTGTCCCCAGAACCCTGGACGACAAGACTCTCATTCGCCTGGCGCAACGTGGTAGCAGTCAGGCATTCGAGCAATTGGTGCGCCGTTATGATCAGGCCGTACTGCGCCTTGCATTCCGGCTCACTGGTTCAGAGCACGATGCCCAGGATATTTATCAGGAAGCTTTTCTCAAAGCCTTTTGGAACATCGCCAACTTTCGCTCCGAATCCACCTTCTACACATGGATACACCGCATCGTCTGCAATCTTTGTATGGACCGCTTGCGCACGAAGAAGTCCCGGCGCGAAGACAGCGCCATCGTATGTGACCGTGCCGGAAACCTGCTCGACGTAATTGACTGCACCCCCGACTTGCATCCCGCCAGTGATCCCGAACGGCAGACGCTTCAACTTGAGTTGCGTCGCCACATTCGCCTCGCCTTAGACAAGCTCACGCCTCGAGAACGAGTCGTCTTCGAACTGAAACACTTCCAGGGACTGAAGCTACGCATTGTGGGGGAGCTCCTGAATACGAGTGAGGAGACGGCCAAAAACACGCTCTTCCGAGCCACCCACAAACTCCGCAAATATCTTGCTCATCTGCACTACGCAGCTTAAAGCTGTCCCGACTCAGACTCGCTCGGGATCAATCGCCTGATCCAGGTAAATCCACAGCACCCGCGCGAACAAAGTTATCGGTACTGCCAGAGGCAAGAACAACACCACCGCCCAGATCACGTCCTTCACGATCGACCAAGTCGTCAGCAACCAGAAAATCAACGCGAGAATGCCGATGGTCACGAGCGCCAGACCATAGCTGATATACATCGCGCCCAGGAAATAGCCCTCCTCTCGCTCAAATTTCAGGTTGCAAACCGGACAATCGTGCCTCATCCGCGGGAAGCCGAGATAAATCGAGCTGCAGAAGATCTTTGCGCTGCGGCACCGCGGGCACAATTGCTGAAAAATGCCGGCGAGAACCGTGGTTCGGGGAAACTGCTCCATGCTGTAACTAGTTTACGAATGAGCGCCAATTTAAAAAAGGCACTGCTTAAGGCCGCATGTTGCGTGGGAAAGGGAATCTGTGACAACCCGATAGGGGTAACCTTCCGGGCTCAAAAGACACCCAAAAACAACGACGGAAACAGCAGCTGAACCGAAACCTGCATCTCAGGAGTCTGTGCCGGAGCAGGATTACCCGTAACCTGCTCGACATCGCCATGGCGGAGCCACTTCCGATGACCGCGATTAAGAGCCACCTACCCGCCAGACCTTCTAGCAGGTACCTCGAGCGCTTGACCAGAGCGTGGCCGGGAGCAAGGAACTGGGGCCCCAAGGGCTCTCGCGAGTTCTGGCCGGATGGCGCCAAGCTGGCCATCTCCATTGCAGTGCAATTCGAGGCGGGAGCCCACACTCCCGACCGCAAATCGGACTCCCGGCTCCCGATCGAACCGGGTTCGCATCTTTCCGGCTGGGATGACTACGGCTTTCAGGAAGGCATCCCTCGATTGCTCGAGGTCTTCCAACGACGCCGCGTAAGAACGACCTTTGCGATGCTTCCCGCCGCCGTGGATCGCAGTCCACAGCTGGCCAAAGAAATCGTTGAGCGGGGCCATGAAGCGGCCATTCCTGGCCAAAGCTGGGCTCCGCAATATGCGTTAACCGCGGAAGAGGAGCGCGCCTGGTTTGATGCTGCCCTGCAAAGCATCGCGCGCGCCACCAGTGAACGTCCTACCGGCTGCCACGCCCTCCGGCTAAGGGGAACGGCCTCCACCCTCGAGATTTTTCATGAACTCGGGCTTACTTACTATTCCGACAATGCTGGCCGGGATCAACCGTTCTTAATCCCGGTCCGGAGCAAACCGCTGGTCGTCGTCCCGTGTTCTCTGGAAAACTCCGATGCTACGGCCTACGAGACTCATCATTTCACCTCGGAACAATACGCCGGTGAGTTGAGAAACGAGTTCGAGATGCTGTATTCGGAGGCGGAATCCCGCCGCCGCATGATGTCCATTGTCCTGCTTGATCGCCTCAGCGGACGGCCCGCCCGCGCCAAAGTGCTGGAAGAGTTCATTATTTACGTTCAGCGGCGGCCCGGAGTGGTGTTCATGCGGCGCGATGAAATCGCCCGCTTTGCCCTGGCAAGTTCATTGACTCCCCAGGAAGCTATTGTCAACGCCCAGGCTACCGCGGACGCGGCATGAACTAACTCACCGGCTATTGTTTGGTGTCCAGCGGATGCTTGCTTTTCTCGAAAAACTCATCTTGCAATTTCAAGCTGGTTTCGTCGGCTTTGACCGCCTGAATCGCCTTTACGATCGCGTCTACCAGCGCATTCACCCGAAATTCACCAAGTTCCTTGCTGGCCACCGAACCATCTCCCGAGTAGTGATCCGGAAAGCGCGCGTACCACCAGCTGCCGGTGTACAAAGTATCCGGCAATTTCAATCGCGCCTCATCGGCGCCGGATTCCTGCCGCGCCCGATCCATGTGCACTAGATCCGGTCTTGAGATGAGCATGGAAGAGGTCTCGGACTCTCCGGCGTGCATGTCGGGGCCGGTGCTCTTTTTTGCAGGTCCCCCCGGTAATTCAGGAATTCCAAAAATGTAAACCACGTAATCGTGCGGCTTTGCCAGCTGGGTCTGCGCAAAGTAGGGCAGCAGACTCTCGTTGCCTCCATGGCCGTTGACAATGATGATCTTCTTGCAGCCGTTGCGCGCCATTTCGTCGCTGGTTTCCTGCAGCAGGTCGAGTTGAATCGCGCGGCTGTAGGCAATGGTTCCCGGTTCATGTTTTGCTTCAAAGATTTGCCCAAAATAATACTCAGGAAAGACTACTGCATATTCTTTTTGCGCGGCTTGCAACGCCGCATGACGTATGTCCAGCAGGTCCGTTCCCAGCGGAAGATGGGGACCGTGCTTTTCGAGAATGCCGAAAGGCAGCAGACAGGTTCCCTTCGATTGCCGGATGGCGCTGACGAAATCGGCGGCCGTCAGTTCCTCCCAATGCACCGGCAACGTGGCCTGCGGCCAGGCACTGCAAGCGTAAAGCAGAATGGCAATAATAGTGACTCGGCGCATGCGCGACCTCCTGGGCGCCCGATTTTAACATTGCCGCGAGCCCGAGCTCGGTGATTTCAGAAGATCCATCTCTGGCTCTGGCGCTGTTACCTCATTACTCTGGTTACGTTCCCCTGGGGCCGAACCGAACCTATGATGCACGGAAGGGCGTGTACCATGAAAAAGCTGCGGTTCATCGTTTCCTTGCCGACCAAAGACAACGATTACCAGGAAGAGCAAGCTCGTGCTGCGGAGCAGGCCGCACACCGCTTCGGGGTCGAAATAGAGATTGTTTCGGCCAACAACGATGCGATCAGCCAAACCCAGCAGTTACTTAAAATCATTCAGTCCCCTCAGGAGTCGCGTCCGGACGCTATTATCGTCGAGCCTGCCGGTGGTACCGCGTTGCCTCAGGTAGCCAGAGCGGCAGCCAGCTCGGCGATTGGCTGGGTAGTAGTGAATCGCGACGCGGATTATCTCGCCGAATTCCGCGCCAGCTACAAAGTCCCATGCTTCAGCATCACCTCCGATCACGAAGAGATCGGGCGTATTCAAGGCAAGCAATTCGCGGCTCTGCTGCCTGCTGGAGGATGCGTCCTGTACATCCAGGGTCCGGCGGAGAGTCTGGCGGCCAAGCAACGGTCCGCCGGAATGTACGAAACTAAACCGGCCCATGTGCAGATCAAAGTCATGAAAGCGCAGTGGACGGAGGAAAGCTCATTTAAGGCAGTCAGCTCCTGGCTTCGGCTTTCCACCTCGCAGCAGGCTCGCATCGATGCCATCGGCGCCCAGGACGACTCTATGGCCATGGGCGCGCGTAGAGCCTTTCAGGAGCTCACGACGGGCGAAGCAAGGGAACACTGGTTGAGATTGCCGTTCACGGGCTGCGATGGAGTTCCGAAAACCGGACAGGCCTGGGTCCGCAACGGCCAGCTTGCCGCCACCATTGTCATACCGCCGAATACCGGCCTGGCAATCGAAAAACTGGTCGGCTTCTTTCAGGGAGGCGTGCTGCCTCCCGATCGGTCACTGACTCCCGCGACCTCATACCCGTCCATCGAGTCTCTGACAAAGCGGAAAGTCCGGTCCCACAGCGCCTAGGCAAACAGGTCGTCTCCCGATCGGCTTAGGAAGGAACACTCTTTGCTTTCGCCGCTGCGGGCGCTGTCTCGGTTCTTTTCCCAAAATCACACAACGTAAGTTCTAGACCGCCGAACTCCGGATGTTGGTTCTGTCCAACTTTGAACGCAATGTCGAGCAAGTCTCCCGGCAAGAGCTGTTCTTTATCCACTCTGTCCGCCATCCGCCAGCCCAACGCGTCATACGTAATTGCTCGTCGCCAGGTCTGCCCGCCGTCAGAATTGCCGCTACAAGCAGCCAGCTTCAGTCTGACGTGCTTTTCCTTAATGACGCGCGGTGGATGAAGAAGGCGGACACCGACCGAGCCAAAGATCGGCTCGGGATTATCCATCCCAAACGGCTCCAGGAATTGCACGGCTTGCAACAATTCCGGCGTAACCCGATGCAGCGGTATTTCCGCGTCCAGGTCGAGGACAGGCTGAAAATCAGCTTCTGTAAGCCTCGCGTGCGCGTAGGAGTGCAACCTCTCCCGCAGCTCTGCCACGCGGCTAGCGGCCAAGGCAAACCCCACCGCGTGCGCATGGCCTCCGTAACGGTCGAAGAGCGCGGCACAGGACTCCAGTGCCTCAAGCAAATGGAAAGCGCGAATTGATCGTCCTGACCCGTGAGCTTCGTCGCCATCCCGCGATATAACCAAAGCCGGCCGCCCATAGCGCTCCACGACCCGGGTCGCGGTAATGCCAATGACTCCGCGATGCCACCCGTCCCCATCCACAACAATGCAGTAAGCATTCTTCAGCGTGGAATCCTGCTCAAACCGGCTCTCCACCTCCTGAAGAATGCGCCGCTCCTCTTCCTGCCGTTCGCCGTTGAGTTTGTCGAGGCGCGCTGCAAGCTCGCGCGCGCGAACAGCATCTTTTGTGCTGAATAGTTCCACAACATCCTGCGCCACATCCATACGGCCGGCGGCATTCAAGCGGGGAGCGATACGGAAGGCAATCTCTCCGGAATTCAGCGTCCGCGATCCGCCCAACTCGGCCACTTCCAGCAGCGCTCGAAGCCCAGCATTTACCGGCGAACGCAAGCCGTCCAGCCCCAACTTGGCAAATACACGGTTCTCACCCAGGAGTGGCACGGCGTCGGCGATGGTGGCAATCGCGACCACCTTCATAAAAGACGTAAGCAGTCGTGACTGATCTGGCCGGTCGAGCAGTTTTTCCAGGAGCGCCTGCGCCAGCTTGAAAGCCACTCCGCAGCCGCACAGTGCCTTGCAGGGATAACCACAACCCGGCTGATTGGGATTCAGAACTGCCAGCGCGAACGGCACCCCGTCGGGTCCGGGAAGATGGTGGTCCGTGACAATCAGATCGATACCGAGACGGCGCGCGGTGTCTGCCGCGGCAAAAGCGCGAATTCCCGTATCAACGCTGATGATCAGACGCACACCTGAACCCCCGGCCTGCTCGATGATGTCGTCCTTCATTCCGTAGCCGTCGCGGATGCGGTGCGGCACGTGAAAATCAGCGCTCCCGCCACATAACTCGATGGCAGTTTTCAGGACAACGATGGCCGTCGTGCCGTCGACATCGTAGTCCCCATAAATGAGGACTTTCTCTTTCCGGTCAATTGCGGCCGTCAGACGCTCGACGGCTGTTTTCATTCCGTCCATCAGGTAAGGCGAGTGCAGGTGTGCCCAGGAGGGGAGGAGAAACTTCTCGGCGGAGCTGATGTCCAGCATCCCACGATTGACAAGCAAACGCGAGAGCGTCGCCGTGACGGCATCGCTGCGCTTCGGCAATATTTGGCTGGAGTGCAGGGCCGCTGCAAGATTGCCGCAGTGGGTCGGGTCAGGGGAACGCAGATTCCAGCGCACGGCTATATTTCGTCGTCCTGGTCAGACTCGTCGATCGGAATACCGCCGAAATCTTCGCTCAATTCTAGGAGTCGCTGATAACGGTCGTACCACTCGGTGCCGGTTTCATACAGCATCACCGATCCCTCATAAAGCCACCCCAATTGCACGAACCCGGTTTTGCCCAGATACGAGCGCAGCCAGCGGGCTTCCTCGATGTCCTCGTCATTGGTGAACTGCCCATTCGAAAGATGCTGCACTAATTCGTCCAACTGCTGCCGCTCCAACGTCCACGAGTGCATGGTGAGGAACTTGGCGCCAGATTCCTTAGCCAACTCGACAAACTGCTTCCAACCGTCGGGGTCGTCGGCATCCTCCCATGCAATGCACTGAACTTCCTCATAATTGACAAGACCATGAAAGCGCCGCATGCCATGGCCCTCAATGAACGCGATCATGTCGTCTTTCAGGGTAGTTAAGTCGTCTGGAACATGGGACATAATCTAAGTTGCCGCTGAGAAGCATTGTAAGCTTTTTTGTCCAGACGCCGCATCTGAGCGTGACCTTCGTCCCATGTCTTGCGACAGAACCCCGGCCATCAGTTTTCAACAGCTCTTTAGCGCTTGGCTCTTAGCGTTTTGCTAATTCGAAAACCATTTGGCTAAGAGGTAATGGCTAATGCTAAAAGCTTGAGAGCCGAAAGCTGACGGCAAACAAAGCCCGATCTCCTCGTTGTGCTAGACTAGTGCATTCACAACAACCATCTGATCCGCACATGTTGCTTTCGAAAGAATATGTGGGCTATCTGGCCCGCGAAATCACGAAAAAACTGATTTCTGGCGAGTTCATTGAGACCAAGAACCTCGCGGCGGTGACCGAGCGCGTGCACAGCGCAATGCTGGACGAGTTCTCCCTGGAAGATCGCATCAACGACGAGGTGCGCGTCATTCTCGAGGCCTATTCCGATGAAATGCAGAAAACCGGCGCCAATTATCAGGAAATGTTCAAGAAAGTAAAAAACGAGTTGGTTCGCAAGTACAAGGCGGTGCTGTGAGAATCAGCCGCGACAAGGTCAACAAGGTGGCGCACGTCGTGAGCGACGCACTCGCCGACATGAATGAAGTTGATTTTGTTGAGGATCGCAACTCCATCCGCCTGGAAGTGCGCCGTCTTTTGGAAGAACTGCTTAATCAGGAAGCCAGAATCGACTCCGCCGCCCGCCAGAAGATCGAGACGCAGAAACGTACCATCCTGGAGGGCAGCCAGGAATGGGACATCCTTTACCGCAAGTACTACAACGAGGAAGTCAAGAAACTGGGTATCTAGCCCGACACCGACCCACAAATCGGTTGTTGCAAGAGATTGGCTTCGCCAGCGGCGGAAGAAGCCGCCCATGTGCACCAACGTGGAAGAGCGGCCCTTTAGGGTCGTG
The DNA here is from genome assembly GCA_035691825.1 of Terriglobales bacterium. GTDB lineage: Bacteria > Acidobacteriota > Terriglobia > Terriglobales > Acidobacteriaceae > Gp1-AA122. The sequence continues at coordinate 40,680 of DASSIO010000296.1, read as the reverse complement.
TACTCGCCTCGAATGGAAGGGCTCTAGCCCAGGTGGTTGCCCAGACGTTTTGCACTCGTCCTGTCCACAACTAAAGAAAAACCCCGCGCGCTGGCGGGGTTTCTATAGTGCGCATCCGGCTCACGCAGCCCGTTTCATGGCCTTGGCCAAACGCTTTTGGTACGTTTCCGCGTTCTTCCTGATGTCAGCGTGAGAAGTGCTCTTAACCCAGAGGTGGCGTGCGGTTCTACGCCGCTCGCGCCGGCTCCCTACCGGCCCGCGCTCCCGGGTTGTGACACCCTCCTGAGCAGTTAACTGCGTCCATCCAGCTCCTGCTGTGATATCGAAGATCCCTATATAGCCGCCCTTGAGCAACTGAAAGGGTTGATCGATGTTCTTCTGAAAATCAAACTGCGTCTTCTTACCCGCCCAAAAACTTTCAAACCAGGACGGGTAAACAAAATCCGAGACCAAGACGCCATTGATCTGGTAGCCAAAACTGTCATCCTCGCAAGCATCGCAGACTTCGTAGGCGTACAGTCGGCCCGTCGTGTTATCGGCTTGCACCAACACTGTCAGGTTAATGTCAGGATCCGCCAGCATCTCCAGCAGCTCGTGGCTGGCGGTTACTGTCCAGCTGGTTCCCAGCTTCAAATCGGAGCCGGCAAACACCTTGCTGATTGGGAGCCCTTCCGAGGTGAGGTCGTGATACCCGAGCGCATTGGCCTGATCGGAGTCGTCCAAAATAACCAGCCACCAACTTCCGGGAGCTGGATTCGAGCCTTGCGGAACAAAAGTTAGAGCGGCGTCAGCGCCCCACTGCGGGTAGAAGTCACGGGTGACCTGCTGTTGCAACGCAGGAACAACCGACTTGACATCATCGTCGCTCAACACTGTGCTTGAATTGATTACGGAGATTTGGGTCGCAGCCATTGGGTTTCTCCTTTGGAAAGAATTCGGAGAACGCGCAAGGGAAGGTGCGTGACTCTGTGTTGAGCAGGCTACACCCGAGAGGTGCCGAGTTCAAGAGCACAGTTGCTTATGTTAAGCGAAAGTAGATTTGCGGACACTTATGAACCTTGTGCGACTCCAGTATTCGCTGTCCGCGAGATAATAAGAGGGAGAGAACGCAAGTTGATCGCAATCGGGGATCTAACTAGTGCTGTCAAGCACGCGGCCGCGTCCGCAGGCTTCGAACTGGCTGGAATAGCCGGAGTACGGGATTTTCCCGAGCTTAATCGCTTTCCAGAATGGATTGCGGAAGGCCGCGCCGGCGATATGAAATACCTGGAAGCTCGCGATCATGCAGGACGATTGAAGCGCGCTTCTCTCACCGAGGTTCTTCCCTGGGCTCGCAGTGTGGTTGTGTGCGCCATCAATTACAATACCGACCAGCCCTATTCCACGGACTCTCCCAACCCCGACCATGGCTGGATCTCGCGCTATGCCTGGAGCCGCGAGGATTACCACGACGCGGTCATGCGCCGTTTGCGCACCGTCGAATCCGAACTTCACGCCACCGCCGCGAAAAACCACGAATCTTTGCAGACTCGCTGCTACGTGGACACAGGACCTCTGGTCGAGCGAGTCTATGCGAAATATGCTGGCATAGGCTGGATCGGTAAGAACACGTGCATCATTAACCAGAAACAGGGATCGTGGTTGTTCTTGGGCGTCATTGTTACGTCTTTGCCCCTGGAACCTGACTTGCCTGCTCCCGACCGATGTGGCAGCTGTACCCGGTGTATCGACGCTTGTCCCACCAATGCGTTTCCCAAGCCCTACGAACTTGACCCCACTAAGTGCATCGCTTATCTGACCATCGAAAAGCGGGGGCCTATCACGCCCGAACTGCGGGATGGCATGGGCCGGCATGTGTTCGGGTGTGACATTTGCCAGGATGTCTGTCCCTGGAATAGAAAAGCGCCTCACACGCGCGCTCCTGAGCTCCACGCCCGCCCAGAACTGGTCAACCCACCTCTGGATTGGTTCGCTGACCTTAGCGTGGAAGATTTTCGCCGAGTTTTCCGTGGCTCCCCGGTAAAGCGTACGAAGTTTTCCGGACTGCGGCGCAATACGGCCATTGCTATGGGCAATAGCAAGCAGAAGAAATTTGTTCCTCTTCTGGAGCGAATGTCGAACGACGAGGATGAGACTGTTGCCGACGCAGCTAACTGGGCGCTGGCGAAGCTCGCCGATTCCGCGGAGTCCAGCGGCTGAAAGAATTAGACTGATCGCTTGTTTATCGCGGACGAATAAAAAAATCCGCACCCCAACGATCATTAAGTGAATCAACATCTCTCGATGAGAAAAGCCATCCTCCACCTGAAGAAATCCGATCCGGTTTTAGCTGCCGTCATCGAGCGCGTCGGCGCCTTCCGGATGAGCTTCGATGAGCCCGCGTTCCATAGCCTGGCCGAGGCTATCGTCTATCAGCAATTGCATGGAAAGGCCGCGGCAACCATTTTCAAGCGGCTCACGGACCTGGCTGGTGAGCCTTTGAATCCCCAAGGTGTTCTTCAGCTTTCCGAAGAGCAGTTGCGAGGGGCGGGGTTGTCGAAGCAGAAACTCTCGTATTTGCGTGATCTCGCCGCGAAGACCCACAGCGGCGAACTGGATTTTGCCGGTCTGCCCCAGATGGATGACGAAGAGGTAATCAGGCAGCTGACTCAGATTAAAGGAATCGGAGTCTGGACTGCGCACATGTTCCTGATGTTCGCCTTACGGCGGCCTGACGTCCTACCTACGGGCGATCTTGGCATCCAGATGGCAATCCGCAAACACTACCGCAAGCGCAAGCTTCCCAAGCCGCACCAGATGCAGAAACTTGCCCAGCCCTGGTCGCCCTATCGCAGCGTAGCCTGCTGGTACCTCTGGCGGAGCATGGATATCAAAACTCCTTAGAGCGCCACTGTGCTCCTCCGTGCCCTCTGTGGTTAAATTACAGAGATGGCGAATGAGCAGAAGATTCGTGTTCTGGTCGCAAAGCCTGGACTTGACGGTCACGACCGTGGCGCCAAGGTGATCGCTCGCGCTCTGCGCGATGCCGGCATGGAGGTTATTTACACCGGCCTGCGCCAAACACCAGAGATGATCGTCAACGCCTCGTTGCAGGAGGACGTCCACGTCATTGGACTGTCGATTCTCTCAGGAGCGCATAACGCGATTGTGCCGCGCGTAATGGATCTGCTTCGACAGAACAAGATGGACGATGTCCTTGTGCTGGTCGGAGGCATAATTCCCGACCAGGACGTCGCTGCACTCAAGCAAGCCGGTGTGGCAGCCATTTTCCAACCCGGAACTGCCATGGACGACATCGTCAATTTCATCCGCAATAATGTAAAAGCTCGTGGCGTGCCGGCGGCCGGATAAATGGCCGAGATCAGCACCTCGCGCCTGCGCGAGCTCATCTCCAAGACAATTGGCCCGACGCCCTGGTATTGGGAGACCTTTCCTCCGCTGACGTCTCACTCGGGACAGCGTTTTGTGTGGACCCATCATGGTGACGAAGGGCCTCTGGCGTACCTCGTCTCTCTTGGCTTGGAACAACAGCCCGACAAGCCGCGTCTCGCGCTCAACACGTATTGCCGTCCTTTTTTCCTGCCCTCATCGCATCTCGGCATATGGTGCCCCGAAGGGCGCGGCATCCGGTTCGCGTGCTTCGACCCAGACTCGTTGAAGGCTTTCGATTTTGCCGAACTGGCCGGGTGGTTTAAGCAATCCAGTGAGCGTATGTACGCCGCCACCGAGCCTCTCGCGGATTTTGAAATTCCGCTGAATCTTTCGCCCGGCACCCACCAGATTGAAGTCCCAGTGGAATTCAAATGCGTCGATGAATTGCTGATTCCGACTAGCTATAAAGCTATGAGCAGCGACGATCCTGCGTTCGCCATTTTCGATTGCTATATGCAGGCCGGACTCGTGGAGGTGCTGCCTCAAAAATGGTTCACGGCCGCTCAGTACCGGGTAGGACAGCAATGGATTACCCGCGCCCTCCGCGATCCCGACTCGCACCGTATTATTGGCGAGTGCTTTGGAGCGGGTTCATTCATGCTGCGCGAAGACGGCTGTGCGCTGGAGCGCTGGATCGAGAAGAAGTAGTCAGTAGTTAGCGGCTCGTAGTTAGGTAGTTAGGAACTGGTGACTGTTGAGGGTCGCATAACATTGCGATACCCCAAAAAAGATCGTCATCCCGAGCGAAGCGAGGGATCTGCTTTTGGCTCGCTGCGAAGGAACAACAGATTCTTCGCTCGTCCTCGCCTTCGGCTGCGGAACGGCTCGGAATGACAACTGCAAAACGTAAATCTTCCAACTTGTCCACCTCGTTTGAACTCGACCCGCGAAAACGACTTTGCATTCTCCGCCTGCAATCATCGGATGGAACCAATCGGTTGACGCGCGCTTGTGTGCTTGGCCTTACGGATGCGATCGCACAACTCACTCGCGATCCGAAGCCGCTCATCATTGCCGGAAACCCAAGATTCTTCTCCGCCGGAGCCGATCTGGCCGAAATCGCGGCGCTCACCGGACCCGCCGCCTACGAGTTCTCAAAGATTGGTCAGCACCTCATGAATCAGCTTGAGAACTTCCCTGCCCCGGTCTACGCAGCGATTGATGGCTATTGCATGGGTGGTGGACTGGATCTCGCGCTAGCTTGCCACCGCCGGATTGCCTCACCCCACGCCATCTTTGGACATCGCGGCGCGGCATCAGGCCTGATGACCGGCTGGGGTGGCACCCAACGTTTGCCTCGGCTGGTTGGCAAGGCGAGAGCATTGGAGCTATTTCTAACCGCGGAGAAGCTACACGCGTCGCAGGCCCTCGCTATTGGTCTCGTGGATGCGATTGCCGACAACCCGGTCGACTACTGCCTCTCAGGAGTGCACATCTCCTTGCGTGCCGGTTACGTCGAGTCGGCAGAAGCAAAATAAACAGCTAAAGGCTAGCAGCTAAGAGCGCAACCCCGTTTGCCCTCGCCCGCTCCGCTGGTATACCGTAAACAGTTTCTGGTACGCGACTCATGCCCGACCGTAGAGACCCTGCCGATCCCAGCACATTGACCCTCAACAACGTACTCGCGACCCGTGTGAATGCTACCTCGGCGCGTTACGAAGCCAATATGCGCGCCATGGCCGATTTGGTCGCCATCGTCCATAACGAAGAGGAAAAAATTCGCGAGGGGGGCGGCTCGAAAGCTATCGAGAGCCAGCACGCCAAGGGCCGCATGACGGCGCGAGAGCGAATTGAGAAACTGGCTGACCCGGGAAGCTTCTTCGAGTTGGGCGTCTACGCTGCCCATGGCATGTACGAGGACTGGGGCGGCGCTCCGGCCGCCGGCGTGATTACCGGATTGGCGCGAATTCATACCCGCCTGCTCATGCTGATCGTCAACGATGCCACCGTAAAGGCAGGCGCGTTCTTCCCCATGACCTCCAAGAAGGTTATCCGCGCGCAAAACATTGCCATCGACAATCGCATTCCCACGATTTATTTGGTCGACTCCGCAGGCGTGTTTCTGCCTTTGCAGGAAGACGTCTTCCCTGACACCGACGATTTCGGGCGTGTCTTCCGCAACAACGCCGTAATGTCGGCTATGGGCATTCCACAGATCGCTGCCATCATGGGTATGTGCGTGGCGGGCGGCGGTTACCTGCCGGTCATGTGCGATCACGTACTCATGACTGACGGCAGCGGTTTGTTTCTCGCCGGCCCAGCCCTGGTGCAAGCCGCTATCGGGCAGAAGTATTCCGCTGAAGAATTGGGTGGCGCGTCCATGCACTCCTCGATCAGCGGAACGGTCGATTTCCACGAGCCCAATGATGAGGCTTGCATCGAGCGAATCAGATCAATAGTCGAAAAGTGGGGATACCGGCGCCAATCGCCATGGGACCGCATAAAACCTGAGCCTCCCGCCCAGGCGGCGGAAGAAATCTATGGCATCTATGATGCCTCGCCCGCCCGTCCCTATGACACCAAGGAGATCCTCGCGCGCATCATCGATGGCAGCCGTTTTGACGAGTACAAGCCTGAGTACGGCAAAACCGTCATCTGTGGCTACGCGCGCATCGGCGGCTTTGCGGTCGGGATTGTTGCCAACCAGAAACTTCATGCCCAGCAGGTCGACCACGAAGGCCACAAACGCATGGAGTTTGGCGGCGTCATCTACACCGAATCCGCGGAAAAAGCCGCCCGCTTCATCATGGACTGCAATCAAAATCTCATCCCTCTGATTTTCTTCCACGATGTAAACGGCTTCATGGTGGGTCGCGACGCGGAGTGGAGCGGCATCATCAAAGCCGGCGCGAAGATGGTCAATGCCGTTTCCAACTCGGTAGTGCCTAAGATCACCGTGATCGTGGGCGGTTCCTTTGGCGCGGGCCACTATGCCATGTGCGGAAAAGCTTACGACCCGCGGTTCGTCTTTGCCTGGCCTACTGCGCGGTACGCCGTCATGAGCGGTGACTCGGCGGCAGGTACTCTGGTGGAAATCAAGATCAAACAACTCGAACGCGGCGGAAAGAAACTCAGTGAAGACGAACGTCGTGAGCTGTATGAATCAGTCAAGAAGACCTACGACGAGCAGACCGATCCCCGGTACGGGGCCGCCCGGCTCTGGATCGACAAGATCATCGACCCGATCGAAACCCGTGAGGCCATCGTGCAAGCGCTGGAAGCCGCCGCTTTGAACCCCGACGTCCCGGAGTTCAAAGTGGGAGTGTTGCAAACGTGATCGACCACGGAGACACAGAGTCACGGAGCAAACTCCTTCATGAGGAACTCACGGAAGCCGTCATCGGAGCTGCCATCGAAGTACATCGGGTGTTGGGTCCGGGCTTACTTGAATCGGCGTACGAAGAATGCCTCTGCCACGAACTGCACCTGCGGGGCATTCAATTTCAGCGACAGGTGCCGCTGCCGATCAATTACAAGGGCGTAAGCCTGGACTGCGGATACCGCTTGGATCCCGTTTTCGAAGACAAGGTGATTTTAGAGCTGAAGTGCCTGGAACACGTCTTACCCGTTCACGAAGCTCAGTTACTCACGTATTTGAAGTTAACTGGCAAGCGAGTTGGACTGCTCATCAATTTTCATGTTGCCATACTGACTCGTGGTGGAATTGTACGGAAAGTACTTTGATGTTCTCCGTGACTCGGTGACTCCGTGGTTAAAGATGCCGGAATGAGAGTGCTTGCCAGTTTCAAGGTGGCCGCGCTAACTCGTGGCGGAATTGTCCGCAAAGTGCTTTGATGTTCTCCGTGCCTCGGTGACTCCGTGGTGAAAGAATGCCCGAAGAGATCAAACTAATCGAATGTCCCCGTGACGCCTGGCAAGGCCTCAAGGGCCAGATCCCCACGCACATCAAGATCGACTATCTACAAGCCTTGATTAGCACAGGGTTCAAGCACATCGACGCGGTTTCGTTCGTCTCCCCCAAAGCTGTTCCCCAGATGGCCGATTCGGAAGAAGTCCTGAAGGAACTCGATCCCCCCGATGACGTGGAGATCATCGGTATCGTCGTCAACGATAAAGGTGCTGAACGGGCGATCAACACCAATGCCGTTCGCACACTTGGGTTCCCCTATTCGATCTCTCCGACGTTCCTGAAAAACAACCAGCGTCAGACCATGGAAGAGGCCCTGGAAGAACTGGAGAAGATCGAGAAACGGGCGGACGAGGCCGGGCTGAATGTTGTTGTCTATATCTCCATGTCGTTTGGAAATCCGTACGGCGACCCCTGGAATGTTGACGAGGTGGTAGAGGCAATCAACCTGCTGGAATCGCAAGACATTCACCTGGTCTCTTTGGCAGACACCGTCGGCCTCGCGACGCCACAGCAGATCAGCGAGATCGTCTCGGCGGTGCGCGCCAAATACGACTACCTCGAGATTGGCGTTCACCTGCACAGCCGCCATGATCAAGCTTTAGACAAGATTCTTGCAGCGTACGATGCCGGCTGTCGCCGCTTTGATTCCGCGCTGGCCGGCCTGGGTGGATGCCCCTTTGCGCAAGATGCGCTCGTCGGCAATATTCCTACCGAGAAGGTGCTGGAAGCTCTGCAACATCGCGGGGCAGACCTGCCCAGATTGAAACCTCTGGATGTACTTTTGCGAGCCTCGGTGGAATTGGGCGCGCGCTATAGCAACTCGTCGGCGGCCGATTGAGCGTCCACGAATAACCCGATCACCCTGCGGTTTGTGCTAGTCTTTCCATCCATGTCACAGGTCGCAACCGGACAAAAGCAATTTCTTAGCACAAAGGTCGAGCACTTCACTGAATCGGTCATCCGCGAGATGACGCGCCAGGCGATGCTGCACGGCGCCATCAACCTTGCCCAGGGCTTCCCCGACTTCCCCGCCCCCGCCGAGATCAAGCGCGCCGCGCAGGAGGCAGTCGCCGCCGATTTCAATCAATACGCGATCACCTGGGGCGCCAAGAGTCTTCGCCAAGCTATCGCGCGGAAAACGAAGGAATGGCAGGGGCTCTCATTCGATCCGGAGCGGGAGATCACTGTGTGCTGCGGCTCGACCGAGGCGATGATCTCCACGCTGCTTGCGGTGTGCAATGCCGGTGACGAAGTAGTTGTCTTTGAGCCCTTCTATGAAAATTATGGTCCGGACTCGATTCTCTCTGGTGCCAAGCCGCGCTTTGTCAAACTGCGCCCGCCTGCCAATCCCGAGGATGAATGGACGTTCGACGAATCCGAGCTGCGCAAAGCTTTCCACAACCACACCAAGGCCATCATCCTGAACACTCCCAACAACCCCACGGGAAAGGTTTTTAACCGCAAGGAGTTGGAGTTGATTCGGAACCTGTGTCTCGAATTTAATGTGCTGGCCATCACCGATGAAATCTACGAGCACATCATCTATGACGGCGCGCAGCACATCTCGATCGCCACACTCGATGGCATGCGCGAGCGCACGGTCGCTATCAATGGCTTGTCGAAGACCTACAGCGTAACTGGCTGGCGCGTGGGATGGACGATAGCGCCTCCCGAAATCACCAACGCCATTCGCAAGGTGCATGATTTCCTCACGGTGGGAGCGCCTGCGCCACTACAGGAGGCGGGCGCGATTGCCTTAAACCTGCCGCAACTCTACTATCAGCAGCTCGCGGATAACTACCGCACTCGCCGGGATCGCCTCATACCCGCGTTGACAGAAGCTGGATTCCGCTGTTTTCACCCACGGGGCGCCTATTATGTCATGACCGACATAACCGCCTTCGGTTTTGACGACGATGTTGCCTTCACGCGCCACCTGGTCAAAGACATCGGCTTAGCGGCAGTGCCAGGATCGAGCTTCTATCACGATTCACGCGATGGCGCCAGGCAAGTGCGTTTCGCATTCTGCAAACGCGACCAAACGCTGGATGAGGCGATTCATCGTCTGAAAAAGCTCCGAGGCTAGTTTAGTGTGGAATCTTTTGGGGCGGCAGTCGCTTAGTCTTTTGATGCGAGTCAGTACGGGGCCTCCTCCTGATTGGCTGCCGGTTCTGCTTTACATGGCGGCGGCAGTCGGCCTTCCCCTCGGGATTTATCTCTTCTATCGCGGTTTCGGGCTGTTGGCGCGCAAGCGGCTCATCCAAAACATGCCAACTTCTACCATCCGCAGCGCCGCCATCGGAGAAGTTGAAATCAGTGGAAAGGCCATCGGGCCATACACGATCCTTTCACCGCTGTCGCAGACCGACTGTTACTACTACAAAGTGGAGGCTTCACTCGCAGGCACGAACGGTGACCGGGATACCTCCCGTGGACCATCTGTCGAAACCCTATCCGTCCCCTTTTTCCTCGAGGACGATACCGCCAGCGTCATGATCGATGCGCGCGGCTCGGAGATCGATCTGCCCTGCACGTTCGATCAAGTCGTCAACATCTATACCGACGGTAACTGCATACGTCACTTCATTGAACGCCGAAGCCTTCCCGAGAACAATTTAAGACTGGTGGAATATTGCATCGTCGACGGCGACCCGCTTTTTGTTTTGGGCACGCTTGTCGAGAATCTTCCGTCAAGCTCATCCTTTGAACCCGATGCGCCTACCGAACCCGGCTTTCTCAGCCGCGAGGCCGCGGACCTGCAACGCCGGGAGATTCTGGACTGCTTGCACCTGCCGATTCCCACCAATTCGCCAAGCCGAGTGGGTCTTGCTTCCGCACAGAGGGATTTCAACTTGCACCCGCCAGTTGTATTGCGGAAAGGTTCAGGTGGCGAGCCATTTCTCATCTCCCGCTACCGGGAACGCGACGTGGTGCAGACGTTGGCAGCTAAATCCATTTTGTTTATCTGGGGCGGGCCGATCCTCGCACTTGCCAGCCTCGCATACCTGCTCTTCAGGCTGGCGTTATGGTGAGTCCAGGCAGGATTTAACGTTTGCTATCCCTGACCTGGATCAGCCAGGATGCGCGTTTGTGATCAAGATAGTCGCGCGGCATGTCAGACGTGTGCAGCGGAACTTCAAACCATTTGGGAAAACCAAGGTGTCTCAACATCAACCCAATGCTGCCCTTGCTCGGGTTTGCCACGATGCCTGAGTCGATAGCTTTTCTAATATCAGTCGGCTGCTCCCAGCGCAATTTGACTACCGCTTCTCTCGATGGATACACCTCTGTATCCAGCAAAATGTAGTCCCGTGCTATCGACCCTGTCAGCTGCAACGCCTTGAGAGGCTCAGCCAGGTGGTAAAGAATGCCAAGGTTGAGAACAACGTCAAACGTGCCCTCTAAAACTTGTGGACTAATGTCCCAGAAATCCAGCACTTTGAACTGCACGTTACTGACTCCAACAATCGATTTGATCAGCGCGGCTTGCTCAATAAGTTCTGGCCGGCCGTCAAAACCAACCACCTCCGCCCCAAGCAGCGCACACTGGATCGACCAGAACCCAGAGTTGCAGGCGATATCAAGTACTCTCTTTCCTCGAAGGCTACCGCCTTCAGCCGCGATCAGGTATGGCATGAAGTGCCTGAACCTCTGCAGGGGGCGTTCCGGAGCATCTGCAAAAGCCTCCGCTTTGTGGTGACGCGCCGGAAACGAAAGCCCCCCTTCAAAAGCATAGGCGTAATGCCACAAATCGAATTTGGCGAACTCTTCGCGGATTTGAGCATCCGACAATCCGCCTGAGCGCCGCGGCAGAGGCCAGATCGGATCAATCGGTTGAGGAGTAATCCATGGAACTCCGTTTCCGGCCTCTGTTTCAGGACCCGGCGCAATCCTCCGGACCTCGTAGCCGAACTGGCGAAATACTTTTTGCAGGCTGCGTTTCACGCGTACTTTCGAATTTTCCTGAAAGAGAATGCGGCGTACTGGTCTATATGCGATCGTGCTTATGGCGATAGCTGACGTTCAAGTACTGCAACACTTCTTCTGAGATTTAGTTTCGCTCTTTGAGCAAATCAGTTGCAATTAAATCAGCCTGTGGAAAAACTCTCGACAATAATCACTTGGCCTGGCAGAGCAGCATACCTGCCCTTGCCGGGAGTTAGAATAGGCATCTGGACGCTTGCACTTCAACCCGTGTCTGCTGCTTGCGTTAGAGCAAGAGCGATCCTATAGCTCAGGAAATTGCATTCCTGGCTTACCACAAACCCAACGATATTGAACCCCGATAACAGGAAGGAGACAAAGCCCTATGGAATCCAAGCCTACTCACGAACAAGCTCAACTCCACCTGCAAGTCTTCGAGGAGCGCCGCGATGCCCGGCTTCGGCAGGCGCGCGACTGGTTCTTCAACAATTATTTCGCCGACACTCTGGACGAAGCTATGCGCATTGCTGCTCCGGGAACGGAGGCTGGCACTAGCCTCATGATGGTAATCACCTATTGGGATCAGGCCTGCGCGCTGCTCAACTACGGACTACTACACGAGGACCTGTTCTTTGAAACCAGCGGCGAGTTCTTCGGCGTCTGGGAACGCCTGCGGCCCACTATGAAAGAAGGCCGGGAACGGTTCTCAAACCAACTCTTCGCCAGCCATCTCGAAAAAGCGGCCAATCGTTTCGAAGCTTGGGCTGAAAAGCGCTCACCTGGGCTCGTTGCGTCCATGCGCCAGATGAATCAACAAATGCGCTCTCACGCGAAAAAGGCCGCGTAAAAACCAGTCACTTGGGTCAAACCACTAAGCGTGCGCCGCTGGAGCACTCCAATGCTTCCAGCGGCCGGCACGTTCTGTACCCGCCATTGAGCTTCCGCAGAAATAGTACACAGATGATTGCTGGCCGAGCACAGTCCGCGGCTGGATACGTTCCCTTCCCCCGAAGAAACATAGCAGGGACAGAAGGCTCGGCCAGAGTCGCTGGGAATAATGTTTAATCTTTATCCCTTAGTCAAGACAATTCTGCAGTGTCTAGTGTTTTTCTGATTCGTTACACCGGGCAGTCATTTTGCCGGTTAAAACTCTGCCCTGCTTAATAACGCGACAGGCTGCCTTTAAAGGAGTGCTTGCGCTTTTCTCGGCGGGAAAACATAATCCCGAGCAACAACCCCGCTCCTAATCCCATCGCCGCACCAGTGAGGGTAACGCTGAAAGGTTGGTACGACCCTCTACCCGCTACGAAAAAACCCACCCACGCCATGGCCAGCGCCCAGAGAATTAGTCGAGTACTCATGGAAACCTCCGTCCTGAAAACGAGGATGACATCATGCCATGCACCAAGCTGTGGAACAACATCTATTCTCGTTTAGCTCGGAATGTCCTCCGCGTTACGTAAGAACTAGGTTTCAAGAACCGCGGAATTAGAAACAGGCGCTTGTATAATCAGACAGCTGCGAAAGTGGCGGAATTGGCAGACGCACCAGACTTAGGATCTGGCGGGGAAACCCATGGGGGTTCGAGTCCCCCCTTTCGCACCACTCCGGCTTCAGCTCGCACCGGCAGAATCTCAGCTCAGGCCTCACCTATGTTTATTGAAGGACAATAGCCCTACCCCTCCTCCCTCATTCCGCTACAGGCTTGCCGGGATGCCACTCCAGCTACTCGCGCATTACGCTTGGAGAGGCAAGTTTTCCAAAACGGAGGTTCTTATGAATGAGGATACGCTGAAGGGGAAAGCGAAAGATGTGGCTGGCCGTGTCGAGCGCCAGGCTGGCGAATGGACCGGTAGCGAAGAGCATCAGGCCGAAGGTGCAGCCAAGCAGGCGGAAGGCAAGGTTCAGAATGCCTGGGGCAAAGCTAAAGACGCCGTCAATGAAAAACTCGACAAGTCCCGCGAGAAAGATACGTCTCGGCGCGACGACGACGAACGCAAGTCAGCATAAGCCTTAACAAACACGGCTCACGCTTATCGTAGGGAGCTGATTTAGTTCCCTACGGCGTGATCCGCTCCGCCTTCTTTTTCCCAACCTCAAAACCCGATACACTGGCACAGCCATGACTATGCCAATGCAGCAGCCCAATATTAAGCTGACGAACGGTCCGGATTATCGCGACCATTATGCGAACAGCGTCCAGGTGCGAGTCAGCGTCTGGGACTTTTTTTTGGTCTTTGGAACTTTGCAACAGCAAAGCGAATCGCAAGTCGAGATCACCAATTTTCAGGGAATTTACGTAAGTCCGCAGCAGGCTAAGGCGCTGCTCGCCATTCTGCAGCAGAATGTCGTTCAATATGAAAACGCCTTTGGAGAGATCAAGCTCGATCCGCGGATGCACCCCGCAGGACCAGTCCATTAATCACTTTTGGCCCGAGCAGTTTCAGAATTTGAAACCGGCATTGAGCTGCGCTATGCCGTGATCGCCGGAGACTATTTGGCCTCAGCGTCGGAACTGCCACATGCTTCCAAAGAATCTGCTGACGCACGTATCCGCTCCCTTGGACGATTCGCTGCCCTGACCGGCATCCTAATTGTGCTACACGCAGCTCTGCTAAAGCTTCCTTATCTCTGGGATGAAGCTGGTTATTACATTCCAGCAGCACGCGACCTGCTGCTCGATGGGACTTTTATTCCGCATTCGACCATCAGCAATGCCCATCCTCCGCTGGTTATGGCCTGGCTAGCGCTCTGGTGGAAGATATTTGGCTGCTACCCGGTCACCACCCGAATCGCCATGCTGATGGTCGCATCGTTCACTCTGCTGGGCGTTTTCGGGCTGGCGAGGCTGGTTGCTAACACCGGCGTGGCAATCGCTTCAACTTCATTGACGGCACTCTATTCAATTTTCTTCATGCAGAGCTCGCTGGCGCACCTGGACTTGGCCGCTGCCGGCTTCACGATCTGGGGCCTTCACAGCTATCTGGAGGACCGGCCGCTCCCGACCGCCATATGGTTCAGCCTTGCCGCCCTGACGAAAGAAACCGCCATTCTCGCGCCCTTCTCGATTTTGGCGTGGGAACTCATCAAGCGATGGGCTCCGGCCGGTTCCGTGCAGACTGCCTCCAGCCGACCAGAACCACAGGGATTCATGCTTCTGATCCCTTTTGCTCCTCTGGCTCTCTGGTTTGCTTATCACTATGCCCGTACCGGTTACGTCTTCGGAAACCCCGAGTTCTTTCGCTACAACGTCAAAGCCACGCTGCACCCGCTGAGAATCATCTTGGCGCTGGCCATGCGTGTTTGGCAGCTCACCGGGTATATGCATCTCTGGCTGTTGACGATCGCCGGCCTCATGGCAATGTTCTTGCCTCCCCTTCGCGATTCAGGCCGGGAGCGCCCCCGCATCGCCATTTCAATTCAAGCAGTTTTTCTCACTGTTGTACTTGCTTATGTCCTGGCCATGGCGCTGGTGGGCGGAGCAGTCCTGGCGCGGTACATGCTTCCTGTCCTGCCGCTGGTCATTATTCTTTGGACATCGACTCTTTGGCGACGCGTAATCTACTGGAAGGCAGTGATCGGAATCGTCGCTCTTGCTTTTGTGGCTGCGTGGCTCATCAACCCACCCTACGGATTCTCTTTCGAAGACAATCTGGCGTACCGCGATTACATTCTGCTGCACGAGCATGCAGAGGACTTTCTCCAATCGCATTTTCCCTCCGCACACGTCCTGACGGCATGGCCAGCTTCGGACGAAATCTCCCGTCCTTATCTCGGATATGTATCCCGGCCCCTGCGAGTTGTGCGAATTGAAGATTTCTCATTTCAACAAACCGCTTCTGCCGCCGCGTCGCGCTCGCAGTACGACGTTGCACTGGTTTTCTCGACCAAGTATTTGCCGCCTAATCCGTTGCTGGGCAGATGGCCGCCATGGGAGCGGCTAAAAGAACAATATTTCGGATTTCATCGTGACCTTCCGCTGGATATCGTCGCGCAGATGCTCGACGGAAAAATAATCTATCGCGATGCCCGCCATGGGCAATGGATTGGAATTGTCGAAGTGCAGCCGATCGTTGAGGCGAAAGAATGCCAACAGTTTCCGTAAAGACCGGCCCTGAGCGTCATTCAACTCGACATCAAATGGCAGGAGTGGGTCTTCACAATCAGCCACACGGATTTTCCGGGCCGGAGGTCAAGCGAGTCGCGAGCTGCTAGCGTCAAATGAACTTCCATTTCAATTCCACAGGCCACCCTGGCGCTCACGATTACGTCCCGCTGTTCGAGCGCGGTCATTATTCCGGCAAGCACATTGCGGGCGCTGAGTCCGACGGGGGCGGAGGTCGCCAGCAGGATGTCGCCGGCGCTGATCGCAACTCTCACCGGTGATCCGACTTCGGCGCGCACCATCGGGGTCTCGATCTCGACCGGGCTGCCGGCCAGCCTGCAGGTCATGGTGCCGCGATCTTCATGGGTTGAGATCACCCGCGCATCAAAAACATTTTCGAATCCGGCCAACTGAGCGATGGTTTCGTGCCGCGGAGCGCGAATGATTTCATGCGGCGTCCCCTGCGCAATAAGCTTTCCGCCATCAAGAACCATGACGCGCTCGCCTAGCGAGAACACCTCATCGCGGCTGTGCGTCACATAAAGAATCGGGATTCTGTGCCGGTCGTTCCAGGCACGTAGATCATCCACGATCTTGGACTTGGTTGTAGCATCGAGCGCCGCCAGAGGCTCGTCAAGCAACAGGACGCATGGATCAGTAACGAGAGCACGAGCCAGCGCAACCCGCTGGCGTTCTCCACCCGAAATCTGGTTCGGCTTTCTGCCCGTCAGATGCCCGATCCGAAATGAGTCGAGTATTTTCTCGACGCGGCTCGTGCGCGCCGGTCTGCTAAGTCCCGAGAGCCCGTAGCCCACATTCTCGGCAACGCTGAGGTGCGGAAAGAGTGCCAGCGTCTGGAACACATAACCGATATGGCGGCGTGAAACGGGAATTTCTATTCTGGCGGCGCTGTCGAAGAGTACGCGCGCACCAGCGGCGATTCTCCCTGACTCCGGCTTCAGCAGTCCAGCAATACAGCCGAGCAGTGTGGTCTTCCCTGCCCCCGAGGAACCAAACAGGATGTTGATTCCTGGATTTGCGCGAAAGTTCACTTCCAGCTGAAACCGTGGACTCGTACCGAGAGCCTTGCTGATGCGAACTTCCAGCCAAGGACTTGCTTCACCACTGTGCTTCGCCCCGCTGGGAGTGCTCGCTACTTCCAAGGCCATTTTGCCCATATTCCCCGGTTTACCCCATATACAACCGACAGTATGACGAACGCGATCACGAGCAGCACTAAAGCAGTCTGGTTGGCGCTACTGTAATTGCCGGCCTGCACCTGGTCGTAGATATCAATGGAAACCGTCCGAGTCACGCCCGGAATGTTGCCCCCGACCATGAGCACCACGCCAAATTCCCCCATGGTATGCGCGAACGTCAATGCAATCCCGGTAATAATCCCCGCCAGCGAGAGCGGCACGATCACCCGGAAGAAGGTGCGCAGCTTCGAAACACCCAGAGTCGCCGAGGCGTCGAGCAGTTGTCGATCCACCGCGCCGAACGACGCCGCTAACGGTTGCACCGCAAAAGGAAGACTGTAGATGATGGATCCAATTGCCAACCCACTGAAAGTGAACGCCAACGTATGTCCCGTCATGGCAATCCACCAACGTCCGAGCGGACTTCGTGGACCAAGGGCCAACAAAACGTAGAAGCCCAAAACTGTGGGGGGAATCACAATTGGCAGCGCAACCATCGCTTCGGCCAGGAACTTCCAGCGCCATCGTGAATAGGTTATCCAGTAGGCAATCGGCAGTCCCAAGACTAAAAGAACGATGGCAACTAGCGCCGCAAGCCTGATTGTCAGCCAAAATGCCTGCCAGTCCACCTATATGTCCC
The DNA here is from genome assembly GCA_035691825.1 of Terriglobales bacterium. Lineage (GTDB taxonomy): Bacteria > Acidobacteriota > Terriglobia > Terriglobales > Acidobacteriaceae > Gp1-AA122. The sequence continues at coordinate 23,509 of DASSIO010000296.1, read as the reverse complement.
TTAACGTAAGAGGTCTTCGACGAGAACCTGTTCGGCTTTGCGAAATCATATTAGCAGGCACGAAAACACCGAATGGGACGCCTGATTCGGGTGCAAAACGTGACCGCCCCTTGCCCTTGCCCTATTCCCAAACTGGAAATTCTCAAACGCCAAAAACAGCCATGGGTCAACTGACGTTGACACCAACTCGGCAGCTCGAAATACTGAATTCAGCTCACTTTCCTTGCTCGTTCCGACTCTAGCGGAATGGGTGTGCAAAGATGAGCGCTTTTCTTGCCCGCTTTCGTAAGAGCACTGTCTCGCTAACGATATCGGTCCTTCTTCTCTTCTCAGCGACCCAGCTATGGTCACAAGCTCAGCCTCGTCCATCGACGCGATCTTACATTCAGGCGCGCGAGCAATGGTTTCTGCGAGGGCGGACCTCTCCTGATTCGAGTTCTGCGGCCGCATTGCGCCAGCACGCTTACCTGAGAAAGGTCCAAAAGCAAACGCTTCACGCACAATCGGCGCTCCAGCAAAACACCAGTGCTGCGGCAGCCCCAAGCGGCTGGACTCCCTTGGGCCCGGCCCCGATGGCTTCCGACGCCACCGGCCAAGGCATTCAAGATTACGGTCCGGTTTCCGGCCGTGTCACGGCCGTCGTTGTAGATCCTGCCGACAACACCGGCAACACCGTGTACGTAGGCGGCGCTTTTGGCGGCTTATGGCGTTCTCAGAACGGCGCCAGCGGCATGTACGGCGACACGAACTCTGTGACCTGGACTACGCTCACCGACGATCAAGCCACTCTGGCCATCGGTGCGATCGCGTTGCAGCCCGGCAACACCAGTGCGAACCTGAGCAATTTGATACTGGTAGGCACAGGCGAGGCGAACGTTTCGGGAGACGCTTATTACGGCCTCGGGTTTCTTCGCTCGACGAATCAGGGCGCGACCTGGACTCTGATTTCATCGGCCAACAACGGCACGCGATCTCTCCGGGGCCTCAGTGTGAGCAAGATTGCATTCAGCAGTCGCCAATCGAATGTCGTGGTTGCGGGCGTCGGGTCACCCGAGTTGGGGGAAATCGCTGGAGCGGGCGCCGCCGCAGGAGGTACCAAGGGGATCTACTACTCAACTGACGCGGGCGCAACCTGGTCCCTCGCGTCCATGCGCGACGGCGCCACGCCGACCGCCGCCGAATCGGTTGGCGGCCTGCTATATAACGCGGCCAATCAGCTGTTCTACGCCGCCTTACGCCGGCACGGATTTTATTCTTCCTCCGACGGCGTAACCTGGACGCGCCTGCCCAACCAGCCCGGAGGCGGCGTACTCATTGCGGCAAACTGCCCAGCCCATCCTGTTTCCGGCTCGCCTGTTTGCCCAATCGCTCGCGGCGAATTAACCGTGGTGCCCGGACGCAACGAGATGTATGTCTGGATCACGGACTTCGACCCCAACCTTGGCGACATCGATCGGGGAATCTGGAAGACATCGGATGGCGGCACGACTTGGACACAAATCAGCACCGCGGGAATCGACACTTGCGGAGACATCGTCGGCGGCTGCGGCACCGAACAGGGCGAGTACAACCTGACTCTCGCCGCCGTTCCAAACGGCGCTGGGGCCACTGACCTGTACGCGGGATCTGTGAACCTCTTCAAATGCTCGATCAGCAATCTCAATCCAACCTGCAATAACACCCCCTTTATCAACCTGACACACGCGTACGGATGCCCTCCTTTATTTGCCACGAGTTCTCATGTTCATCCCAATCAGCACGCGATCGACTTCATGGTCGTAAATGCGAGTGGCCACGCCGTCATGTACTTCGGCAACGATGGTGGAGTCTATCGAGCGCTGGATGGTTATCTTGGCCTTACCACCGGCAGTTGTGGAGGCACGAACCAGTTCGACAGTCTGAACGGCACCATTGGGTCACTTGCCCAGTTCGTCGCCTTATCACAGCAGGAGACCAACGCCGCCGTACTGCTCGGAGGGACTCAGGGCAACGGATCACCCGCGACCAACTCGGCCGCTACGAATCTGACCTGGACCAACGTGAACAACGGCGACGGTGCCTTCAACGCCATCGATCGCAATAATGCGAACAGTTGGTTCACCTCTCACCCGGATGTCGGCGGCGGGCAGCTCGCCGTAGAGCACTGTGCCCTTGGCCCCTCCTGTCACGCGCAGGATTTCGCGGCCGGCCTGGTTGTGACCAGCAATGATTTGCAAGGTGACGACGGCGCTTTCAATTTCCCTTTCCTTCTTGATCCGCAGGCCGCGAGCGAAATGCTGGTTGGCACCTGCCGCGTGTGGCGAGGACCTTCACAAGGCGGAACTTTTCTCCCACTCAGCGTGAATTTTGAAACCGGCACGCAGGGCGCAACCTGTACGGGCGCCGAAGCCAATTCGGTTCGATCGATCGCGGCTGGCGGGCCAAAAGATGGAACCGGACTCTCCAAAGTCGTTTATGCGACTACGTCGGGGTTTGGCTCTCTCACGGGCCCGCTTGGGATGCCTGCTGGCGGGCGCATCTTTGTCACGATGGATGCCTCCTCCACCTTGATGACCGAAGTGACAGGAGCTATCAATCCGGCACACTACCCAATTTCATCGGTGGCGATCGACGGCTCTGATCAAACCGGGCGCACCGCGTTTGTCACCATGATGGGCTTTGGGGGAGGACACGTTTTCAAGACCGCCAACGCAGGCGCCACCTGGACCGATTTCAGCGGGACAGGGATCGGGGCAATTCCGGATGCGCCCGCCAATATCGTGCTGGTCGATGCGCCGGCTGGACTCGTGTATGTAGGAACCGACGTTGGCGTATTTGTCAGTCCCACAGCCGCGGCGAATTGGACTGAGGTCGGGCCAACCAGCGGTCCCGGTATCTTGCCCAACGTAGCCGTTCTCGATTTGAAGCTGTTCAACTACGGAGGTCAAAAGCTGCTTCGTGCGGCAACCCACGGCCGCGGCCTCTGGCAGATCACGCTCACCCCTGGATTTCAAATCAGTATTTCCGACACGCCGCAGACCACCTTCCCCGCTCAGCAGGTCTCATTTCACGGACTGGCGACGGCCCTCGGCGGCTATAGCAGTTCCGTGGGCTTGAGTTGTTCGTCAGGATCAACCCCGCCTCCGGCGACTTGCACAGCGTCACCCTCAAACCTGATTCCCAATTCCAATGCGGCAGCTTTCACCGTGGCGGCGAGCGGGACCGTCGGAGACTACATCTTCAACATTCACGGCGACGGTTCCGACAGCAATCATGTGCAAGTGAATCAATCCGTCACACTGCACGTTGTCGACTTCAGCGTGACTGCCCCAAACCCGTCGGCGCTAGCCGCCAATCGCCCAAGTTCTTCGAACTCAACCAACTTCAGCGTGACCGCAAGCGGGTCGTTCAACCAGGTAGTGCAACTGACCTGCTCCGGATTGCCGGCCGGTGCCAGCTGCCGGTTCTCACCATCGAATTCGGTTGCGCCGACTGCCGGAAGCCCCGCATCGCTTGCGCTGACCGTCGACACCAGTGCGAACACCCCGCCCGGCACATACTCGGTCACCATCGCCGCGGACACGACAAGTCCGTCTGCCACCAGAACTCAGGCGCTATCACTTACGGTCACAGCAACCCCTGATTACTTGCTTACAATCAGCAATTCATCGCAGTCCGTCCCTGTGAACCAGACGGCCACGCTGAATGGCACCCTTACCGCCATTAACGGCTACAGTGCACCGGTGAATCTCAGCTGCGGCTCAGGAGCACCACCAACTTGCACCTTCAGTTCTTCCACCATCACGCCTTCCCCCGCTGGGACAACATTTACGGTCGCGCTACAGAGCCCTTCGGCTCACACGTATTCGTTCAACCTCAATGCAACCGGTACCGATCCGCAACATCTCTCGCACTCAGCGGCTGTAACATTCCGCGCTCTGGTTGACTTTTCTATTCTTGCCACTCCGGTTGCACCAGATGTCAAGCCTGGGCAAACAGCGCTGTTCACTTTGCGCGTCACCCCGACCGGAGGCAACTTCGAATTCCCAGTTAGTTTTGCGTGCGCAGGAGTTCCGGCACAAGCCACATGCACCTTCAGCCCCACAACAATTCCCGTAGGAAGTGGGACAACCGACGTCTTAGTGAGCATCACCACCGCCGGACCGAACCTCGCCGGCATGTTCGCTAACAGGCGAAACTCGGCCTGGGCGTTCCTCCTGGCGTGGCCGATCCTCAGCATGTGTGTGATTCTGGCGCGGGCTCCCGCGCGAAGGTCTTTGCCAATGATCGCGCTTCTTGCGACTGTGTTCTCCATTCCTGTGTTGGTCCTGCAAGGTTGTGGAGGCGGTGCCAGCGGCGGGGGCAGCCCTCCCCCGCCAGTACCTGTTTCGGTGACGATCTCGCCAGCCTCGGCCAGCGTCGAGATCACCCACGCACAGCAGTTTCAAGCCAGTATTGTCGGGACGACTGATACCCAGGTGAGATGGGACGTCAACAATCTCCCAGGTGGTAATCCTCAGGTCGGCACAATCAGCGCGACTGGGCTGTATACCGCGCCCTCAGTCGTCCCGAATCCAGTTCTTGTGGTTGTGACCGCCGTATCCCAGGCCGATCAACTTAAAAAGGCGCCCGCCGAAGTGACCATCGTCTCGCTTGTATCCATCGACCTAGCCCCCATAGTTGCAACTGTCCCGGTCTCGGGCACGATACAGTTCACCGCCAGCATAAGTGGAGCTTCGAATAAGCAAGCTTCGTGGTCCGTAAATAACATTCCCGGCGGAAACCCCGGCCTTGGCAGCATCGACGCCAATGGCCTCTACCGCGCGCCCGCAACTGCCCCCAACCCCAGGACGGTTCGAATCACCGCCACTTCCCAGGTTGATTGGACGAAATCAGCATCCGCGGATATCACAATCACGGATCAGGTCGTTGTCACGATCAATCCTTCGTCGGCTGGCCTATTCACATCGACGCAACAACAATTCATGGCAACGGTCACGGGCAGCGCCAACACGGCAGTGAACTGGACTGTGAACGGAGTTGCGGGAGGAAACAATGTAAGCGGGAAGATAGATACCGCAGGTCTGTACACCGCGCCCGCTCTCGTTCCTAACCCACCCACCGTGAACATCACCGCAACTTCGCAGGCAAGTCCGGCCTCATCCGCGTCGGCGGCGGTCACTATCAAGCCTCAAACCCCTACCGGAGCCTATCCGATCAAAATAACCGTAACCTCAGGGTCTATTTCCAAAACCTCAACTATTACCTTGAACGTAATTCCCTAGCTCTTTGCTGGCCCATTCCAGAATCTCTGTTTGTCGAACCCCTGTCATCTCGACCGGAGTGTTCGCTCCCGCTTGCGGGAGCGAACGCGTAGTGGAGAGACCTTGTGTTTAGCCGCGACGACAGTAACTGGGGCCCTGTATAGTCCGCTGCCTGCTCGATGTTTTATCCTTGATGTCTGCCAAAAAGCGCAGGCTGGCAACTTCCATGACGGATGGCCGTTACGACATTGCGATCGTCGGCGGAGGCATCGTTGGCCTCTCAGTCGCGATGCACTTCACCCAGAGCTTCCCTTCTCTGAAGCTTCTCCTGCTGGAGAAGGAAGACGGGCTCGCGCGTCACCAGACCGGCCACAACAGCGGCGTGATCCATTCCGGAATTTATTACAAGCCCGGATCACGCAAAGCCCGCATGTGCGTCGAAGGTGCCGCTGCGATGGTCCAGTTCTGCCGAGAACACGGTATTCCGCACCGCATCTGCGGCAAGGTGATTGTTGCCGCAACGCCCGACGAGGCCCCTCGGCTCACGGAACTGCGTCAGCGAGGCGAAGTCAATGGATTGTCTGGACTGCGCCTCCTCACCCGTGAAGAACTCACAGAAATCGAACCTCATTGCGGCGGCGCTGGTGCGCTTCACGTCCCGTCTACCGGGATTACCGACTATGTTGCCGTAAGCAAGAAATATGCGGAACTGACCAACGCCCACGGAGGCCAGATCCGGACCCGCTGCCCGGTTCATGCAGTCAGGAGAAAGGATTCTGAAGTGATCGTCGAGTCTGCTTCGGGCGCCTTCACCACTCGCTTTGTCATCAATTGTGCCGGGCTGCACAGCGACCGCGTTTCGGCGATGGCAGGCAGCAGCCCGGATGTTCGGATCGTCCCGTTCCGCGGCGAGTACTACGACGTCATTCCGGAAAAACACTATCTGGTTCGCACCCTCATCTATCCCGTTCCCGATCCCAGGTTCCCTTTCTTAGGTGTGCATTTCACCACCCGCATCCACGGCGGCGTCGATGCAGGCCCTAATGCTGTCCTGTCGTTCAAACGCGAGGGATATCGGAAGGGCGATTTCAGTCTGCGCGACACCTGGTCGGCGTTGACCTTTCCCGGCTTCTGGCGGCTGGCAGCAAGGTATTGGCGCAGTGGCTTCGACGAATCCTATCGCGCCTCCAGCAAGCGGGCATTTGTGAAGGCCTTGCAGCGCCTCGTGCCTGAAATTCAAATGTCCGATCTAGTCCAAGGAGGCTCGGGCGTGCGCGCCCAGGCCATGGCTGCCGATGGATCTATGGTTGACGACTTTCACTTCACCGTCGACAGGAATATGCTGCATGTCCTCAACGTCCCGTCACCAGCGGCAACTGCTTCTATACCTGTAGGGAAGGCAATTGTGGAAATGGCGGCACAAAGCTTTGCTCTCAGGAAGTAACCGACGCACGCGTCATAGTCTGCCGCAACTCGGGCCACTGAACCATCTCAAAACTGGTACGATGGGACCACAATCAAGCTGCCGCACTCGCGTTGGTCGCCTAACGAATTTGGCCGGCTAGCTATGTCAACGACATAAGGCTGCGACAAACAAGCCTCACAATTGGAGCAAACACATGGGCACAAGTGTATCGGCAAAGCGCGTTGCTGTTTTGGGCGCGGGGAAAATGGGAAGCATTCTCCTTCAGGCACTGCTCAAGGAACGGCTATTACTGCCGGCCACTACTTGCGCCACGGTTGCCCACCCGGAGCGAGCGCGAGCCCTGGCCGAAAAACTCAAAATTTCCGTCGGGACCGACAACGTTGCTGCTGTTCGTAAAGCCGACGTCATCTTCATTTGCGTAAAGCCGCAGGTGGTAGTCGAGGTCGCCAAACAGATTGCGCCTCACATCACGCCCAAACAACTGATCGTCTCGGTTGCCGCCTCCGTTCCCACTTCGCTGATTGAAACTACTCTGAAGAAGAACGTCCCGGTCATTCGTGCTATGCCCAACACGCCTTGCCTGATCGAGGCGGGAATGACTGCCTTGAGCAAAGGCCGATTCGCGAACGAGCAGCACGTGCATCTGGTTTCCTCGCTTTTCAAGGTTGTTGGCCGTACCGTCGTTGTAGACGAGAAGCACATGGACGCTGTCACTGCGCTGTCGGCCAGCGGCCCCGCCTACATCTACATCATTCTCGAATCCCTGGCCGAGGCGGGCGTAAAAGTCGGATTGCCGCGGGAAACCGCCACCCTGCTTGCCGCACAAACTGCTCTCGGATCGGCCAAAGTTGTGCTGGAGACCGGTGACCATCCGGCGCTGCTGAAGGATGCGGTCACAACTCCTGCCGGCTGCACCATTGATGGCATTCTCGAACTGGAGGAAGGCAAGCTTCGCGTCACTCTGATCAAAGCGGTGGTAAAAGCGGCCCAGAGAGCCAAAGAGTTGGCATTCACTTAGGAGGCGCATTACAGTGAGGACTCCCTGCCCTACAGCTTATTTGCCCAGATTGAAATCAATGGTGATGTCAATGGGCATGTCGATGGCTTCGCCATTCCGCCGGTAAGGCTCATATCGCCATTGCAGAACCGCTTCGAGAGCTGCATGACTGAGCAGCGGGTCCCCACTGAGCGCATTCAGGTCACGGATAGTTCCGTCTTTCCCCACGATACCGTGCAGCAGTACTGAGCCTTCAATATGCTTCTCGACGGCTTCCGCTGGATATTTGGGGCGCACACTGTGGAGCAATTTGCCTTCAATAAGGCCATCGCGCGTTCCGGAAACGGAACTTGACGACGAACTCTTGGCCTCGGTTGCTGATGCCTCGGCCGAAGCCCCCTTGTTCGCCACAAGGGGAGTCTGCCGGTACACGAGCTTACCTTTGTCGTAGATGGCCAGGCCTCCAGGCGGGACTTCCTCCCCCTTCAAAAGAGGCTTTGCAGGCCGCTTCACCAGGCCGATCCCATCGCCAGCCAAACGGTTGTCAGTTTCAGTCTCAGAGCTCGCCTGTGAAGATGAGGGCAAGGCCGGTCCTGCTGTCGCGTCCGGAGCGTGTGCCTGTGGTCGGTGTGCCTTTCTCCATCCCCAATCAAAACCTATCGCAAGGCAGACGACGATAGAGAGCGCCAGAACAGCAAATCGAAGTTTTGGTACCAGGGGGTCCACCGGGCGCGTAGGGCGTTCGGAGCTGGCCGCATCAGACGGCGCCTCCGGCTGGGCCGGTAAGGTCACTCCACTGTGAGTGACTGCGGCAGCCTCGCTCTGGGTCTCAACCACGGTCATCTCGTCGGCCGTAAACGCCAGCCGGTACGCAACCGATGCAGCCGCCTTGTGTAGGGCTTGAAAATCTTCCCCGCCGAACGCGTTGGGATGCGCAGCAAAAACCTCCAGAATTCCAACCACGTGTTGTCCCGAGGTTATGGGTACAACTACGATGGAGCGCACTCCCAGCCGGCGGCAGGCTTCGACGTCGACGCGATCGTCACTTTCCGTGTCGGAACAGACCTGCTGTTCGCGCCGAAGAATGCAGAGCGCCGATAGCCCCGAGCTTGCGTTGATCCGAATCCCCAGGTCTGGTGCCGTGGCACCCGCGGCAGCACGGCAAACAAAGTCTCCGTCACGCTGGAGGGCTATAGCAGCCCCATTCGCGCCAGTGGCCTCCCGGATTTCTTCGGCGATGTCGTGCAACAGCAGATCTAACACGAGATCGCCCGATTGAATCCCGTGTGAGGCGAGCTTTGAGGTGATTGCCCGCAACTTGCCCGACGTGGCTAGTCCATGCGAAGCAACAGACCCGGAAGGTTCCTGCGGGTCGGGATCATCGGCTCGCGCTGAGGAGGAAGGCACCATGCCGATTCTATGTGCTCACGTTCCACTGCATCTTGCCAGGCACAACGCTATCCCACATCTCGCCGGCTCAAGACGGTCGAACGTTTTCAGAGTACGATGACCGGAGTTTTACCCGAAACTGGAGCGCTGTCAATACCAAAGCGGCAGCCGGAGCTAGTTGCGGAAGCGCAGTGTCGTTTCCGCCGCTCGTCAACCTCGCCTTGTTCAAGGTGCAATGCTGCTGGCTTGCGCTTGCGTCGCTCCCGGTGGTCCCGCGTCGCCCGGCTTCTCTCCCGTCAACGATTCCAAGAAGGCTAAGAGATCGGCTCGCTCTTGCCCGCTGAGGAAATCCAGCGCCCGAATGTTCTTGTCGAGGTTTGGATTGGAGTTAGCGCCTCCGATATAGAAATCCACAACCTCCTTCAGAGTTTTCAGACTGCCATCGTGCATATAGGGTGCCGTGAGTGCAACGTTTCTCAACGATGGGGTCTTGAAGGCTCCTTTGTCGACGGGATTGTTGGTGACGGCAAAGCGGCCGGCATCTGTTGCCTGCTCGTTCTTCACCCCCACTCCGACATTGTGGAACTTGTTGTCGGTGAACAGAGCGTAGTCTTTACCGACCGTGTGGCACGCGGCACAGTTACCCTTTTCCGCAGAAGTAAACACAACGAAGCCGCGTTTGACCGAGTCACTCACGGCTTTTTCCTCGCCCCTGAATTTCCAGCGATCAAACGGAGAGTTGCCGCTCACCACGGTGCGTTCGAAGCTGGCGATAGCCTTTTCGACCATTTCATAGGTGATGGCTCCTGATCCAAAGGCTTTGGCGAACTGATCACGATAACTCGGATTCGCCATCAGCTTCTGCTCGACTCCTTTCAGAGTGTGGGCCATTTCGACCGGATTTTGAACCGGGCCTTCGGCCTGCACCTCGAGACTCGGCGCCCGGCCATCCCAGAACTGAGTGACAAAATAAGCGCTGTTGAAAACGGTTGGAGAGTTGCGTGTCCCGGTTTTGCCGTTCACGCCGTTAGAAACCGGCTTGCCGTCGGAAAAACCGAAATCAGGATGATGGCAGGACGCGCAGGAAACGGTATTGTCCACGGAAAGAAGGGGATCGTAATAAAGCCGATGGCCCAGCGCGATGGTTTCGGCGGTAGGTGGATTGTCTGCCGGCACTGGAACAGGCGGCAGGCCAAGCGGAGCTTTTATTTCAATTTGTGCGCCGATGGGGCGGATCGGCAGCTTTTGTACTCCTCGCCGCGGTAACAGGACAATCATGGCCGCGATTACGGCCAGAGTCAGCAACAGCAGTTTGCGTGATTGCATGCGGTCCTCCTCGCTTAGCTCACACGTCGATAGGCATTCAGAATGAGGGTGATACGACACCAGATCACTTGCCGTGACTTACGTCACGAATGCGAGTGAGTTTGCGGTCTTTTTTGGCAGATTGGGACTACGTTTGCCTTGTCTAATGGAATCGTGATTTGATGGCCGTCCGCCCTTCTTATGGCGCCAGTAGCAACCCGAACATCATGAGCCAACCCGCTAACGATCCGGCGATCGAACTCTCGCGCAAGGACCAGTTGCACGCCATCAGCGCCAGCTTCCTCGGTTGGACACTGGACGCGTTCGATTTCTTTGTGCTTGTTTTCCTGGTCGATACATTGGCGGCTCAGTTTCATGTCTCAGCCGACAAAATCATCTTCACGACCGTTGCGACCTTGGCCATGCGCCCCGCCGGCGCCTTGATCTTCGGCCTGTTGGCTGATCGTTATGGCCGCCGCCGCCCGCTGATGGGTAATGTCGTCTTCTTCTCAATCATTGAACTGCTGTGCGGTTTCGCTCCGAACTACAGCGTCTTTCTCGTGCTGCGAACCTTGTACGGAATCGGCATGGGTGGCGAGTGGGGAGTTGGGGCTTCCCTCGCCATGGAAAGCGCTCCCCCGCGCTGGCGTGGCGTCCTCTCCGGCATTGTGCAGAGTGGATACTCAATCGGATATCTCCTGGCCGCCGTTGCTTCGAGGTTTGTCCTGCCCCTTTCGCCGGTTTGGGGTTGGCGCGCTATGTTCTGGGTGGGCGGAGTTCCCGCACTCCTCGCCTTCTATATCCGTTCCAAGGTCAAAGAACCGGAAGCCTGGAAACAGCACCGGGCGCCAACGGTCGGAGCCATCGTACGTACCGCTAGCGGCCATTGGAAGATCTTCTCCTACCTCGTGCTGCTCATGACGATGATGATGTTCCTTTCCCATGGAACACAGGACCTCTATCCGCACTTCCTCAAGAATGTGCATGGGTTCAGCGGAGCGACGGTCTCCTATTTAGCCATCTTCTACAACGTCGGTGCTGTGCTCGGCGCCATTGTTTTCGGCCAGCTTTCGGAACGATTTGGCCGCCGAAGAAGCATGCTCGGCGCGCTGGCGTTGTCGCTCGCGGTGATTCCCTTCTGGGCTTTCGGGCAGACGCTCCCTATCCTCGCTATCGGGGCATTTCTGATGCAGGTCGGAGTGCAGGGCGCATGGGGAGTAATCCCAGCTCATCTGAACGAGCTTTCGCCCGATGCGGTTCGTGGCCTCATGCCGGGCTTTGCCTACCAGCTGGGTATTCTCTTTGCCGCCCCGACCAACAGCATCGAATTCTGGCTGCACAAGAAATTCGGCTATGCTTGGGCTCTGGCGTCCTTCGAAATCGTCAATATTGTGTTCCTGGCCATTACCTTAGCCTTGGGATCGGAGAGAAAGGGACGCGACTTCCTGAGGCAAACTACTTCCCACACCCTTGTTAACAACAGATTGCAGGCGACCGGCACGGCGGAAGAGAATGCGGTCTGACCGCGGTCTGCCGGACTCTGCTAATGCGCTTGCTTCTTTTTCCCGCGCTGCTCGAGCAGAACGGCTGACCCCAGCAGCACACCGATCGAGAGCCATGCCCCGACAGCTACCAAAGCAACAATGAGGATTGGCATAAGTTCACCCGAGCGTATTCTCTTTGGGGCTTGGCGGCTGTACCGTGATACGGATCACTCCTTCCGGTGACCCAACAGCGGTTTCGCCGGTTAAGAGCTGGTAAAGTATCATTCCCAGATGGCCTGCTGCTGGCTATTCTTAATTGAGGAGTTCTAGATGCGGATCGCAGTTGTGGGATCCGGGTACGTCGGCCTTGTCGCCGGAGCCTGTTTTGCCGATCTCGGCCACGATGTCATTTTGGTCGACAATGACGCGCAAAAACTGGCTGCGCTCAACGCGGGCAGCGTGCCCATCCACGAAAAGTTTCTGGCTGAACTAACGTCGCGCCATCGCGGGAAACGCCTGAGCTTTTCTGGAGATTTGAGTCAAGCAGTGCGCGCCAGCGCTGCCATTTTCATTGCTGTCGGCACTCCACCCACCGAAGGGGGCGAAGCCGACCTTTCCTATGTCGAGTCCGTGGCTCGGGAAGTCGCACGCTCGATTGAGGGCTACAAGGTAATTGTCGAAAAGAGTACCGTGCCGGTCTACACCAGCCACTGGATCAGAACCATCATGCTGCGTAACGGGGCTGCCCCCGATTCCTTTGACGTCGCCTCCAACCCCGAGTTCCTGCGCGAGGGCACGGCGGTAACTGACTTTCTTTATCCGGATCGCATCGTCGTGGGCGTTGATCACGAACGGTGCGCCGCGGTGCTGCAGCAAATCTATGCCCCGCTGGCGAACGCTACGTATTACGAGCGGCCCGATGCCATACCGCGTCCCGACCGCGCGCAAGTTCCCCCTCCGCTGATAGTCACCAGCACCAAGAGTGCGGAACTGATCAAGCACGCCTCTAATGCCTTCCTGGCCATGAAAATTTCTTTCATCAACGCGGTTGCTTCCGTCTGCGAGTCGGTCGGCGCTGACGTGAAGCAAGTATGTCAGGGAATTGGATCTGATTCACGCATTGGGGCAAGATTCTTGAACCCGAGCATCGGCTACGGCGGATCATGCTTTCCGAAAGACCTGCTCGCATTTCGCTCTGTGGCTAAAGAATGTGGCTACGATTTCCGGCTGCTCGACGAGGTGATTCGTATTAACGAGGAGCAGCGCCAGCGTTTCCTGCGAAAAGTCCGCAGTGCTCTGTGGACGCTCAAGGGAAAGCGGTTGGGAGTGCTTGGTCTCGCATTCAAAGGCGGGACCGACGACATCCGTGAATCACCAGCCATCCTGATCGTCCAGGCTCTGTTGAAGGAGGGCTGCACGGTAGCGGCATATGACCCGGCCGCCGCGGAACGAGCACGAGAGGTTTTCGGCGCGAAGCTGGATCTGGTAAAAAGCGCCTACGATGCCGCCTCTGGAGCGGATGCTCTCTTGATTTTGACCGAGTGGGACGAATTTTCTTCCCTTGACCTCGACAGGCTGCATCGCCACCTGAAATATCCGATTGTGGTGGACGGAAGAAACCTCTACGACCCCGCTGTAATGGTAAAGCACGGATTCACTTACTACAGCATTGGCCGCGAAACTGTATCTCCCGAACAGCGGGAAACAGCCGCCGGGGCTCTGCGCAAGAACGCATGAAGGGAAAACGCGCACTGGTCACAGGCGGCGCGGGGTTCCTTGGCTCCCACCTCTGTGATGCCTTGTTGGGCGACGGGTACAGTGTCGTCGCGGTCGATAATCTTCTCACCGGGCGTGTTCAGAACCTGCAGCACCTGCGCAACGACTCACGATTCGAGCTTCGACAGTTCGACATTTGTGAGCCGTTTGATTGTGGCCCAGTCGATTACGTATTTCATTTTGCTTCGCCGGCAAGTCCCGTCGACTATTCCCTTCATGGCATCCCGACTTTGCGGGTCGGCTCGTTGGGCACATTCAATGCCCTCGAACTGGCCAGGAAGTACAGAGCCAAATATCTGATTTCCTCGACCTCTGAGTGCTATGGAGATCCGCTGCAGCACCCGCAACGGGAGACTTACTGGGGAAATGTCAATCCCATTGGCCCACGCTCGGTTTACGATGAAGCCAAGCGTTTCTCCGAGGCGGCTACTGTAGCCTACCGCCGCTATCACCAGGTAGACACGCACATCGTGCGCATCTTCAATACCTACGGCCCGAAAATGCAGTTGAACGACGGCCGGGTGATACCTAACTTCATGAAGCAGGCATTGCGAGGCGAAAACCTCACCGTCTACGGCGACGGCAAGCAGACACGCAGCTTCTGCTATGTCAGCGATGAGATCGAGGGAATCATGCGCCTGTCGAGATCATCGGAGCCAGGCCCAGTGAACATCGGCAATCCGAATGAGTTCACCATTCTGGAGTGCGCACACAAAGTTCTTGCAGTCACAGGTTCCAAGAGCACAATTCACTATGAACCTTTGCCACAGGACGATCCCAAGCAGCGCTGTCCTGACATCAGCAAGGCCAAACAGTTGCTTGCATGGGAGCCGCAGATCGATCTCGAGGCGGGCCTGAGGATGTCACTCGAATATTTTCGAACCGCCAGCGCGGCCGGTACTAAATAAGGGGCAGATCAGAATTTCAGAACGGGATCGAAACCTGCCGCTCGATCCTCAAATACCAGCTTGATCAGATCCTGCACCTGCTGCCGCTGTTTCGCGGTTTGCGTCCCAAACGCAATACCCATGCCGAAACCGGGGTTCACGGTTTGCACAGTCCCGTGCGACATGAATTTGAACGCTTCTGTGCGGACTACGATGTCGACCGGCGTCCCCACTTTAAAAGGTGCTGTACTCTCGACATAGCAGCCCCCAACACTGATATCCGTCAGGCTGCAGCGATTGGGGATATCTCGGCCGCTTTCGTACAAATCCACGCCAAGACGGCAGGTGTGCCGTGCTTGAATACGCCGGTCGGGCGGCGACCCAGACAGCGGACCTGGTGCTTGCACCGGAAGTTGCACTGTCACCTTGGACGCCGCTGTGCCGGCGGCAGAATCCAGCCATTCGTTCAGCAGACGGCGGGCGGTTGCCGGCACGTCAGCAAAGCGAATCCCCACCCGGCCTGTGGAATCCTGCCACACGGTTTCCCCGGACAGCTGGATCCATTTCATTTGACCCGGCAGCGTGAAACGAAAATAGATTTTGCTTTTCGCCGGCAAACGCTTCTCACATTGCAGCGAAAGACCTTCGATACTCAGGTCCAGAAGAGTCGCAGTCGCATTTTCCACCGCGGGACAACTGATGACGGCCTGCGTATGAACCGGAGCACGAGGATAACGGCGCTTTTCCCGCTGAATGAGATGGCTGGCAGCGCGCAAGCTTGCTCTTACCCTCTCGGCATTAACTGGGCGGTAAAGAACGAAGTTCGCCCCTAGCCCGAAGGCGCTGCGCGCGTGTGTCTGTGCACCGATCACCGCCACTCGAAGAGCGTTTCGGTTAACACTTGATGCAGATGCTTTGGCCAAAAGCGTTTCTGAAACGCTCTGCTCGCCAGAATCAATCACAATGACTGCATATTTCTCGCTTGCCAACTTCTGCCCAACCAATTCCTTGTCCGCGGAGCACTCCACCTCCAGCTCGAGTTCCGCCAGTACGGCGCGGAGCACCTCGACCGAATTGGCATCTGCGGAGAAAACAAACGCTCGCGAAGACATTCTCACAACAATTTAAGAGGCCACTAATTTGGCCACAAGTTACCTGTGTAACCCGTATGCTGTCGCGACAAAGCCTCTCAAATGAGTCCCGGTTACTTCAGTCATCTGGAGGTACACTCGCCAACCAGCTAATCTTCGGACTGGCAGCGCCTGGTTCTGCTGTAGATTCTGCGCGTGTAAGGCAGTGGCCCTCATGCAAAAACTCTGGAACTGGATATTGGTGTTCAGCGGTCTGGTTTGTTTCTCTGGGCTATTGTTCCTTCCCGCCGCCCTCAACCCGCAAGGCAAAGATACTGACTTGCTGAGTACTGGTTTTGCTCTGTTCGCGACCGGATGCCTCCTCGCAGGTATGAGCTTCTACTTCAAAGGCAGGGCAATTCGGACGCAGATTGAGGCTGACCCCAACCTTGCTGCCGTTCTCAGCGCCAAAAAGCGCAAGACCAACTGTGATCAGTGCCGCCGCGCAGCAGCCGTCATTCAGTGCACCATGCATAAGGTGAGCCTCTGCGGCCCTTGTCTGACTCAACACTATGATTTCCGCTCCTGCGTGTACGTTCCGGCCCTGCGCAAGAGCTCTCTCCATTCCAAAGCCTCCGCGGCTGCCCGCTAACCCCTTTGTTTGCCCGGCGAGCAGCGCAATTCTAAGCTACCCGGAGCCCTGGTCCTGCACATGGGCGGATCTTTACTTTGGCGCGCCGCAATCTTGAACCGCCGCTATCGTACAATTCTCTGAAGCTTGAGCTCGTGAGCGTTTTCATCGTCTCAATTCAGAGATACGAGCCTGTCATCGCGGAGGTGTTTTGCCGAAAGTTACTGTTCTGTTTTGGGATCTCGGTGGCGTATTACTCAGCAACGCTTGGGACCACAATGAAAGAAAAAAGGCATCTACAGAATTCGGGCTCGATCCCGCGGAATTTGAAACGCGTCATGAACTAGTCGTTTCATCCTTCGAACGCGGCAAAATCACTCTCGACCAATATCTCGACCGAACCGTCTTCTACGACGCTCGGCCATTCACGCGCGAGACTTTCAAGGATTTCATGCTTTCCTGCTCGCAGCCTGACAAAGTCGCATTGGCATTTGCTCGCGAGCTCGCCGCCACAGGCCGATATTTTATGAGCACGATCAACAACGAATCTCGCGAGCTAAACGACTATCGCATTCAGCAATTCGGGCTCGCCGAAATTTTTGATCTATTTGTGAGCTCGTGCTTTGTAGCATTGCGAAAACCCGAAGCGGAGATTTATCGCTTGGCGCTGGATCTGACCCAAGGCGAGCCCCACGCATGCTGTTTTATCGACGACCGCGCGCTCAACCTCGAATGCGCGGCTCAGCTCGGCATGCACACTATCCGAATGCAAAGCGTGGAACAGCTGCGCGGAGATTTGAAGGCACTGGGAGTTTCCGCGGAGTGACTCCGCAGAATGGCTTGGCCAAGCAGGACACCGCAATCAGCAAAAACGAGCGCCCGATTAAGGTCGCCGCTGCTTCCCTGCCGGGAAAGATGCGGCAGGACCAGCCGGCGTCTCGACACCGAGATTCAATCCCAGGTCGGTTGACCAGCAGTCCACGACCGCTTTCCATTCGCCCGTCTGCTGCTTGACAAGAACTATGACAAACTTGCCGCGCTCTTCCCGGCGCTTGCCGACAACCACCGGAACCAGCATCTTGCACCGGCCAACCTGGTAAGCAACATCGCCCAGCAGGTCTACGCGAAGGGGTTCCATTTCGACATCGCCTAGTCCCGACTGCAGCGCGGCCACGAAGAATTCGCGGATGGCGGCCGTGCCCCGCACCGGCGGGATATTTGGACGCACGACCATAGCGTCACTGGCATAAAACTCCAGTACGTCATCGATCTGCTTGTTGTTGCATGCTAGGGCCCAATCTTGCACCATCTGCCGGACAATCGCTTCGGCGCGGCTCTGTCCGGGAGCCGGTGTCACCGCTCGTGGTTTCACTCCTTCCTTCGCACCCGCAGGCGCGCCACCCGGTAGGCCCATCGCTTTTTGTGCGATGGCTGCAGCGACATCTGCATCTTGCCCGGCAACGAAATGGTGATAGTGATGGTGGTAATGGTGCTGGGCTTCACCCGGCGCGCGTGGCACCCCCGGCCGTACGTGTGCCAGCTCAGGCCCACTTTTCAACGGAGTACCGCACATGCCGCAGAACTGATTTGTGCCAACGTTCTCGTAGCCGCACACTGCGCAAGCCGGTGATTCCGTTCCTGTATTTTCTGAAACCGCTTCCTCTGCCTGCTCGCGTTCGGCATCCATGCGGGCACCCAGCCGTTGGATCGCCTGCAGGGCCGCGGCAATCGCTTCCGGACCCGGCTTTGGACGGCGCATGTCCTGCTTCTCCAACAGCCGGTGAAAGAAGTCCTCGACGTCAGGATTGCCCTCCAGAGGCCCTTCTTGCAGAGCTTCCGGGGTAGTTTCTTCGGGATCTCGTTGTTTTTCCTCAGCCACTTCGCGCCATTCTAGCCCAAAACGGTCACCCGGCGAAGCTTCGATCCGGCGCGCGGGGTGCCTCCCGGTCATCTGTGATTTCTGAACCTCTCATTGTGAGCTGAATCACATCGCGCTATGAGCTATTGGTACAGAATTTTATTGTCATGGCCCCAGGCCATGGCGGATGGCGACTTCGCCGGGAGGGCCGCCCATGTTCGAACAAGAGATTGAGCTGGAAAAGAGCGAATCTTCCGTTGTTCCCCTGCTCCTGATCGTCTGTCTCATCGTATCCATCGTGGGATTGGCCGGATATTACGTCTGGCAAAACAAGAAAGTCCTTAGCAACGCCGAGGCGGGCAACGTCATTTCCGAATCTCTCAATATGCACGGCCCCGCCACGGTTCGCTTTCACGTCGGCATGGTCAAGGCCAGCGTGGCTGAGAGACCCGATGGTCCCCACTATCGTTTGCTGGAAAAGGCCGGTGTGGTAAAGCTCGGCAAAGGAAACGGCAGGGTGTATCCAATCGCCATGACCAGCGATGGCGAAAAACTGCTGAGCGCTCTCCCTGGTGTCACCAAGACTAAAGAGAAGGACAACACCGATCTTTATGTTGTGCCTCTGGCGGAACGGCGCCTTATAGAAATCTCAAAAGTCACGATGAACAGCGCCAGCCGAGCGACCGTCGACTACGTCTGGAAATGGGAGCCCAACAAGCTTGGCAACCTGTTTGACGCCTCCGGCTCATTAGTGAAGAGCTTCAATACTTGGGACCGGGCGACGTTGATCGACAAGTATGGCGCAAATTTTTACCACGCCGATCCAAGCAAAGTTCAGGTTGTTATGATCAAGGCTGACCGCGGCATCTGGCGCATCGCTCAGGAGTAACAACCAAAATACAAAAGGCCGGGCCACAGGAGTGATCTCCGGGACCCGGCCTGAATTTTGTTTCCTATCGAGGAAAGCTGCTCAGGGCGACAACCTCAGCGGGTACTTTCTCCCCTAATGCTGAGTCGCTCTCTCAGTTCCCCTCTCAAGCAACTGGACCGCGGCGCCCCGTAGCCAGCTGCAGGACCAGGATGATCAGGGCAGCAACAAACAACACCCACACAAACGCCCCGATCTGATACGTGCCGACCAGGCCAAGTAGCCACGCGATCAGCAGAATTACAAATAGTGTCCAAAGCATATCCACCTCCGATACGCTCTTGGTTGCGAGCCTCTGCGCAAGGGATGGCTTGCGCAGCTTCTCATTGGGGATTTCCTGCCGGAAATACAGAATTTGGGGTAGCCCCTGGCGCAATCCTGAGAACGAATGGTTATGCCAGGCTTTCATAGATAAGCAACTTGGCAACTACGATGACAAGCTGAGCGGGGAGTACTTCCCGGCATAGCGGCCACTACGTTTTCGTCGTCCCCTTCCCCGGCAGTCCTGCGGGATTCTCGTGCGTACGTTCCCGGAATCTGCCCCTCATTCCGGTTGCCAGCGAGACACTGGATTCTCCGTACTTGTCGCGCAATCGGTCGGCTGCAGCCAACGCGTCCTTCCAGCGATCCTGGCGTGACCCGTCGAGCAAATCAATCTGCTTCCCTGGCGCCTCGAAGCCCGACGCATGCACCCCCAGCAATCGTACTTCGCTGCCAATCTGCCAGTTCTTTTTCAGCAATTGCCGCACCTGTTCAAAAATTTCTGTATCCAGTTGGGTCGCAACCGGCAGCGAGTGTGCTCGGGTAATCGTCGTGAAATCTTTGTAACGCAGTTTCAATTGAATCGTCCGCGCGAACAGCTCCGCTTCTCTCAATCTGCGACCGACCATTTCGGAGAGGCGCATCAATGTCGATTCAAGCTGCTCCAGCTCGGCCGTATCTTCATTGAACGTGTGTTCATGACTTATGGATTTGGCTTCGACATCTTCGCCCACGGCCGTATCGAACCAGCCGCCCGCGTCTTCGCCCCGGGCTTTGCCCGCGAGCGCGAGCCCCCATTTACCGAATCGCTCTTCGAGTTCTGCATCATCGAACTTGCCCAGATCGCCGACCTTGCGGACTCCGAGCTCGTGCAAATTGCGCTCCATCACCTTCCCCACGCCGGGAATCGCTCCCACTTCCAGAGGCGCGAGGAAATTACTCTCCGCTCCAGGCACGATCCAGAGAATGCCATTCGGCTTCGCCTGCGCTGACGAAACCTTCGCAATCAGCCTGGATGTGCCAATCCCGATCGAGCAATTGAGTTGCGTATCCGACTTCATCGCCTGGTGCAGTGCGTGCGCAGCTCGAAGTGGACGCCCGTGCAATCGCTCCGTGCCTGTCATATCGAGATATGCCTCGTCGATCGACGCCATTTCCACCAGCGGTGAAAACCGGTTCAACACCGTATATACCCGCTGCGAATACTCGCGATAGCGATCCGGATGCCCGTCGACGAAAGTTGCCTGCGGGCAGAGCTTGGCTGCGGTTCGCAAGGGCATGGCCGAATGCACGCCAAACTTCCGTGCCTCGTAGGAAGCGGCTGATACCACGCCCCGTTCGTGGCGCTGGCCGCCTACGACTACCGCCTTGCCCTTCAGTGAGGGATCAAAAAGCTCTTCCACAGAAACAAAGAACGCGTCCATGTCGACGTGGAAGATGGTTTTAGCGGAGGCAGTCATGGCGCCAACGATCGAGTATTTTGGCAGAAGTTTATCAGCTGTCGTACAGGACTTCGCTGGAAGAGTCGTCGTGGGAATCGATGCCGGGAAACGCCTTGCCGAAAAGCAGAGACGACTACTTGCGTCCAGAGCTCAGGCTGCGTTCGCAGACCTCAGCTGCCGCACACGCTCATAGACCCGGACATACTCCTTGGCGGACGCATTCCAGGAAAAGTCCTTGGCCATGCCGTTGCGCATCAGGGCTTGCCATGAGGTTTGGTCTCGGAAAGCCTGAAGGGCAGCGCGAATCGTGAGCAACAACGCCTCGCCGCTGTACTCGCTGAACTTGAAGCCGGTTCCCTTTCCGGTGCGCGCATCCCAGGGCTCGATGGTATCGTCCAGGCCGCCGGTGGCACGCACGACGGGCACGGTTCCATACCTCAGGCTATAGATCTGATTCAGCCCGCACGGCTCGTATTTCGACGGCATAAGAAACATGTCGCTGCCGGCCTCGATCTTGTGTGCGAGTTCGTTGTTGTAAGCGATCTTGACCGCAATTTTCTGCGGAAACTGGCGGTTAAGGCGGAGAAACAGTTCCTCGTATTCTTTGTCACCGGCTCCCAGCGCAACCACAATCATGTCCTCGCGTGCCAGTCGGTCCATTACGTTGGCGATGAGATCAAACCCCTTCTGCGCGGCAAAGCGGGACACGATCCCGATTACGGGAAGCTTCGCATTGGCTTCGGTCACCCCAAAGGCTGCAAGCAAATCTTTCTTGCACTTCTGCTTGCCGCTGAGATCCTGGGGCGAGTACTTGGCCACCGTGAACTTGTCTTTCTCCGGACTCCATTCGTCATAATCCACGCCATTCAGGATGCCAGTCACGGTCGCTGCCCGCCCGCGCAGCACTCCTTCCAGACCAAAACCGTATTCCGATGTCTGAATTTCCTGGCTGTACTTCCTGCTCACGGTGGTAATGAAATCCGAATACACCAACGCGCCCTTGAGGAAGTTCACCTGCCCGAAAAACTCCATCTTGCTCATGGTGAATAAGTCCCAAGGCAGCATCAGCAGTGGCAGGATTTCCGACGGGAACAACCCCTGATAACCCATGTTGTGGATCGTGAAAGTGCAACCCACATCCCGGAATGCCGGGTCCTCGGCATAAAGCGTCCGCAGCATCACCGGAACTAAAGCGGACTGCCAGTCATGGCAGTGGAACAGGTGTGGGACGCCCAGCACTTTTGTAGCTTCCAATACGGCGCGGGAGAATAACGCAAAGCGCTCGGCATTGTCCGAGTAGTCGCCGGCCGGAGTTCCGTAAAGTGCGTCGCGGTCAAAGTATGGCGGATATTCTATAAAGTAAAACTTCACTCCGTTCTGGCTTCCGCCGCTCACCACCGAACAGAAACGATACCGATCATCAAAAGGAACCGTAATGCTTCGCACCACCGTCTGCGGATCCGTCAGCTTGGTCTGCTTGTAGCGGGGAAGATAGACGCTGACTTCATGGCCCAAACCGGCCAGCGCCCGCGGAAGTGCGCCGACTACATCAGCCAGCCCACCGGTCTTCGAGAACGGAACGCATTCCGAGGCGACGAACGCTACGTGCATCAGTTTTGACCTCCCAATTCAGTTCGCCTTCACTCCCACGTTATTATGGAAGAGCCGTGTTCAGACACACTGACTCGCCATGCGAGTTTTGCAGGCGAAGTTTGAGTGTAATGGCAAGTAAAAAGAGGGTCAACGTGCCCAAAGGCTCTAGCGCCGTGAGCAAAGCTCGTCCTGCCATTCGCAAACCAAAGTTGGGCCAGCACTTCCTCCGGGAAGATTCCGCTGCTCTGCGCATTGTGGATGCGCTCGGCGAAATTTCTGACAAAACAGTTCTGGAGATCGGACCTGGCAATGGTGCCCTTACCGGTGCTCTCGTCCGCCGTGCACGCCGGGTCATCGCTATCGAACTGGACAAGGTTCTAGCCGCTCAGCTGCGCATGCGCTTTGCCACCGCCACGAACATCGAAGTCATCGAGGGTGACGTGCTTTCGATCGACTTCGCCACCATCTTTGGGCCTAAGCCCGGAACCAGCCGCCCCGGAATTCAGTACGTTCCGGAACCTGCGCAGGTTGTGGGTAACCTGCCGTACTACATCACATCCGACATCCTCTTGCGCTTATTCCAATTTCGAAGGTATTTCCACACCATTGTCATCATGGTCCAGAAAGAAGTTGCTGATCGCCTTGTGGCCAGGTCCGGAACCAGTGACTATGGTCTCTTGTCCGCCACAGCTCAGCTTCATGCCAAAGTGGAAAAGCTCTTTACGCTTCCTCCAGGCGCGTTCACGCCGCCACCCAAAGTCCACTCCAGTGTCCTGCGCCTGACCATCGCGCCGCAGATGGATAAGCTCGGGGTCGACGAAGACCGTTTCATCGATTTTCTCAAGCTTTCTTTCGCTCAGAAGCGCAAAACCCTCTGGAACAATTTAAAATTGCGGTATCAGCCCAAGCTGTTGAAAGCGGCTCTGGAAAAGACCAACGTGAAGCCGGAGATTCGGGCTGAGGCGTTATCCTTGGAAAAGAGTGCGGCTGTGTTTCGCGCACTTTCAAAGCTCGACGGAACAAGCTAGGCACCCTCGCCACCTTTCCTGAAGGAGGGGTCCATGGCCACCGCTACCGTTCGCCACCCCGCTGTTGCTGGCCAGTTCTATCCCCGAAATCCCGAAAAGCTTCTCGACGAGATCAAATCTTATGTCGCCGTTGAGGCTGCGCCTCGGCCAGCTTTAGGGTGCGTGGTTCCTCATGCCGGCTATATCTATTC
>DASSIO010000295.1:0-5795 GCA_035691825.1 Terriglobales bacterium | reverse complement strand
GTCTGATGGTACTAGCGTCTTCTCTGCCAAAAGAGGAGTGGTTCCGATAGACTTCGCTCTTACGCGCTACAACCTGTCTACCTGCTCCTTATTACCTGCCACCATAGCGATAACCAGAACTGGCGAGGTGCACGCGCCAGTGGATGAGCGTACCTCCTCGTTGCCGGCCAATAGTGGCTCGAACTTCCGATTTAACTTCTGCCATTACGTCTACAATCTCACGGCATCTTCCCTGCGGGTGGGCACATACCAGGTGGATATCCGTATCAGTGGAATCTCGGTCGGACACGCGGTATTTGCTTTGCGTTGAAATTGACCTACAGTTCGTGCGCGCGGAGCTGGCTGCCGATCTCGATGTCTGCAACGCCTGCAGCCGCGCGCGCGGCGCGGAATGGCGGACGAGGCAGGGCGCGGGCCGAAAGCCAGAGCGAGGTTGACGTGCACGCGGCCATCGGTGCCGCAACGCTGCCAAGTCAGCCGGTGAACGCTTGTGAATCTGGGCAGGCTGTGCAAGGGCGAACTAGAGGCGAAACAGGTTTGGGTTCTCAAATTCAATCTCTGCAATTCCAAGGTTCCTGCTTAGCGTCCCAAAACTGTTGTTATTTCTTCCCTCCCGAGTCGGTAGCCAGATCAACGGGTTTGCGGGAACCGCCCTTGGCATATAGGTCCAACGGAAATGAGCATCGGCATTGTGGCTTGGGTCAGATACCGGACAATACACTGAAAACAAGCGACTTGCTGGGCTTTGTTTGTCAGCTTTTCTGGCAATTTCCGCTCGAGAGCTCCGGTCCCCCTGACGACATCCTCACGGCTACCTTGACGACTCCTGCGGCGTGGGAATCTGGCTTGTCACTCGAATCGCCGCGGGGTACCGCTCGCCCGCGCCGTGCTCGTCAGGATCAGTCCCCCTCGCTCATAGCTCCTCAATCGGGCCTGCCTGTTGCTTCAGTTTAGCATTTTCTCAATTGCGTGACGGCAGTTTGAGTGCGCAGTATGCGAATCAACCACGGAATTTTGTTGTCGCAGGTTCCCTGCCAAGTGGCTGGAATTCAGAGCCTTGCGTACAATGTACGTGCTCGCGGAGAAGTGCCCTTTCGTCACCTTGTTGTTCTCCTTTTGGGTCCTCATCCTAGGCTAGGTCGTTCTCTTCCAGAGGTTATGTATTTCGTAGTCGGCTGGGGGTTACCCTGTGAACCATAAGGCACCGCGCTGCCCCAGTTATCTGCTGCTTTTTATCGCGCTGTACGCGGCATCTCTTCTGTCGTCTTGTGGTGTGGTTGGTGCGGCCGCCAATAACGACTCGGTCTCATTCACGCCTTCCTCAGTGGCATTCGGGAAAATTCCGGCGGGAACAAGTACTAGACAAACCGTCACGCTCTCCAATACAGGGCAAGTCTCAGTAACCATTGTGTCAGCAAATGTCAACGGTCCGGAATTCACTATCGAAGGTTTGTCCCTTCCCTTGACGCTAGACCCTGCGAGCGCTACGAAGTTTGCCGTGGTGTTCAAGCCAATCAGCAGTGGTGCAGTGAATGGAAGCGTTTCCGTTAGTAGTAATCTGAACCCGCAGACGATGGCCACCCTAGCACTCAGCGGTACGGGACAATCTTCCAGTTCCGCACCCACTCCATCTCAGATCACAATCTCGCCTGCGAGTGTTTCGTTCGGCAGCATTCCTGCCGCCTCAACCGCAACGCACTACGTGAGCGTGAGCAACACCGGCGGCTCACCACTCAGCGTGTCAAATGTCTCCGTGACCGGGCCTTCTTTTGCTGAAAGTGGTC
This sequence comes from Terriglobales bacterium, assembly GCA_035691825.1. Lineage (GTDB taxonomy): Bacteria > Acidobacteriota > Terriglobia > Terriglobales > Acidobacteriaceae > Gp1-AA122. The sequence continues at coordinate 4,011 of DASSIO010000295.1, read as the reverse complement.
CTGTCCCTCCCTTCACTGTTGCAGCCGGCCAATCGCAAACCTTAGCCGTTAACTTCGCCCCCCTTGCTGCGGGGACTTACACCGGAACTCTACTAATAGAGAGCGATGCGGCCAACACCATCGGGCCGGTCGCCCTATCGGGGACTGCCACGACCGTATCCACGTTGAGTCTGAGCGTCACACCCTCAAGCCTGTCATTCGGCAGCGTAGTTGTCGGCAGTAGTGCAACTCAGAATGTAACCCTGACCAATACCGGAAACTCCGCGGTCACCGTCTCTTCTGCCAATCTCACCGGATCTGGCTTTAGCGTGGGCACTCCTACTTTGCCTGTGACGATCGCCGCGGGACAAAGCCAGCAAGTCAGCATTCGCTTTGCGCCGCAGACCAGTGGCACCACCACCGGGTCGGTATCCTTCGTCAGTAACGCCACAAACTCGCCCACTGTGGTTTCCCTGAGCGGTACGGGAACGGCTCCGGCTACCCCGCCCCAGATCTCGGTTTCACCCGGCTCGATTTCATTTGGCAGCGTTCCGGTCAATACGACCGCGACTCAGCCGGTGACCGTCAGCAACACGGGCGGGACGGTGCTCACCATATCTCAGGTCACGATGAGCGGCAATGGGTTCACTGAAAGCGGTCCTGTCCCTCCGGTCACCATCGCGGCTGGTCAATCCCAAATCCTGACCATCACCTTCGCGCCCACCGCCGCCGGAACCTATACAGGCAGCCTCGGCATCACAAGCAATGCCGCAAACAGCCTTTTACCCTTGACGATATCCGGTACCGGCACGACGATAACGACCTATACGGTGAGCATCTCGCCCACGAGCCTTTCCTTTGGCAATGTCACGGTCGGAAGCAGTGGCAGTCAGAACGCCACGCTCACAAATACCGGAAACTCGAGCGTCACCGTCTTCTCCTCTAGTGCAACGGGGGCGGGGTTTAATGTCACAGCTCCCGTTTTTCCTGTCACCATTGCCGCCGGACATTCTCAACAGGTCAGTATCAGTTTTACTCCGCAGAGCAGCGGCACAGTTAGCGGCTCCGCATCCTTCGTGAGCAATGCCACCAATTCGCCGGCTGTCGTGTCTCTTGGCGGAACGGGACAGACCGCCGTACAACACACAGTCGATCTTTCCTGGAACGCCAGCACCTCGACCGTGGCGGGCTACAAGATCTACCGGGGCACGCGGTCTGGGGGCCCGTACACGGCCCTGAATTCCGCCTTGGATGCGACTACGACTTACACCGACTCGGGTGTTCAGTCCGGTCAGACGTATTACTATGTTGTGACGGCAGTGGATAGCGCTGGCAATGAGAGCGCATATTCAAATCAAGTGACGGCCGTCATACCCTGATCCGGCACCTGAAAGAGGTAATCTGCAACCCACCTAGCCCGAGCGTGCCCGCCGGGCCTGTTTCTCCCTTCCGAGGGTACCCGCAGGTGATCTCCGCGTTTCTACGTCCTCTAGTAGCTGCAAGTTTTTGCATCTGCAAATGGTGCCTGGCAAGGGGCACATATCTGTAGGCGGCCTGTTTTCAGTAGCATAAACAAATCGACATTTGGTGCATTCACGGCAGTAAGGTTGCAGCAGCAGGGGAGCATGCTACTGGTATTGGTGGCGTTGGTCCTCTCGGGTCCTACACTGCGACCCTATCCCACCCCCAACCTACGTTCCATTCCAAGTGAACCGAGCGCGACTACGACTGCTGAGAACCCAAGACCGGAAATCGGCCTGGCAGAACTGCAAGTGCTCCGGATCAGAGTTGTCCCATTAACCACGCCACCAGTCCTCCCTCCCGTCGAGAGCGCAGCTCCCGCCACGCGCGGAACCGTAGCGAGCCTACCGCAACCCAAAACAGCGATCAAAGTTCCGAGCCGGAAAATCTGGATCGGTCTGGCAGTGGGTGAACACGCGGCCGCCATCTTCGACGCCTGGACGACCCGGAGATCCCTAGCCACTGGCTACACCCGGGAGCTCAATCCGCTCGTCAGGCCATTTTCCCGGTCAGCTGCTGTGTATCCTGCCCTGCAGGTGGTTCCCACGGCTTTTGACTTAATCTCTCGCAGGATGATGCAGAGCTCACATCCACTGTTGCGAAAAACCTGGTGGTTACCACAAACTCTGGGAATGGGTGCGTCGCTCCTCAGCGGCGTACATAACTTGCAGTTCATGCGCTGAACATCATCGCTGGTGCCCCTCCTTACACATATGGCTTATACGCTGAATGTAAGATACATGGCTTAAAGCCACGAAAGCCTATTTAATCGGGTTCTTCTCCCATTCTGAGCCACAGTGGCTTGCCCCATTGATTCCAAAGTTTCGGCCTCCTCGCGAACACCTACCGATCCCTTTCACCGACTTCCTTCCGTGCCGGGATCGGAAGCGGCGACTGGCCGTTCCTCCACCTCTTCCAGTTGGCTGACGCGCGGTTGGTCGGGCTCAGTTCCTTCCGGCGCGGCACTGCCGTTATGCGGGTCGGCGGGTAGCTCACCAGCCGAAGCCGCGGCGACTGATTGCTCCAGCACCTGCTCGTCGGCCCTACCGCAAGGCGAGTTGCGGTCTGCCTCCCTGATTTCAGGGCCTGCTTGCGTGGCTCTTCCGCTCGGCGGGTTAACCCCGGGCCCAGTATCCAAAGCGTCGGCAGTTGCCTGCTCCGCCGTCAATTCCTCCAGCCTGGTAATGCGCGCGTCGTGATCCGCGACCGGTATCGCCCGGAGCAGCACGGCGTACAACTGGGCCAGCGCGCTGCCTGCACGGGCAGAAATCCTTTTCGAGTGTACGCCGCGGATCGTGTTGGCCAATCCTTCGTTCACCTGGGCGATGGTCATGGTCTGGGTAGGAGACAGATCCTGCGTTTGTTTCCCCCGATTCTGTCGCCCGCCGATACGTCCCAACTCACGAGCCTCTTTCGGGTTAGCATGAAAAAAGCACAGTCCGCCCACGGTTGCAGGTGCCCTACAGGGTGTCCCCTTGTTTGTCTTTGACTGGCACTGAGACATGTTGCATCCTCCCCTCCCGTTGCTAGTGCTGCAGCACTCTTTTGACCTTGATCTGATCCTGATGAAAGCTGGCAATGCCTTGCTCACTCAGCTGCTCCTCCCAGCTGTGACATTCTCGCTCCTGTTCTTCCTCCGTCAGCGGTCCGCGCCTCCCCTCAAACCATTCACGGGCCGGACATGGGGGACACAGGCAAAGATGCCGGTCTTCCGCCCTTAGGGGCATCCCGCTCGGCACCCAAGAAACCCGTTCGAGAACACGCCTGCCATGCACCGGACACCGGACGGCAATGATTTTCTCGAGATCAGGAATATTGTGATAGAAGGTTTCCTCATCGTCTTCCCGGCAGTTGCAGCGGCTGTCGACAGCGGCACACAGCTGTTCTAGTTTTCTTATTCTATTTTCGTTGTCTATCAAGGACATCTTTGCTTACCTCTCGTCTTGCCCCTGACGGCGCTCAGAGTGAGCGCGCCTCATGAGCAGGCTGACGACGATGATGCCTCGTCGTCTACCACCACCGAGACCATGGTTTGCGCCGCACCTATTTTCGCGAAATGGCCTTGCTGTCGCACTAACGCGTTCATCAGTTTCCTGAGAGCCTTGAGCAGAGGCATCGAGCAGCCGGGTGAAGCCTTGGCTGCGCTCACCAAGCACATAACCCAACTTATAAGTAGACGCACAGAACTCACCTGCAGCAGCAAGGTACAATTTGGCTCCAAGGCGATCCCCTCCTCGTTCACCTTAGAGCGTTCTTCGGGCACATCGCGTCTGCGGTGAATATGAATTATGACTTGTGTAGGTTGCTGTCGAAGTCCGTCTGCGACGATGTATTCGCAGCCAGTCATTAGTAGATTCATAGAGTCGGAAAGGGTCATAACATCGTCCACAAGGTGAGCACATCGCTTCCGGTCCTCGTAAGAGAAACAAATCCTAATCAAACACTGCGCCGCCATATGATCCAGTTTCTGCAGCTCGCGTCCCAGCTGCTTGTGCTGCGCAACCTCAGCTT
>DASSIO010000294.1:0-3616 GCA_035691825.1 Terriglobales bacterium | reverse complement strand
AACTGCCGCCGCGAGGGCGTTTCTAAGTTGCTCAATTACAATAAATTGTAGCGCATTCTTTGGGGCGGTGGGCAACCCTGGCCCGCAGGCAGAGTAATTTTGATAGAAAAGGTATAAAAACTGCCGATTGCGGCTTGACCGAAAAATCGGCTTTTCACGCCGGAAAAACTGGCCAGCAACCCCGTCCGAGGGGACGATTTCAGGCGTTTCTGGGATAAGGGCCGAGAAATCCGGGCATTCCTCGGGCGGGCCTAGCTGCGGCGCTCAGCCTGCCGCCGCCGGCGGGGCAGCCACAGACGCACCACAATGGTGATCAGCAGGCACACGCCCAGGCCGAAGGTCACGAAGCCGCCGGTCAGATGCAGCCAGATGGAGATCAGCCAGAATACCGCCAGCACGATAACTGCTACCCAGAGTAACAATGTGCGCCCCGTAGCTGTTGGAATGTGAGTTGAGTAATGTTACCCCGCTGCCGCTGTTCCGGTAATAGCCTAGAGGTGCCAGCCGCGTCGAAGTTGCTGGACACGCTGAAGATAAGTGTGGCTAGAACGTATCTCGTAAATTTGTTCGTGCACCGGTCCCTTTGCCAATAACTTCCGGGTCGCCGACCAACCGCCCGCCAGCGCCGACATGGTGCAAGTGCGTCCGCTTAGATCGAATGCGCGGATGCGGCGCACTGACGATGTCAGCGAACCCATTCGGGTAAGTGGTTTTCGGCACCTGATGTGGATGAGCGACAGGGTATCGACGTCGGGACAGACGCAGCTCACGATTCCAGGTTCATTTTGCGTAGCAGCGCGATAAAGCGCCGGTCGGAGCGAAGCGGATCAAGGATGGGGTCGGTCTTGATAGGAACAATGATGGGATCACGATCATCGATGGCGTGGTCCAGGCACGTGAACACCTGATCGATCTCGTCGAGGCCAAGGTGGATCGTGCCAAGGCTAGTCGGTGGTATATACAAGTGCCCCGCCGCGTCATAAAGCCCAGCCAGCATCGCGCGGGCCGCGGCTTGCTCACCGCTTTTGGCCAAGGACATGCCGAGGTATCCCAAAACGAGCGGCGCATTGCCGGACAGGTCCGCAGCCTTGCGTAACTGAGAAATAGCTTCGCAATATAATCCTCGCTCGCAAAAAACCTCACCTAGCGCGAGATAACTGAAGAAATAGGTGGGGTCAAGGATAATCATTTTCTGGCATTCTTCGATAGTGCGGTCATATTGGCGCAGGAGAATGAAGTACTGGGCCAGCCAAGCACGCATAAAAAGGGACAATGGATCGGATTCGAGGGCACGTTGAACTTCCGCGATAGCTTCCTCCATGCGCCCGTGGGGGAGCAATCCGCTAGCTGCATAGCGAAAGCGAACCACGGGAGACGCGGGGTCCAGTTGAAGAGCTAGGGCCATCTCGCGATCGACCGCGACCCAGTTGTAATCAAGTTGCGAACGAAGCATGCCGAGCAGAGCGTGTGTTTGGGCTAGGCCCGGGTCGATTTCGATCGCCCGGAGAGCAGAGAAAACAGCTGCCGAAAACCCGTCCTTTGGCCGCATAAAACCGTTGAAACCTAGCCATGCGTAGGCTTCGGCAAGCCCGTCGTGGGCCAGCGCGAACTGCTCGTCGTGGGCGATTGCGTTCTCAAAAAATTGCTTTGCCTTAGTCAGACCCTCTGCAGTCCATGAACCGAGCAAGGAACGGCCGCGGATATATGCATCGTAGGCAACGAGGTCATCTGTCAACTTTCTAGGGGCGCGCGAACCGGACGGACGTGCCTCAGCGCTGTCCACCGGGAGATTCACGCCGATGCGCGCGGCGATGGCTTGCGCAATGGCCGTTTGCACGTCGAAGATGTCGTGCAGCCCAGATTCGTATTTCTTGGCGAATACGTGCGCCTGATCACCGACCTGGATGAGCTGGACGTTAATGCCAACGCGGGCGGTCGAACTGCGGACGCCACCTTCGAGAACATAGTCAAGTGCTAGTTCACGTCCGATGCGGCCCACATCCTTGTGGCTACCCCTGTAGTGCATGGCGGTAGTACGGGCAATTACCGCGAGATCTTCAGGTGCGATGGCGGCGAGCTCGGTAATGACCTCATCCGTGATGGCATCGCAGAAGTAGTCCTGGGCCGGATCACCGCTCAGATTGATAAACGGCAGCACTAAGAGTCGGGCTCTGTGAGGTGATGCCGGTTTTGCTTCGAGTGGTGCGGAGACAGGAGCTAAAAAGCGGTACCCACGTTTCGGCAGCGTCTCGATGAACCGCGGATGATCTGCTGAATCTCCTAGCGCCTGGCGTAGTCGAGCTACTGCGGTGTTGAGACTTTTGTCGAAATCAACGAATACCTCGTCACGCCAGAGCTTTTGTCGCAACTCATCTCGAGTGACGATCTGTCCTGGAGATTTCAGTAGCAACATTAGTACCTGAAACGACTGCTCGCGGAGGCTGATCCTGATTCCATGTTTGACCAACCGACCGGCATCAAGATCAACCGTAAAATGTCCAAAGCGGACCGTCTTGTTTTCCCCTTCGTCTGCTGCAGGAATCGTGGGCATGGCGCAACCTTCGCGGCTTACAGTGTACGCCGTCAGAACTTGCTTTTCTGTGATAACACGCACAGGATCAGGTACTTGCGTGGTATCACAAATTTGATTCCGATTTAAGCTCAGGTCGGTTTCCTACCAGAAAAGCGAGAGGCAAAATTGGCATTGGAAACAGCAGTAGAAAGCTGCGAGTCAAGGAAGGAGAAGCGTATGCGAAACCAAACTCTGTTGTGGGTCGCACTAGTGATGTTCGCTGGCGCTCTGCCTGCAACCGGACAAGGGACCCGAGACGACTGCAACTTGGCAGGAACGTGGTACGGCGGGAGTGATTTCAAATATCAACTTACAATTATTCCGGCGGGCGACAACCGTTACGCTGTTATTTATGATCCTGTGTACACATTGGATTTGTACAATTTTCCCTACAATACGAAGTATACGGGCGTGATGGTAAGGAAAGACCGGAAGCTTACATTGAAGGCAATGAGCATCCTGAACATGGACAACAGGCTTGTGCCGCCGAACGTCTCCAATCTGAACATTTGGGCAATCCAGCAAAGCGGTAACCTTGTGAACTGTAACACGCTCGAACTGGTCGACGTTTTTGCAGGAGGGTACTTCTGGACGAGTGACAAAATACCGTTAAAGGACACGGCCGACTATCCTCTTCCTGCCACGGCGACTGAAACGTATCATCGTTTGCCGTCGCCACAGTGAGTCGAAAGGAGTTGCGCTCGCACACCGTACTTGGCTTTCAAGCTTGAGACGCTTTCGGAAATGAGCCAAGTGGTTGGACGTATCACGCACGTGGGCCCAGCGTTGCAACTATATAGCCCAGATGACGGTTTTCACGCAGACGTGCCCTCGTACGATAGGCAGCCCTCGGTGTCTGGATAACGGGCAACGCGAAGAATGCATTCCTGACGCGCAAGGTGTTGAGTAGCTTCTACAGCGAGCGCAGGAACTGCAGCAGGGCTTCCTGGTCCTTGGGCTTCAGCTTGCCGAAGCGGCGCGTGACCTCTTCGGCTTCGCCGGCGTGGCGCAGGATGGCGTCGCGCAGGGTTGTGGCTTCGCCAT
>DASSIO010000293.1:0-5433 GCA_035691825.1 Terriglobales bacterium | reverse complement strand
TTTTGCGCGAGATGGCGAACTCGCGACACAGCGCGGCCATCTTCTCCCCATCCAGCAAGCGCCCTACAAAACGAACCCGTTCATCCATAACCGAACACTCCTTCCAAGGCATCACTCCCTCCCTCTATAGGGAAAAAGTGTTACCTATGTGTCCGGTACAATCCGTCACCTATGTCTCAGGCCGCTCATGCCCGCAAATCAATCACATACTAATTGGGTCGTTGCGCGACTTCCTCAACTTGGGTCCATTTGGGTCCAACTAAAAGCTTCTCCACTCCCTCAACCGCTCGGCGTTGTTCCGCTGGAATCGCGTGCAGATAAATCTGTCTCGTGACTTCCGGCGAAGAGTGACCGAGCAGCGCTTGCACGGTGCTGAGTGGTGCTCCTACCGCGTCCAACAACGTGGTGCGGAAGTGAAGCAAGCCGTGCCACGTGATCCGTGGCAAGCTGAGTTTCTCGCAAGTCGGTCGCACATAACGCTGCATAAAGTTTCGCCGGCACAGCGGTTATTGCCGATTGCGTAGCGAACACTAAGTGGTTGGGCTCGCATGGGTTTCCGCCCAGAACGGATAGAACGGAGACTGCTTCTTTCCGAACGTAGAGGTAGATGAATAGCGGGGGTCGGGCAGAAAGGAACCGAGTCCGTCCTGGCGTCCGAGTGCTTGGTTTGCCCGTATAAGCAACGGCAAGAGCGGTTAAAAGATCGGCGACGGGTCTGGCGGCAATGGCGCTGGCACGGACGCCCGGAAGGGCTCGCCCTTGAAAGTCTTGACGACGTAAGCCCCGAGGCAGCTGTTCGGTTTGTTTGGTGTCGCCATCCACCAAGCTTCTATTTGCTAGGAATTTGCTAGCGAAATTAAATTGGCTTTTCTTCTCGTTAGCCAGGGTCGGTACAGATAGGCTGCCCCATGGACAATTGCAAGGGGTAGACGACCAAAAACCGACTTTCCGATCAAGAGCTACAAACGAGAACCGGTTCCCTTTTTGGGGCGAGGGTCCCGCAGGCGCAGCCGTGTGCGCGGCGAAGCGGATTCTAGCGAGCGATTTTGGAAGGTTCGTGCGTCTATTGTTGGTTGGCAAAGCCCTAAACTTGTTTCTACGGTGCTTCGTTATTCACGGAAGGCTGCAGGACTGGCGCGAGGTGAACAGTTGGCGTGGCGGTGATAGAAGCATGAGCGGGGTTTGAGCGACGAGTCCGCCACGACTGCGCGGCTAGAGCCAGCAACGCGGGGAAACACACCAAGACGTAGCGGGGCTCGCAGGTTTGTAGCTGCGTCAGGTACGCGGTGCGAATTACGATGAAGGCTACGATTAGGGCGATTCCGGGGCTCTGGCGCCACCGAAGAGCGCCGAACAGTGCCAGACCGGCGTATAGAAAATTCAGAAGGGTGAACGCGATGGTGATATCGAAGGCTGCGGGATTTTCATGCCAAGCCTTGGTCAGCGGCCAAATTTGTCCCGAGTAAGGAAGGAGGGCGATTCTAGGAGTGAACCACATCGCGCCAGCGCGTTCGACGGGAATCCAGAGGTAACTGCGGATTGGATGACGAAGAGTGCGTTCGCGCGCCAAGTTGGCGAAAGCCAAATCGGATTGGAGAGCCAGGCCGCGCTGACGATTGTAAAGTTCAAGAAGAGAAGCGACGCGAAGGCGTTCGTCGGGCGAATCGAAGGCGTAGGCGGGGACATCGCTGAGCGCGATGGGGTCAGCAGGCAACTTCCAAGCGAAAAGATAAGCGTCACGGGAACGAAACATCCAAGTCTGTGTCCATGCGTAAAAACCGGTAGGCATGACATCGCCGAAAGTCTCGGCATAGCGCGGAGCGAGGAACTGGACTCGTCCGAGAACGCGGGCATTGCGGGCGGCCCAGGGAGCTAGCGGCACCAACACGCCGAGTGCCACCCAGAGACCAGCTACCGCAAGCTTTTCCCAATTCGCCGGCCGCCACCAACGAAGCGCGTAGACCAGCAGGACAGCGACGAGGAGGAGTGGCGTCTCTGGCCGAACGAGCGTGCCGAGGCCGACCACAAGGCCAGCCAGAAACCAAGTCCGAACGGAGCGCAGAAGGTCGGACCTTGCTCGAATGAGATCGAGATCAAACGCAGAGGGAGTCAGAAAAAGAAGAATCGCGATCGTGGTCAGAAATGTGGCGAGAACTTCCGTGAGAAGCACAGCGACGTAGTTGGCCGTGAAAGGACAAAGCACCGCGAGCCAAAGCGCTGTGATGGTGATTCGGGTACGGATGGGTTCGCTGGCTCCGGCCGCAAGCCGGGCTGCGATGCATGCAACTAGAACACATGTCGCTAGATCGAGGAACGCTTGCACGACAAGGACGGCGGTTCTTCCAGGGCCTGCCAGGGAATAGATAATCGCTAGAAATGCGGGATAACCCGGCATACGCTCGGCGGAAGCAGACAGAAGTCCATTTGAAATAAAACCGTAGACCCCGTGATAGAGCCAATTGCGAGCGAGCTCTTCATAGTACGGAGTGTCACCAGAAGCGAATGGGAAGCGCCAAAGAAAAAAGAGGCGCAAAGCCAATCCTACGAGTAAAGCAGCAGAGAGGTGCTTGTAGAATGGCTTGGGCAAAATCATTTCGCGGAAAATTCTTTTTCGAAGAGAGCAGGCGGTTAGCGAGCGGTCTCCTGCCGGGAGGCTTGGGTGTTTGAGGAGAATGTCCAGTGGAAAAATCGCGAGTCACATTTGAGGCAGCGATAGGGCCTGAGGAAGATCATGGCCATGAATCCTCTTTCCAGCAGGCCGTGACGTCGTGATTTATGGATTCGTTCACTATGGCAGAACGGACAACTCAACATTGAGAATCTCCTGATGTGGCATTGGCCCTTTAGGGCGAACCCATTGTGTGTCAGGGAGAAGCCAACTCTCTGTCCCGTTTTGAACAGAGGCGCGCAATGCCCCCAAACGTTGACCCACAAGGGAGCAAGCGTTTTCCAGGTCTATGCTTTCGAGTTTCTTTAGATGAGCCTCAACTGGGGGTGTACAAAAAGGGGCAGACGGCCCGTCGTCGACAGCCTACTTTGAAGAAGAAGGGCCTACCTTCTAGCCGCTTCTATGGAGGCTCTCGGTAGTCAAGGTGTGCTTCTATGTCAAATCTGGTTCAGAACGATTTACAGTCTGATCTGGCGAGTATCCGAACGGAAAGTACGGGTTCTCACAGACGCCGGCCGCTCCGCGTTCTTTTCGTCCACCGCGATGCGGAAATAATAGAGAACTGCCTGGAAGAGTTGAAAAAGGCACAGTTCACTGTGACCGCAGATTTTGTTTTGAATTTCGCGCAGGGTGGCGAACGGCTTCACTCCCAATCATACGATGTGGTGGTTGCAGAATACCCCTGTCCGGGAGTGAAAGGATCCCAGGCACTGCAAGTGCTGCACCAAAAGCTGAAGGAGATCCCCCTGTTGTTCGTGGCTAGCGCAAAGGGAAGCGAATCCATCGAGCAATTAGCTGCTGTTGGCGCTTTCGATTATGTTGAAAGAGACCGCCTCGCTCAATTGCCCTTGGCAGTCCGCCAAGCGCTGAACGAAAGAGAACTGCGGGATGAGTTGGAAGAGGCGCGAAGAGCCCTCCGTCACTCACAATCGCTGTATCGCGCGCTGGTAGATAATCCGGCTTACGGAATATATCGTTGTAATGCGGAAGGCGTAACGATCGACGTGAATCAGGCTTTGTTAACTATGCTTGGTTACGCAAGCAAGGAAGAGCTACTAGCCGCAAATCTTCCCACCGAGCTGCTGTTTGACTTCGATAATGGCTCCTCATGGGCGAAACTCTTACCTGAGGCGAAGGGAATCGAACCAGTCGAAATAGAAAAGAAGCGGAAGGACGGAACGACCCTCAGAGCCAGGCTGAGTGGCCGCGGAGTCTACGACGACAATGGAAACTTTGCTGGCTATGAAATCATCGTTGTTGATGTCACAGAACAGCGGACGATTGAAGATCAACTGCGCCACCAGGCATCGAGCGATTCGCTGACCGGTTTAGCCAATCATCGCCGCCTTTTCGAGGTACTACACGCGGAGATCTGCCGATCCAACCGAACGGGCCGAGAGTTTTCCCTTGTGTTGCTGGACCTCGATGGATTGAAAGCGATTAACGATGAATTTGGCCATCTGGCAGGCGACCGGGCGCTTTGTCGGCTTGCAGAAATCTTGAGAGATTGCTGCCGATCTATCGATACAGTCGCACGGCATGGAGGTGACGAGTTTGCGCTAGTGCTGCCGGAGACTGGCATAGCGGCGGCCACTTTGGTGGCACACCGGATTTGTGAACTTCTTGGGGAAGAAGCTGAAAAGCCGGCACTTTCGGTGAGCGTGGGAATTGCCAGTCATCCGAAAGACGCCGAAACGATCGGAACCCTGCTCTACGCAGCGGACAGGGCCCTTTATGCGATGAAAGACAAGCGGCCGAGAGTCTTCAAGGTCGTTAACACCTCCAAATCACACTCTGAAGTTGTGATTTCTGAAAGTTCTAGAATTCGAGAGTGAATTTGCCTAGTGGAGGGCGGTGTGCGGTATCGAACATCTTTCCCCTGGATGCCAGTGAATACTCTTCGCATGCCGAAGATTCCGAACGGGAAATCTGGAGCCAGGAGGAAGAAGAAATGCATCGTGGATATCAATATTTTCTCAGTTCCTTTTTTCTTACCGCAGCACTTGCAGCGCCTACGGCGGTTAGCGCCGCTGCCAGGACGCAAGACAATGGACGGCAGGAAGAACATCATCGGGACGATAAGGACCACAACAGGGTTTACGATCGCGACCACAAGGATTATCACAATTGGAATGAGAGCGAAGACCGTTCCTACCGTATGTACCTCGGGGAGCGGCACAGAGAGTACCGGCCTTTTGTTGAAATAAGAGTGAAAGAACAACGGGCCTACTGGAATTGGCGTCACAGGCATCCCGATCATGATCAGGACGGACGCTGACCGGAAAGTTACGTGAGGAATAAAGAGGCTCGCACGAATTGGTGGAGGGAGCGCGGAATGAATCTAGCGCTCCCACACCTTGGCAGCGCGAGGGCAAAGTCTGACTGATCTGAATAACGTCCGATAAGGGGGAGCTCCCATGCAAGGATACGGTTTCGGCTCGCGCGACAAGTCACAAAAGCAAGCAACTGACCGCAAATGTGACGAGAAGCTCCAATATTTTTTGAGTGCGGAAGAGCAGCTTCTTCAGCAGATCTCCAGTCGTGCGCCGCTTCCGGGAGTGCTGAATGGAATCTGCATTGCTCTTGATTGTCAGATTGGCAACGTCGTTTCGCTGATTTCCCTGCCGAATGATAGTGTAAGCGAGCTAGGTGCAATTGCTGCGAACGCGGCACTTTTCGGTTTGTTTTCTTTTTGTTCCGAAGGCATCGTTGGCGAGAAAGACCAACTCCTCGGAACTCTGGAGATCTACTCTAGCGTTCGACGA
>DASSIO010000292.1:0-4329 GCA_035691825.1 Terriglobales bacterium | reverse complement strand
TTCGTCGATGCCCGGGATCTCCATCCTCAGAGTGATGTTGTGCTCGTCTTCGTAGATATCCACCGGCGGTGCGAAGCTGGTGGTGGTCAACGCTTCCTCCGGACCTTCGGGGCTATACGACTCACGGAAAAGACGATTCATACGGTTCATGCGTTCTTGCATGGTGGAAAACTCTCGGAACGGATCCCAGCGGGTCAATAGTGTCATAGCAGTGCCTCCTTCAGAGGGAAGCTAAGAGGAAAAACTTCAGATGGGCTGACTTAGTTCAGGAAACCTGAAAGAGTAAGAAGAGGTAGCTTGCTCAATTACGATCCTAAGCTTATGTGCACCCATTGTCAAACTGCCGAAGGATTGGGTTAGTGGTGGAGCTTAAATCATTGCTTACGGTAGAGGCTCATTTTCAGCCGATATGTGGGATTGCGGCCAAAGTCAAGGTACCCACAGCTTAACAATGGCCGCTTGTGAAAAGCCATGTTGATACCACAGATGTATCTCGTTTCGGGAGACACCACTACCGTTGGTTCGTCCATGGGCTAAATGTCCTTGTAAGGCTCATATCGCGGACCAGGGAGCGCTGGCTCCTTGGAGTACGGCTGATATAGAGGTTCAGCCAACGGGGGCTTCTTGAGGTGCTCAGTCTCAGGTGGTGTTCGTGGGTGGGCGAGCGGCGGATCGGGAGAATTATTTGGCTTGGCGGCCGAACGCTTGATCATGATGATAGCTCCTCGGCAATGGATCAGGAGTGGAGGTGCCGACCATCCGACGCGTAGTCAGTCGGGTCAGCCGCCATCAGCTCCAGCCGCGACCCATGTGCCCTTATCCACAGAAATAGTACGCCGTGGGATGGATGGCGTGATGTTCACAATTGTTCGCTTCTGAAGATAATTAAGGGCTCGCTTCGGGGCGGAAGGGGAAATCCTCTCGCCATGCGCGCATACTACGAACCAGTGTCAGAATCGCCTTCAGTCGCGGTCCGTACCGGTCGGAGCCCTTTCTACCGCTGCGGGGAAACGTCCCCGAACTCTGCCCTCCACGCCGTGAACTTTCTCGGCTATGGAACTGCGAGTCTCTTCTCCCCTCGCGGGTGCAAACAGCAGTCCAACGCCAATTCCGAGGCCGAGTCCCGCAGCAAAGCTAATCGCCTTGCGAGCCGTATGGTTCTGTGGACCGCGCATCGCCTGCCGTGTCCGATCGGTGAGGTCTTCAACCCGATCTTTGACTCGGTCCCGTATGTCTGCTGTCGCTCGGTCCGACTGCGTAAGGAGATGTAGTCCGACCTTGAGCAGTGATCTGAGAAACTTGTTCATAAAATACCCCCAGGTTGTACCCGAATGTTAATTTCGTCCGCTTAAAATGACAACGGTTCGGACGACCGAATGAGAAGCCGGAGGAGTAGCCTGTGCCGCCGTTCGAAGATTCAAGAGTACCTCTGAATGAACGAGCAACGGCACCTCAACTCACCGCTTGTCCGTCTGGTCCCGGCTTCCGCGTCAGCTTTGGCGTCAGCCTTGGTCTCAGGTTTCGCGTCGCTTGACCCACGGCTCCGCTTGTGCACCACGGACGGCCTCAATAAACCCGTTTGCCGCGGATGGCACCGCTACGTTACCCGTCAATGCCGACAGTTCTTCACTGCTCACCCATCTAAATGGTGTGGCAACAAACAGTGGAGCGAACTGGCTCCCTGTTTGTTACGCCACCAACGCTCTGCGCTAGACCGTCTTCATGTTGAACCGACAAGTCGCGCCAGGCTTGAGGCTCTTTCGACTCGTGGGAGCGGGAAGGGCCTCAATCATTGATCACTTGCCAGACACCTGCCGCAAAGCAGCCAGGAACTGCTGCGTGGATGCTGGCGGCTGCACTTGGCCATCCAGGATGGCCTGAAATGTAGCGCTTTGGCCATAGATGTTATGCATGGTGTCCTGATCAACGGTTATTTTCGAGCCCCCGAGATTCGCACCTGCGTAGGCTCCACTGGAATGTACATAAGATAGGACGGGCGCCGTCCAGCCGGTGTTCTGGCTTACTCCCGCACTGCTACCAGTTGGGCCTGCGGCAACAGCTTCAGCCCCAAGATCCCAATGGCCATTTCTAAGTTCTTGTTCTCCCTGATTGTTCATCAACAGAATGATGTCCTGATGTTCGCCCCCGGCCTGCAGACCTACGCTGCCACCGCTGATGGTGATGAACGCTGGCGCGCTCCAGCCCGCATTAGTCCGGCAGCTTACTACGCCATTGCCGTGCAGACCACCGACGATAAATCCGGCTTTGGTTAACCCGGGGATCACCGCGATACACTTGACTTCACCAAGCAGGGGGGCCGGAATTTGATTCGAAGACGTCATGCTCTGTACTACTTGCGCAGCAGCATCAAGTTCCTTTGCCGCGTCCGCCGCCCAAGAGCTCCAGGTAAACGCCATAACAAACATAACTAACAGCCAAATTTTTGTCATCGAGCTCTCCTTTACTGTTCTAATCATCTACTGTTCGTGTCATCCAACTGCACATGGGGTAGGATGCCTGTCCCCATTAAGCCCTCGTCGCATTAATCCCGAAAGGTTCGGCCGGATTACCGGTTGTCAGATTCCTGGCTCGAGCCCTGGCCGTTATAGCCCTTTTCGTACCCCTGGATGTAGGCTTGGCGGTACGCCGCTTTGAACTGGTCCTTGCTGCCGAAGCTGGAACTGTATCCGCGGTTGCCATGCTTATAGTTTTGACGCCTCGTGGCATGAGCTCTGTATCCCGCCTGCCGATCCTGCAGACCATCGTTGGCGCCATCTTGAAAGCCATTCTGGGTCGCCACATCCCCATTGGGTTCGGATCGCGCACTGTTCTGGGCATTTTGTCCGCTGGAAGTTGGATTGGCATCACGACTATTTTGATAGCCTCGATCGTATCCAGACTCATAGGCACGCCGATCGTCCGCATTATTGGGCTGCAGGCGATACTGGTGTGGCTGATTATTGGTACGGTCGGCCTGCCCGTGGTCGAAGCCTTGCTGGTACATGAGGTTGTTGGCGTTGTCCTTACTATTGGCCTGGTTGTTGTTCCGGTCTTGCTGAGATTGATACGCAGCGGCGAGCTGCGGAGTGACGAACGCGGTGACCGCAATTGCAAGTGCAAATATCCATATTCCTTGCCGTATGTTTGGTTTCATTTGAGACTCCCGATTCTGTTGACAACGTTAGAAACGAAATCGGCATGGCTTGCCGATAAGAAAAGATGGAAGAGCATCGTTCTTGATACCTGAGACGTGTCGGGTTTTCCGCCTGCGAACCCAGTAGCGCCTTGCTCGCCCAGCGTCCATGCAAAATTACTCTACTGACGATAACGCGGAGGGCAATTTTAGGATGTTCCATATTGCACAGTCTGAGATCTACATTCCAAGTGCTAGAGAAGAGGTTTGTGGAGCCAGGCGGCGCGGAGGGAGACTCTCCATCTTCCCTAACGATGGGTTTGTGCAGCGTCTAGGTCTTATTGCCCTTACCCTAAGAAAATACGGGACTATTGATCGTGCCGCCGATCCGAAAAGGAACGGCAACTTGCCGTTTTTGATGTGGCTCCGGACAGCCGAGTAATGGTGTCGGTAAGGCTGACTTCGGTGACAGGAATGAATGCCGGCTCTATTGCGCTCGACCGGATAAGATCTCAGTACTTGCCCGAGTGTTCAGCTTCCACCCCAAGACATCGTCCCGTTCATGGTCTTGTTCCCGCGCAGCAGTAAACACATTGAGGAGCACATTCACGCCGCACCCTCATGGTTACTCTGATGAGATATTGCTGACAGCTGGGAAGGGCTTTCGAGCCGTGTCAGCCCGCTTTGACGTGACGTGCGGAGGAGGTAATTAATTTCTCCACCAAATAAGATGGCAACTCCGGACAAGTAAAACCACACATATAGAGCGATAGCGGCGCCCAGAACCCCGTAAGTCTTATCAAGGCTATCGAAATGTCGAAAATAGCTCCCTAGTAGGTACGACAGCCCAATCCAGGTCATGACAGCAATAATCGCTCCTGGCAAGCTGTCCCGGAAGCGCTGCTTCAGGTTGGGACCAAAATGATAGAGTAGCTCTGCTGCGAGGACTGCAGATCCAACAGCTATGCTCCACCGCAGGTAACGCCAAGCCGCAAGGAAGACCGGATTGAGGCTAACTTTTCCTGTAAACCAGAGACCAAAGTGGGTGCCCTCGGTCATCATGGCCAAAGCAAGAAGTAACAAGGAACCGACCAGGAAGGCCAATCCCAGGGCGAGGGGCCGCGTTTTCCAAACGGGCCGTGTTTCGCGAACCCGGTAGACCACGTCAAGCCCATCAATCATCGCAGCAAATCCAC
>DASSIO010000291.1:0-8428 GCA_035691825.1 Terriglobales bacterium | reverse complement strand
GGTTGTCGCGAACGGCGGTGAGGGATCTGCTGTTTCTCTGTCCTCTTCCGCGCCTTTTTGTTCTTTGTCCTAACAGCATGTCGAAAAAAACGAAGCTTGTCATTCCGAGGAGCGTTTAACGTTCCAACATTCAAACGTTCCAACGTTCAAACGTTCATTCCGAGGAGCGTTTAACGTTCCAACGTTCAAACGTTCCAACGTTCAAACGTTCTCTGCGTCCCTCGTGCGCATCACTCTACCAGAAATTCCCCTCTCTTCTATCCGCCCCCCGCGCTAAATTCGCGCGACTGGACTCCAATACCGAAGGGAGGGTAAACTGCAAGTGGCAGCGTCGCTGCCAATCCCATCGGAGGCTAGATTGAATGAGCGCCTGCTGTCTCTGCTCCAACCTTGTCTCTGCCGATTCAAACGTTCCCTGGAATAGGCCATTGCTCGAATCGGAGAACTTCTTCGTAATTCCATCTCTTGGCTCGCTAGTTGAGGGTTGGGTTCTAATTGTCCCGAAGAAACATTTTATCTGCATCGGCGCGCTTCCGGCCGATCTCGTCCGCGAGCTGGAGCAGACAAAGAGTGCGATAGTTGCGATGCTTGGCCTACAGTACGGTCAACTCTGCGCCTTTGAGCACGGGCCGCATTCCGTCAACCGCCGGGTTGGCTGCGGCGTAGACCACGCGCATCTACATGTCCTCCCTCTAAACTTCGACTTGAGAAGTGCTGCAGAGCCATTCGCTCCACCTGAGCTACGCTGGATGCCAGCGACAATGGAATGCTGCCGTACGGCATTCCACAAAGGACAGGACTACTTATTTATCGAACAGCCCATAGGAAGCGGATTCATAGCTTCGCATCCAGAGCTGGGTAGCCAGATCCTTCGAAGGGCAATAGCGGCCAACCTTGGAGTCCCTGACCAATTCAACTGGCGAGAACACCCTCACACGGAAGTGATTTCCAGAACCATCCATGCGCTAAAGGACCCCGGAATCATAGCAGTCTGAAGACTCTAACCGGGAGGCGCCCGCTAAATGGAACAGCGTGGAAGCGTTTCAGCCTTTGGGCAAGCCGATCCAACGGACAATCGCGAGCGCTACGATTGGAAGTCTAGATACGACGATTCCACTGCAAAGAAAGGCATCCGTGGTGAGGCCATCTACTTGGGAATACTCTTATTTGGCCTGCCCATAATCATGGCCGTTTTCTGGCTTGGCTACCCGAAACACCTGTTCCACCTGAGCGACGACCAATACCACCCACTTCTGAAATATGTATTTGCTTGGACCTCCGGAAGTCTAGGGGGAGTCTTGTTTGACGTTAAGTGGCTCTACCACTCCGTAGCGCGCGGCCTGTGGCATCTGGATCGTCGGCTTTGGCGCATTTTCACGCCGCATATATCGGGCGGGCTCTCGTTCTTTTTCCTTGCCCTTGTCGCTTCGGGAGGGCTGCGCATTTTCGATGGCAAAGCCACGGACTCGCTCTCCTTGGTGATGGGCTTGGGCTTTCTGGTCGGCTATTTTTCAGACAGCGCTGTGGCCAAGCTAACCGAAGTAGCTGAGACGCTATTTGGAACAATTCGCGCAAAAGAAAAGCATCGGGAGACCGACTCCAAGAGCTCGGAAAACAAGCAAGACAGAAGAGAAACCAACAGCTAGCTAATGAGAAATGCGTCTCCCCTGCGCTATCCCGGTGGAAAATGGCGACTTGCACCATTTTTCCAACGCCTTGTCACACTGAACTTCAAGACCCCTCCAATATATTTGGAACCCTATGCAGGTGGGGCAAGCCTAGCTCTGAGCCTTTTGTTTTCCGGCAAGGTCCGGGAGATATTTCTAAATGATTTGGACAAAGCCGTACACGCATTCTGGCACTCTGTTTTAAACCGCACAGATGCCTTGACAGCTCTGGTCAAAGAAACGGATATAACCCCGCGCGAGTGGAAAAAACAAAAGGACATTTACTCATCTGGGTCCGCATCCGGACGACTCCGTCTAGGATTCGCCACATTCTTTTTAAACCGCACAAACCATTCTGGCATTTTGAACGGTGGCATGATTGGAGGCAAAAACCAATCCGGAGAATGGAAACTCGATGCCCGATTCAATCGCTCTGAACTGATCTCACGCATAGACAGGATCGCAGCGTGTCGTGAGCATATACATCTCTCAAATCTCGATGCAGAAGACTTCATGCGTTTTCAGAGCCAAAGACCAAATAGACTTGTTTACCTGGATCCCCCGTATTATCGTCCAGCACACCTTTATCTGAACACGTACAGGCCAGCCGATCACATTCGGCTGCGAAACAAAGTCTCGGGATTGAACTGCGGGTGGGTCGTATCCTACGACGACGTGCCCGAGGTACGAAAACTGTACAGGCACCAGCCTTCACGTCGAGTAGAATTGCTGCATACAGCCCGAGCCGCTCGTCTGGGCAAAGAAATAATCTTTTTTTCCCCCCACATGAGGATTCCGACTCTATCAAGCTGACCGGAAACGGCCGAACCAAGGAGCAAGAATGACGGCCAAACGCAAGAGTCACGGCCACGAGGGGAGCCACGAACGCTCGGCGAGAAAGCGACGTGCAGCGATTCGTACCTTTTCGGCTAACCGGGGCCTCATGCTGGCCACGCAAGACGGAATCCTCCTGCTCAAAGACAACGAGGTATCGGCTAAGCTCGTTGGCTGGAAAGCGTTTGGGTTGACTTGTCTTCCGCCGGAATGGGTGCCGCCATTTTTCGTGGTCGACTCAGGGTTTGCTCGCAATCAGGACGAACGACCAAATCTCCGATCACAAATTCGGGAGTGCTTGGGCAACTTGAAGTTGGAGGAATCCCGAATTATGGTCCGTTCAAGTGGTGCGACCGAAACTATCGAAGACCGTGGTCGCCTTGTTTCAGAGGCATGTAAACCGGAAGACGCCTCTGAAATCATTGAGAAGCTATCGAAGAAACTCTCGGACCTTGGCATCAGGAACGTTCATTGGATCGTGCAGAGGAACATTAGCCCAGCTAGAAAAGGCCATTTATCCAATGAGCGACGACTAAGCCGCGAACCACGTGATTTCGTCGCTGAATTCGAACTCAAGGGTGAACTGCCCGGCTACACTGTACCTATTGCAGTTCGGCACTGGAGAGACGGTGACGAACTCGCAGATTTTGACCTTGCCTGTAGTTCAGAAGCGGGCACAAGTCTGAAGCTGAGGAAAGTAGCACTCTGGGCCTCGGCCCTACCATCGCGCATTCTTTTTGAGTGGGTCTGGAGCGGGTCACAAATATGGGTTGTACAAGCTGACTTGGCAAGACCTGCTCAAGGTGTCGACCCAAACACTCTTCGCCCCAAGGAAATCCCGGAAATATCGGCAAAAGCCTTGAAGGTTTTTCGAGCCGCAAAAGCCAAAGACTTCAAACGTTATCGAAAGCTTCGCAATGCAAAGCTCTACAGCGATCTCGGCTATCGGATGCCAACCTTCTACGTGCTAGATGACCCCGCGATTATTCAGCGAATCCTCCGGGGGACTATTCCCGATTCGTTAGAAGATGACCTCAAACAGCTAACTCTCCGCCCACTGATGATTCGGACCGACGGCGTCGATATCCCCTCTGATAAACGCGAGATGCTTCCGCGCAGTGAAGATATGCGAACCCCAACCGAAGCGAAACAATGGCTCGTGAAAGGCTTTTCTGAGGAGGTCAAGCGAATCGCCATTGCGGGACTTCCTGTTGCGCTTATCGCGCATCATTTTATTCCCTCGATTGCGGCAGCATGGGCCCGTTCTGACCCGGGAAACAGCATCGTCAGAATTGAATCGCTTTGGGGCCTGCCAGAGGGTTTGTATTGGCATAGCCATGACACCTTTGAGATCGATACGAAGAGCCGTTTCCCGACAAGAAAAAGACTGAGATTCAAAGGCACATTTGTTGCCCCCGATGACAGCGGTCGCTGGGTGCACTACCGAACGAATGCACCGTTTGATTGGGGCAGAAGCATTGCCAAGAAGGAATGGCTGTCCGAAATCGCCAAGACCACACAGAAAATTGCTGAAAACGAGAAACGCGCACTCACTGTAATGTGGTTTATCGACAACGACGCGAGGGCAACGCCACACAAAATCCTGCCGTGGTATCACACGGACTCCGCAATCAGCACACCGAAGGCAGCACCGCGACGAAAGCTGACGATGGCCTCGGACTTCAAGCTGGAAACAGGGGCCCAATGGGAGGAACTGAAATCGGCAGTGCGCAGTGGCAAGCGAATCGAGCGGGTCATGTTAGAACCCAAGGACCCAGACCTCGTCCGGAATCCAAAGTTCGCGAAGGAACTGGCCGAGTTTGCCGCGGCACAGAAGATAGTGATCGAACTAGCTGGTGGTATCCTCTCTCATGCATATCATATGCTGCAACGACACGGTGCACAGGTGGAGTGCATCGACCTCTTCGGGGCAGAAGAGGAAGACGTCGAATACAATAAACTGGTTCGCGATAAGGTCCCGAGCATGATCAAACGGAAGGGTGAAGACGCGGAAGTGGTCCGTCTCAAAGGCGAGGCGCTATTGGCCGCTCTGCGCCAAAAGCTCGTGGAAGAATCATATGAAGCTCTTGACGCCCGTGCGGGCGATGACCTCATCGGAGAATTAGCTGATGTCCAAGAGGTTACGCAGGCGATCCTTGAATCGCTGCAGATACCTACTGATCAACTTGACGCACAACGCGAAGAAAAACGCAGACGCCGGGGCGGATTTCGCCGCGGGCTCATGCTCAAGAGAACATCCACCCCGCATACGCTGTCCAAGAAGCTAATTGTTGAGAGATATCCTTCACTTCCAGCTAAAGGTCTGCCCGACGCAGCTGTCATTGACCGGTCTGCTCTCCTTCCGTCCAATCGGCCGTACAGGCGACCCGACCGCCGAAACGTCGACTACCAGCCAGAGGGCCTTTTGACTTTTGAGACCGAGATCAGCAGGCTTGGCACGACTAAACAGTCCGCCGTATTTGAGATTCCCATCAATGAGAATGAAACACGGACTTTCAGGGTATCTGTCGACCTTGAACGAGATCATTCTTCGCTATGGGGCCAGGTCAGACTGAAGCTTGAACCGTCCCAATTGACGATGAGACTGACGCCCGAAGCTCAAATGGAGTTAAATTTCCAAAAGAACGAGGATAAGAAATAGGTCCTGGATAACCTAAGTTCTTGCATCCACAACGATTTAGCTTCCATTTCATTTTTTGTAGTTTTGAGCCCTCTGGCCATGTCCCCAAACCCTTTCGCTTCAGTCACTTATTGGGCCTTGACAGAATCGTAATCCCATGATAGTATATTTAATGGTTTTTTACGCTGAGCCTCGAAGCGCCCGCCGCTTTGCCCTGCTTCCCCCGTTTACCCTGAGTCTCGAAGGGAGATTCGAGGGGAGCCCCGACCGAAGGTTTCGATCCTGTCGCAAAAGGCATCCCCGCACGGCCCCACTCGCCACTGTCTCCATTCTTCCGTATATTCTTCCAAGTTCCGTATGCTCTAAGTCCTTTATTTCTCACTCTTACGAAAACTGCCGGGGTAGTAGGGGATTCTTCCCAAATCGGAACGCTCGGCGTATTCAGCTCACACCTTCAAGTTGGAGGTGCGGCGTACCTTCGTTGCCCGCATCCGGCAAGGCCGCGTGCGGGGATTCTTGCTCTTCCACGGGTCACCAGTCACGAATCACGAGTCACGTTTTTCGCTGTCAACTGCGGACTGTGAACTGCCTGCCCAGAGCGAAGTCGAAGGGTCGACTGTTAACTTCTTTACGCAGCAGGCAGCTCGATGGTGACGGCGGCACCGTTGGGATGGAGGTTCTGCGCGTAGATGTTGCCGTTATGCTCTTTGACCGTGCCGTAGCACATGCTCAAGCCCAGGCCCGTGCCTTGTCCCAGCGGCCGGGTGGTGTAGAAAGGATCGAAGACGCGGCCGAGGTCGCTGAAGCCCGGCCCGGTGTCGCTGAAGCGCAGCACGACTTTGTGGTCCTCCAAGCTTCCTTCGACCACGACTTTCTTTTCCGCGGCCTGCTCGACGGCTTGCGCCGCATTGGTGAACAGGTTCACGAAAACCTGCTTGAACTGCCCTTCGTTAATGGAGATGCGCGGCAGGTTGGAGGCAAAATTCAACTCGAAGCTGATGCCCGCGCTCTTCCAGTGATATTCGCAGAGCATCAGAGAATCGCGCACCACTCTCGCGATGTCCGCCGGATGGCGGCCGATTTGCAGCGGGCGCGCAAAACTTACGAGGTTGTCGATGATGCGCTTCATGCGCCGCGCTTCCGTGCCCAGCCTCTCGAGCTTCTGCTTGGAATGGTCTTCCGGCGCCTGCTCCTTGAGCAGGTCGGAATAGCCCATTACCGCGGTCAGCGGATTATTGAGTTCGTGCGCGATTCCGGAAACGAGTTGGCCGATTCCCGCCAGCCGCTCTTGCTGCAGCAACTGGCTTTGTGCGCGCTGGAGCTGCTGGAGATTTCTCTTCGATTCGCGGAGCAGGCGCGTCACCTCTCCGGCCATCAGCATTTGCCGCAAGAAAACGCACACGCCCATCAGCAAGATTCCAAAAAAGGTGACGGCCACGCGATAGGGCCGCATCGGGCTGCCCTCCGGAACCAGAACCAGGACCCAAATCCCGATCGCCGGCAGCGACAGAACCGCGAGCACCGCCAGAAATCCGGGCACGTCGGCTTCGCGTTCGCGCCCGGTTTCCGCCAGCTTCTCCGAAGGCACATGCCGCGCGCGAATGGCGGTGAGGATGAACCAGCAAATCGCGGCGTAGTTGGGAACATCGTAGATGCTGCCGCTGTAGTATTCATTGCGCCCCAGCGCCGCATTGAGCCACTGATACGCCAGCAGGTACAGCGCGCAAGCCCCGAAGAGGTGCCAGTAAATCCGGCGCCAAGCTCCTTCCGCCACCAGCGCCATGCCACCCATTGCGCCCATGAGGATGACAAATTCCGCGATGAACAGCGTGTAGTAATAGGTGTTGAATGTGATCAGGTTCTTGACGACGAATTCTTCCGGAAACACCAGGAACGCGTACAGATACACCCACCACAGGAGAAGGATGAGGAAGTTCAACGTGCTGAGAAGGAATTTCTGCTCGCGCTGCTTTGAGCCGGGGCGCATGATGGCCGCGGCCATCATCGGAACGGGCTGAAGGAACAAGGGAATATCGGCCCAGAAAGGGTTCGGTGGTTCGCGACCGGTGATCACTTCGTAGTATAGCCACGCGGCCAGGTTGGTGCCGACCATGGCCCCGCCAAACGCCATCAGGAACCAGAACCACCGCGTGCGTCCCGTGTTAGTGAATCCGGCCCACATCATGACCGCTATCGCGATCAGCCACAGGCCGGTCCCGCTCATGTCGGAGAAAGCGGTCAGCGCCGCGCCCGGCTTCGCGAGCAAAGAAACGACCAGATACACCGCGAGGAATCCCGCAACGGTGCCGATCTCCCAGTAGGTCAACTTTCGCATGCCGAGCTGGTGTGACTCCCAACGAAAACTGTGCAGACGCGCCGCTAGTGCCTCCCGCAGGCTCCGTGGGGCAACGAAGCGTCCACCACAGCGTTTATTACTTCCTAGTTTATGGGGGAACGGGAGGCCCCAACCTGACCCCGCGCGCGAATTTGCCGTGAAGGTAACCGCGGCAGAGCGTTCGTGAATTGCATGATGGCGCGTCGGCGGCGGGCCGCCTCGCAGGCATGGGCGAATCCGCTGGAGCAGCGAAAGAATCTTGTGGGAAGTGCAGATACGGCAGTTCCACAATACCTTTGTGGCAGGGTTCTAGTTTCGAGGCTCACGGGAAGCAGGAGACTCCCCGTGTCTTACCGGCGTGGGTTGGCAGCGGAAACTGAACTTTGAACTGAACCTTACTTTGTTTGCCAGGCCCAAAAAATTGAGGGGACCTTGCGGTCCCCTCGGTAGATCAAGTTAGTTGTTGTGCAGCTCTGTTTCCATAGTTCTTACCAGCGGAAGCGGAACGAGAGCTGGAGGATGCGCGGTGTTACGGTTGCCGCAGGACCGCCCAAGCCCAGGAAGTTCTTCGCTTGGTCGAAGGTTGCTCCCCGGAAATTCTTGATATTTAGAGGTGTTCCGTCATTTCCGAGATATTGTCCG
Organism: Terriglobales bacterium; assembly: GCA_035691825.1. GTDB lineage: Bacteria > Acidobacteriota > Terriglobia > Terriglobales > Acidobacteriaceae > Gp1-AA122. Next base: position 309 of record DASSIO010000291.1, on the reverse strand, counting down.
TTTAGAGGATTAATACAGCCTCCCGTGCAGGTGTAGTTTGCATTTGGGATAAGTGGGCCTTGTGGATTATTTGGATCCTGAACCAGCAACGATGGCATGGAGAAGAAGTTCAGCACATCGTTTGCGTCGTTCGCTATGAACAGCGGATGGTTGAACACGTTGAACGCGTCCAGCTTGAATTCCAGGCTGCTCGATTCCCACTTCGGGATCTTGAAAGCTTTAGTCAGGGAAACGTCAAACCGATAGAGTGCTGACGTAAGACCGAGGTTGCGTCCGAGGTTTCCGCTGATGAATTGGAAATCGACTGGA
>DASSIO010000290.1:0-5302 GCA_035691825.1 Terriglobales bacterium | reverse complement strand
ATCTCCGGGGCCAGTTCGTAGCGGTTGGTCTCGTGGTCGCTTGCGGAGTGGCCTCGTATGTCTCGATGGTTAGTACCTACCGGTCACTGCTTCTCTCCCAATCGGCTTACTACGCGACGTATCGCTTCGGCAATATCTTCGTCCAATTGAAGCGTGCGCCGGCTTCAGTCGCAGCTCGGATCGCTCAGATCTCTGGAGTCTCCGCCGTGCAGACTCGAGTTGTGCGCGACGTCATCCTGGACATTCCCGGACTAAGCGAACCAGCGACGGGTCGATTGGTTTCGATCCCTGATCGGCAGACACCAATTCTTAACGATCTTTTTCTACGGCAAGGGCGCTACACGAGCGTTGGACGCTCGGAAGAGATCATCGCCAGTGAAGCCTTTGCCTCGGCAAATGATCTGAAACTCGGCGATCACATCAGTGCCGTCATCAATGGCCGCTGGAAAAGCTTGGTGATTGTAGGCATAGCGCTTTCCCCGGAGTACGTATATGAAGTTCGTAGTGCCGCTGAGTTCACCCCGGATAACCGGCGGTTTGGCGTGCTCTGGATGGGCTATGAGGCCCTTGCCTCCTCCTTCAACATGGAAGGCGCGTTCAATGATGTCTCGTTAACGCTCTCCCCGCGAACATCGGAAGAGGAAGTTATCGCGCGGCTAGATCGGATCCTGGCACCCTATGGCGGGACGGGAGCATACGGACGCGAGGAGCAGGTCTCTCATCGTTTTCTGTCGGACGAAATCTCTCAGAACCGAATAACCGGTACAGCTCTGCCCGCGATTTTCCTGGCAGTGGCTGCATTCCTGCTCTCCATCGTGCTCTCTCGCTTGGTCGGTAGCCAGCGTACTCAAATCGCTATTTTGAAGGCTTTCGGCTACAGCGACAGCCAAGTCGGGCTGCATTACCTGAAGATGGCGCTCGTGCCGGTATTGATCAGTCTTGTGATCGGCATCGTCCTGGGTTTGTACCTGGGCAAGGCGCTCACAGGAATGTATGCGAATTTTTACCGGTTTCCCCTGCTACGCTATGCAGCAGAACCGCGACTCATTGCGACCACAGTTCTTCTTAGTCTCGGAGCAGCCAGCTTAGGAGCTTTGGCAGCAGTCCGCCAAGCGGTAAGCCTGCCTCCGGCCGAGGCCATGCGTCCCGAACCGCCTCCAAAGTACCGGCTTGGCTGGAGCTCGAAGGTCGGACTGGATCGTATCTGTTCACCGGCCGTCCGCATGATCTTGCGCAGTCTGGAGCGCAGGCCGTTCAAAGCCTTCATGACCTCCTTTGGCATCGCGTTGGCTATTTCCATGCTGATCGTCGGTTTTTATTTCTTCGATGCCTTCAACTACATGCTGGCCTTCCAGTTCCAGCATGTGCAACGGGAAGACGTCATGGTCGCATTTAACGAGCCGCGTTCCTCAGGAGCCATCTTCGAATTGGCACAATTACCTGGCGTGATGCGATCCGAACCGTTTCGAATCGTACCCGCGCGGTTGCGGTTCGAGCACCGCTCTAAACGAACAGCCGTTTTCGGGATCACGGAACAAACTACCCTCCGCCGCATCCTCGACAAGGACCTCAATGTGATTTCTGTTCCCGCCGAGGGCCTGATTCTGACTACCAAGCTTGCCGAGATGCTCGATGTGCGTCCTGGTCAAAGTGTGACACTTGAGATCCTGGAGGGAGCAAGACCGATACGGAGTGTGCCCATCGTCGGCCTGGCGGACGAACTCATTGGGATTTCGGCCTACATGAACGCGCATGCCCTGAATGAGTTGATGCGCGACGGAGGCGTCATATCAGGCGGGTTTCTTGAGGTCGACCCCCTCGAAACGCCGCATCTGTATTCTGTCCTGAAGCGTACACCGTCCGTAGCTGCTGTAGTTTTACGAGAGGCGGTGGTAAAAAGCTTCACCGATATCCTCTACCGAAGCTTAGCGATATTCACGAGTGTATTGGTGACCTTTGCGTGTGTGATCGCCTCGGGAATGGTGTACAACGGGGCCCGCATTGCGCTCTCCGAGCGAGGTCGTGATCTTGCCAGCCTGCGCGTGCTCGGATTTACTCAGGGCGAGATCGGGACGATGCTCCTGGGCGAACAAGCGATTCTCACTTTGGCTGCCGTTCCCCTCGGATTTGCGATTGGCTACGGTATCTCCGCTCTGATGCCGCTACTACTCAACACAGAGCTGTACCGCATGCCGCTGGTCATCAACCGTCGTACTTACGCAATTGCCTTCCTGGTAGTGACGATTGCAGGTTTTCTGTCAGGGCTCCTCGTCCGCTGGCGCATCCGCCATCTTGATCTGGTTGAGGTGCTCAAGACACGGGAGTAGTTGTGAAGAAACGTGGTCATGTCATCGGCTTAGCCTTCGGGCTGGTGGTTATCCTGCTACTGGCATGGGCGTTCCTGCCCAAGCCGGCCAAAGTGGAGGCAGGCCGCATCCGACGTGGGAATTTGCGCGTCACGGTCGACGAGGAGGCGGAGACCCGCGTGCACGACCGTTTCGAGATTACCGCTCCCGTAAATGGGCGCCTGCAGCGGGTCGAACTGCACGCCGGCGATCCGGTAGCGGTTGGCCACGTTCTGGCGCAGATCGAACCGCTTCCGCTCGATCCTCGTGAGCGAGCCGAGTTGCTGGCCCGTGTCGAATCGGCGCGAGCCAGTGAAAGAGAAGCGCAAGCCATGGTCGACCATGCCCGCACGGGATATGAGCAAGCGAAGAGAAACCGAGATCGAGCTGTGAAACTGGCCCGCGAGGGGGTAATTTCGTGCGAGGAGTTGGAATTGGCGGAAACTGCCGAGACGAACGGGGCCGAACAACTGGAGGCAGCAAAGTTCAAAGCCCGCGCGGCTGCCTTCGAAGTGCAGGTTGCCAAGGCGGGGCTTCTTGCCCTAGCGTCCGAGCAGGGCGGTAAACCCCGCCTCATTAGCCTCCGGTCCCCGATTCAGGGTCACGTGCTCCGGGTTCTGCAGCAAAGCGAACGCGTCTTGACGGCGGGAAGTCCGATCCTTGAAGTTGGCCACCCGTCGCAATTAGAAATCGTCTCGGATGTTCTTTCCAACGAAGCCGTCAAGGTAAAGCCTGGCGATCCTGTTCTTCTCGAGAACTGGGGTGGAGAAACGGCTCTGCATGCCGAGGTACGCACGGTTGAATCCTCCGGATTCACCAAAATTTCTGCCCTCGGTGTCGAGGAGCAGCGTGTCAATATCGTAATGGACTTTGTCGATCCGCCAGGCCGGCTGGCCGATGCCTACCGAGCTGACATTCGCATCATCGTATGGGAAGGAAAGGATGTTCTTAAGGTGCCGACCAGCGCGCTGTTCCGCCGTGGTCAGCAATGGAGCGTTTTTGCCATCGAAGGTGGCCGGGCGCGCGTACGCGACGTCCAGGTCGGACACCGCAATGCCCTCGAAGCAGAAGTGCTGAGTGGGCTCAGCGAGGACACTCGCGTGATCCTGCATCCCGGCAACCTAATTTCGGATGGTACACGGGTCAGCAACCCGAACTGAACACGTCGTAGAGCCTATCCCCTCGAGAGCCGACATGTGTTCTTCCATTCCGGGCGTTCCGCCTTCTTCTGCTTACGGGAAGTGAACCCCAGTGGAACCGATCCATTTCAGGCGCGAATATCGCATGCGCAAAGCGTACAACTTCGTTTTAGCAGCGTGCCAATGTCGATGTGCCAAGAAGAGCATGAGAACCTAAAGAGTTCAAAGAAGTTGGGTGTAAAATTCCAGGTTTCGCAAGGTCAAAGTTGCCTTTGCCTGTTATCTCTTAAAAACGGCTTGTCACGATTGAATGAGCCCCAGGGCCGCGGAATAGCGTATGGATCGAGGTGATGCTGGATGGATGCTGCGGACTCTCGCCGGATTGCTCTCAGCCCTGAGGGCGTTGAGGAAGGCTCTGATATGGCGTCTCCCGACTTCCGTGTTGCGGCCGAATATTCGCTACGCTCGCCGCCGTAATATCTGGGGTGTGGCAACCTGATGCTCACTCCGGAGGTACAGGCTGGCTTTGTATGGGAGCTGCCCAGTGTTTTATTCGCGTCGCTGCGGCCTGGGGAAATGGGCGCTATTCGTGTTCGCCTCTCGAAGCTAAACGAAGACCTCTTGGCTGGCGCCCTGCGGACAGCATTGAAGGCCCGCTTTCACAAAAACGCACGAGCGAAAAAGCGACTGTCATCGCCCGGACTCGGCCGGGAGAAAACGCAAATTACGGAACCGGCGCCTCCGCACCAGATTTCGATATTTTCCGAAGTTCGATTGATATAGCCTGTTGAGCAAGCCAGGTCTCCCAAGCAGGGCCGCAGGTCGCGTGTGATGGCTGTCACTGCCAAATTCCACCAAAAACGATGCAATAAAGTGTAGGGTCGTTCGGCTGGGGTCGAGACCGAACCCGGAGCCGCAAGATTCCCTACGTAGAGGACGATCATGACTGCCTCGCAAGCGAAGGTCTTGGCAGTACCGGCTGCAGTCTCACTGAAGCGCATATTAATCGCGACCGATTTTTCGCCCGCTTCCGAACGGGCTCTTTGGCATGGACTCGCAATCGCACGCCGCTTCGGTGCCAGCGTTGACATTGTCCACATCGTGGACTCGTTGGGTTTTCGCATGACCGGTGCGGATGTGGTCGCCCAAGCCGTCGAACTGGCACAGCGGGATTTGAAGAAGCTGGAAGCTGGGCTGGTGCGAAGCGGACCGTTGGACGGCATTCCTCACCGGATGCTGGTGGAGGAGGAATCAGGGGAGGTTTGGGAAGCCCTGTACCGGCTGCTTCGCGAGAACGGAATTGATCTCGTCGTACTGGGTACACACGGCCGAACTGGCTTGAAGAAACTCATCTTGGGATCGGTAGCAGAAGAAGTGTTTCGGCACTCTCCTTGCCCGGTGCTCACCCTAGGACCCTGCGTAGCTCCGGAACTGATTGTCACAGACCCTCCGCAGAACATACTCTTTCCCACCGACCTTTCCTCAGAATCGTTGCAGGCATTACCGTTCGCGATTGAGGCGGCTCGGAAGTGTGGTGCCGAATTAACGCTGATGCACGTCCTGCCGGCGATCAGCGGCGAGGCGAAGGGGGATCGAGAACGCGTTTTCGGGGTTATCCGCAGCCGACTCGAATCCCTTGTGCCTGACGATGCAGAACTCGTGCGCAATCCAATGTGCGTTGTCGAGGAGGGGTATTTTCCTGCCGTAATCCTGAACTTTGTCAATGCCCATCAGATCGACTTAATTGTTCTCGGTCTACGCTCGCCAGAGCCCTACGTGAACCGGCTGGTCTGGCAACACGCGTATGACATTGTCTGC
>DASSIO010000289.1:0-7003 GCA_035691825.1 Terriglobales bacterium | reverse complement strand
GAGTGTTCCAGAAATCCTGTCTCACCCCCATCTGACTGAACGCCAATTCGTCTCGAGTTTTGATTGCGCTGCTGGAAAGCAAACCGTTACCCGAGGTGGTTTCACTTTTTCAGACAACTCCGCAGGCCCAACGACTCCCGCACCGCGGCTTTCCGAACATACCGAGGAGTGGTTGCGCAAACTCGGATACGCCTCCGAAATCCGCGCTCTTCGTAACGACGGCGTGATCTAAACAGCTTTGAAGCCGAGAAGTGTTCCAGAAATCGGCGGGCATCTTCAGTTGTACTGCTTTTTCGTAGGCAGCGTTCCCGCATCAACGGTTCCTGCTGCTTCCGCCGGCTCCGTACTGCAATCCGTTCAGCAGGGGGTGACCCCACCCAGTGCAGGTATTCGTTCTCAGGAATCGCGTGTATTATCGTGACATCCAGAAGGATGCCGATTCACGGCCATCCACGTTTCTTCGGGAATCCACGATTTGTCGAGAACGAAAGCCAATGAAGCCAAACGGCCTTTTGCTGAAATTGGAATTGCAAAGCAACCCTGAAATGCTCGGCGTCGTGCGTCATGCATTGGGGCAACTAGCTGCGACACTGGGGTTTTCCACCGCAGCATGCCGGGCGGTGGTACTGGCGGTCGACGAAGCACTTACCAATATCATAAGGCACGCCTATCGCGGCGAGGGGGGGCACCCGATTCGCGCCTGGTTCCGCCGGATTGACTTTCAGGAGGGCAGGACGCCAAGAAAAGCGCTCGAAATTGTCCTGGAGGATCGTGGCAAGAAGGTCGACGGCGCAATGCTATGCGGGCGCCCCCTGGAGGAAGTGCGGCCTGGCGGCTTGGGACTGCATTTCATCAACGAATGCATGGACTCCGTAGAATTCCGCCGCAAACTTGGAAGGAATCGGCTTCGGCTGATAAAGGTTCTTGGTGTGCCAAGGGCCGAGAAAGGCGCTTGAGGAGAAACAACAGTGCAGATTTCTGTGCGTCACCTCGACAAGATCACCATTTTTGATGTCAGCGGGGATATTGATCTTGCTTCCTCTCCGCAGCTGCGAAAGGCTCTCTTGCAAGAGTTGCGCGAGGCGCGCATGCCCCGGGTCGTCCTCAATTTGAAGGCCGTTCGTTATATGGACAGTTCCGGGGTAGCATCGCTCGTGGAGGGGTTGAAGGTATCGCGGGACCTGGGTGCACGCCTGATCCTTTTCGGTCTAAACACCACCGTGCGGGAAGTTCTTCAGCTTTCCAAGCTCATAAAGATGTTTGAGGTTTATGAGAACGAGGAGCAAGCTGTATCGCCCTGAGGCTTGATCTTTCAGCGAAAGGTGCCGTGAGAACAACGTGGAGATTGCAGCTCAAATTGGGGAATCGGTTACCGGCACGCTTGCCTATCTCGGGGCCTTGGCTTCTCTGGGCGGCCGCGCTGCTTACTACACGTTTGTAGCGCCATTCCAGGGGAGGCCGCTCCGGCTGCGGCAGGTCGTTTCGCAGGCAATGCAAGTTGGTGTGAGGGCGCTGCCGATCCTTTCGTTGATTACATTTTTCATCGGATTGATCCTGGCGCTGCAGAGCGCGTACGAACTCCGCAAGTTTGGTGCGATTACATTTGTTGCAAACGCGGTAGCTATTTCTATGACCCGCGAACTCGGGCCTCTCATCACTGCGATTGTGGTGATCGGTCGCTCAGGATCTGCGTTTGCCGCGGAGATTGGCACCATGAGGGTCACGGAGGAAATCGACGCACTGGAAACGATGGCAATTCATCCCATCGATTTTCTGGTTACACCAAAATTCCTGGCCATGATCATCATGTTGCCCTGTTTGACCATTTGGGCGAACTCGATGGGAATTCTGGGCGGGGCGCTTTTTGGCGTGACTCAAGCGGGTTTTTTCTTCGGGCGCTACATTCGGGCCTCACTCGATGCCCTGTTTCTACGGGACATCCTAACGGGACTGATTAAGAGCGTCGTTTTTGGGATTGCCATCACAGCGGTCGGGTGCCATGAGGGCTTGTCGACGGGTGCAGGGGCGGAGGAGGTCGGTCGTTCGACGACCCGAGCGGTGGTCGTGTCTATATTCCTTGTGATTCTCGTCGACTTGGTCTTTACCGCCCTCTTCTTCTTCATTAGCCAGGAATAGGGGGAAGCTTCGGTGGAATCGAGGAGCCATTCAATCGGCGAGCAAGAAGCCGTCATCTCTCTGCACAACCTCCGTGTGAACTACGGCGAGCGAGAGATTTTGCACGGCCTGGACTTTGAGGTGTTGCGCGGCGAGACAGTAGTGATCCTGGGTGGCTCCGGTTCCGGAAAGAGCACTCTCCTGCGCACGCTCGTGGGTCTGGAGCGGCCAAGCTCGGGCGAAATCTGTATAAACGGCAAGAACCTTGCTGCAATCTCTGATGCAGAAATGAATGAAATCCGCAAACGGGTCGGAATGTCTTTTCAGGGAGGCGCTTTGTTCGGTTCGATGACGGTAGGGGAGAATGTGGCCCTTCCGCTTCGTGAGCACACCAAGCTGGAAGAACCGACCATCGAGATTATCGTCCGTTTGAAGCTCGACCAGGTTGGCTTGGCCGGCTTTGAAAGCTATATGCCGTCTCAACTCAGCGGCGGAATGAAAAAACGCGCAGCCGTGGCGCGCGCCATGGCGATGGATCCGGAGATCCTGTTTTTTGATGAGCCTTCGGCCGGACTCGACCCCATCATCGCTGCCGGCATGGATGAACTGATTCTCGACCTGAAGAAGGCTTTTCACATGACCATTGTCGTGGTGACCCACGAGCTGGCCAGCGCGTTCCTGATCGCCGACCGCATGGTGTTGATTGATAAAGGCAATATTGTCGCCACTGGGTCGAAGGAAGAAATGCGATCGAGCACGCATCCTCGCGTGAGGCAGTTTCTCGACCGTATCGCGGAGCCGGAGGTTCTGCAAGAAGCGGATTATTTGCAAATGCTGACCGAAGATCGGCGCAGTCAAAGAATTCCGTAACGCAAAAGGGAGGTGTCCGATGCAATCGAAGAGAGAACAAGCCGTGGTGGGTATTTTCGTGTTAGTCGCGGCAGGCGTTTTAGTCACGACAATCTTCGCGATGAGCGGTGCATTCGGTGGCTCAGCGTCCACGTTTCGTGCCTATTTCCCATTTGCCGGCGGCCTCGAGCCCGGGTCGATCGTTCGATACGCAGGCGGTCCAAAAGTGGGCCGCGTGGAAAAGTTGCAACTTGACCCGAAAGATCCTTCACGGATTGAAATTACTTTCAGTGTGCAGAGCGATTTTCCGGTAAAAACCGACAGTCGCGCGAAAATCATGAGCCTAAGCCCGCTGGGGGACAATCATCTGGAAATTGTTCCCGGAAGCCAACAGGCGAGGCTGGCAACCTCCGGCGCGATTCTGCCCTCCGACCCTTACGTGGACTTTAATGCGCTTACCTCGAAAATCAATGACATCGCGCCGCAAGCTCAAGAACTCTTGAAAACTCTCAATGACCGGGCCACCGAGTTGAAAGTTACGGTGGGCCGGATCAACGATTTGATGAATGACCGCAACCGTGCCAATCTTGCTGGCACGCTCTCCGAGGCGCGCGGAATGATTGCAGAGAATCGTCCAAACGTGAAGTCCACGGTTCAGAATCTGAATGCCGCCAGCCAGAAATTTACCCCATTGATTGAAGACTTGAGAAAGACCTCGGCGCAGGCGAACGAAGCGCTGAATCACGTGGACTCTTTGATTGGAGAAAATCGTGAGGATGTAAGAAAGGCGGTGGTTGACCTGCGCCGCTCTCTTGCAAACGTGACGGATCTGACGGCAAAGCTTGACCAGACCCTGGATGTCAACGAAGAGAACATCGATGAATTGCTCGAGAATTTCCGCCACGTCTCGGAAAATTTGAAGGAATTCACCGATACCATCAAACGGCGGCCTTACACTTTGATACGCTCCAGCAATCCTCCCGAGCACAAACCCGGAGAGTTCAAATGACACGTGAGGAAGATCTATCCGAAGTCTTGCAAGCGGGGAAAGGAATGGTGGAGGGGGATTCCCGTTGCTTCAGAATAATTTCGTTCTTTGAGCTAATAGCGAGCTTTTCTTTGGTGCTGATGCTCACTGGCTGTGGGGCCACGCGCTCCAGCAAGTATTACCAGTTGACGGTTCCGGCGGCACAAAACGGCGTACAAACAGGTGATCCGGTGGGCGCAACCCTCGTGGTATCCCCATTGCTTGCCTCTCACCTTTACCGGGAAGACCGCATCGTGTACAGCACCGGCGAGGAACAGATGGGGACGTATGAATACCACCGGTGGGTGGAACCGCCCACCGAAATGATTCAAGAAGTGCTCTTGCGGGAACTCCGAGCCTCGGGCCGCTACAAAGCGGTTTATGGGGAGCGCAGCAGTGTCAACGGAGATTTCTTGATTCGTGGCCGGCTCTACGAGTTCAAAGAAGTTTCCGGGCGCCCGCTTCTCGCGAAGGTGACCTTTGAGCTGGAAATGCGCGAATTGAAATCAGGCTCGACGGTTTGGAGGCACTACTACTCCCACGAGGAACCGGTCTCTGGAAAAGACGTGCCTGCCGTGGTCGCGGCTTTAGACCGAAATGTTCAGGCGGCCGTAAAGGAAATGCTTGCGAGTCTCGACCAGTATTTTGCGGAACATCCTTTTAACTGATCCGCGAACTCCCCAACCCTGCTGTTCGCCATGAGACAGCCTCAAGAGATTCGCCGCAGCGTCAACAAGGTGACGTCGTCCTCCAGCTCTCCTGCAGTACTACGAAATTCGTGCACACCCCCCAGTAACGCCTCCGAGAAAGCATGGAGCGAAACCGGCGGAACCAAACGGCTCAGGGTCTTACCGGCCAGTTCCAGGAAGCCCTTTGCAGTCAGTTCTTCTCCCGACGGAGATCGAACTTCAGTAGCTCCATCCGAAAACGTTAGGATCATATCCCCGGGATTCAGACGCACACTTTGTTGGTTATATGCTTCGCCAGTGATAAATCCGAGTGGCAATCCCTCCAGGCCTTCTCCCAGTTCGACAAATTTTCGCTCCCGCGCGCGCCAGAGCAGCATGCGTGGATGGGCGGCATACGCAAAATTGAATTCCCCTGTGGTTCCATCGAACGTGCCGGTTACCACGGTGGTCAACCGAAGCGGCTCGTCCGCCTTGTCGTAGGAAAGCGTGAAAGCGTCGTTGAGCGCCGCGAGCAGCCCGGCGGTGTCACGAACATCCTGAAATTCATGCAGGAGATGGTGGACATGGCGTGCCACCCCGCTGGCGGTGTACCCGTGTCCAACACAATCCGCCAAAACGACGCGCGCAATATTATCGCTGCAAGAAAAAACGGCAGAGAGGTCGCCGCCCTTATCCCCGCCCGCAGGCTCTGCAATCACATCGCTCTCCAGCCCCGCGAGCTCCAGCGAACGATGCGCCCGTTCGTTACCCGCCCACAGTTCCATGCAGCCAAAGGGCCTGATAGCTGACGTGGAACACTCGATTGCCTTAGGTTCGATTTTCTCGGTTTTCGTCGTCATTTGGATGCCCCTTGCTCCCCTCGTCCGCGGGTTCCCGTCCTTCAGAGTATCTCACTCCTTGTGCGACGCTGTTATTCCCTCCATGGCGATAACAAGAAATTGACCTCTATCGGGCTAGCGGGGTTATGATGCATTAACCGTCCATGGCTTGAACCAGCAAACCAAGGCTCCAGGAGGTCGACTATGGTAGCCCCGATGCCCGTCAACGAGGCAGCCCGCCTTGCTGTCCTCCAGAAATACGCAATCCTCGATACCGATCCGGAACAAGCGTTCGATGATCTTACGCTGCTAGCCTCGTATATTTGTCGGACGCCGATTGCCCTCATTTCCCTGATTGACGAGAACCGCCAATGGTTTAAATCGAAGGTCGGTCTCTCCGTTTCCGAAACATCGCGGGAGATTGCCTTTTGCTCAAGAGCTATCCAGCAAACCGATGTTTTCATCGTGCCGGACACTCTCCAGGACGAGAGGTTTCGAAATAATCCGCTGGTTGTATCCGAACCGGGCATTCGGTTTTACGCCGGAGCTCCGCTGATAACCGACGAAGGCTATGCGCTCGGGACACTTTGCGTTATTGACCGGACGCCGCGCGAGATTAATCCCGACCAGAAAGAGGCGCTAAAGGCCTTGAGCCGCCTGGTTTTGGGCCAAATGGAATTCCGCCGCAACTTAATGCTGCTGAAAGAGGCACTCACTGACAGGACCAAGGAAGAGCACCAGCGCCAAAGAGAGCTGGTCGAAGTGCAGGAAAAACTGTTTCGCGTTCTAGGTCTGCGGCATCGAGCGGAAGGTCGGGCTGTCAAAGCATCAGGTCAAACCTGACCTAGTGTTTTTCGAATGGGTGACGGGGCCGGCTAGCCGGTTCCCCCTCACGAAATGATCCAAAGGCGGGGCTTACAAGAGGGATGACACCAGGAGCAAGAGAAACTGGGAGAATACCAACGTTGAACTAAGTCGATAATCCACGAGATATCTGTCCGGCAAAGACGACAGGTGCTACCGCGTATCATCCTGGTGACACAGGGTGTCAGGACAACTCATAGCGGAGGCTGTGCATCTGGCTATAAATCACAGCAGGCCCCCATTGCTATTGAGATGGAGTGCAGTCGCTTCCCTTATACATTTAAGTAGATACTTCAAATTGGACTTGACAAGGAGAGCCACGAGGCTTAGCTTAATGCGCCAGTAACCACAGGTCGCAACAATTCTTTTTGTTTTGTCATGTACGCCAGGTTCGTCATGTTCGTCCGGCCCAGTCCGGTGGTTTTTTATGAGCAACAATGTCCCCGTCGAAGTGATCCGAGTGTTCCTCCTGATAGAAAACCGCCTGTTGCGCGAGGCCTTGGTTCGTCTGTTTCGTAAACGCAGCGACATGCTCGTTGTTGGGGAGAGCGGACAAACGGATCTAACTCCGGAAGATATCTTTGCCTCGAACTGTGATGTGCTGGTCATTGCCTCCTTCAAAACCAACTGGGGAGCGGTAG
>DASSIO010000288.1:0-5490 GCA_035691825.1 Terriglobales bacterium | reverse complement strand
TTCAGGGGTAATCGAAATGAATCTACTCTCGAGTCGACGCGATTTCCTTCGAACCACGGCTTTTGCCGGCGCCGCGTTGCTGGGGCCGCGCCGGTCATTCAGCCAGAAAAAGAAATCCGTTTTATTGTTCACGAAATCCTCGGGCTTCGAACATGCGGTCATCAAAGTGACCGACGGCAAACCCAGCATTGCGGAAAACGCACTGCGCGAAATGTCCGCCAAGTATGGGTTTGACCTCACCGCGTCAAAGGACGGACGTATTTTCGATTCGAAGGAATTTCGTGATTACGCCGGTCTCGTCTTTTTCACCACAGGAGACCTCACCGAAGCGGGAACTGACAAGAATCCGCCGATGTCTCCCCAAGGGAAGAAAGCTTTTCTCGAAGCGGTGCACAACGGCCTCGGCTTCGTGGGAATCCATGCCGCCACGGATACTTTTCATACGCCGCCCGATACTCCAGATCTCGCCAACCGCTATATCGCTCACGGCGAGAAATCCGATCCGTATATCCGAATGATCGGAGGCGAATTCATCATTCATGGCCAGAGCAAAGATCCTCGACTTCAGACGGCGAACCTCATTATCGATGATCCGAAGTTTCCAGGCCTCGAGGGCGCACACTCGCCGGTAAGTTTGATGGAGGAGTGGTATTCGATGAAGGACTTCGCGCCGGACCTTCACGTGATTTGCACGCTGGATACCTCGACGATGAACGGAAACGCATACAAGCGCGCGCCGTATCCGGTGGTGTGGGCGCGTATGGAAGGCCGAGGAAAAGTGTTCTACACCGCCATCGGCGATCGCGCCGAGAACTGGCAGAATGAGTTTCACCTGAATCTGCTCGCAGGTGGAATTCGCTGGGCAATTGGCGACGCCAAAGCCTCAGTGCCTCCCAATCTCAAGACCGCGGCCCCCGGTTACGCGGAGATTCCTCCCAAATATCCTCCGCCGGAGAAGTAGCGCGCAGTTTTGTGGAATGCCTCAATGCGGGAGAGACGCGCCAGGAGATGAACTTTCTTGTGCGGGCAGGATGGAATGCTCCTCGCCGGCGGTGGACTCCAAGAACCGTGTCAAATGCAGGTCAATGGGCGTGACCTCAAACGGAATTTTCTCGCGCGGAGATATCGGACTCACCTGTTGTGTCTTCAGCAGGCTGATGCTGTCGTCCCAAGGATTGATTTTAATTCTGGAACCCATGGGGAGTGCGCCGATCTGTTGCAAGCTTGCGGGAACCAAGGGCGGCGAGGCTTGCAGCAACTGCGATGCGAAGTAGACATGATTCCCGAGGCGCGGGCTGATCAATTGTTTTAGCGCATGTTCTTGAGACTGGAGTTGCGACAAGAATAAGCCCACGTTGGCGAGCTTTTCGCCGTAGGGAGATTTCTTCAACAACACCAGAGCCCTCTCACTATTTTGGCGAGCTTCTTCCGGAGTGTCAGTGAAAGCCAGCTTTTTCAGGGCCTGAGTGGGCGTCAAGCGCAGGATGTCGCTGAATCCATACTGATCTTGCGCGGGTTTTGGGATCATCACGTCCGCGATTTCGAAAGCAAGTAAGGCAGCGAGGGTTTCTTCGTTCGGAACAACGTCGATTAGTCCCCGGCTCAACGCAATCGTGTTCTGCATTGAGAACATCTCGAGATCGCTGGTCATTAATACGCGGCATTTGATTTCAACCCCGGGAGGAAAGTCGTTGGTCACCATAATGTTGTTAACGATTGTATTCAGAACTTTTTCGACGTTTCCCGGCGGGGCCGCAAGGCCTACGCGTTGTAAAACCTCGAACACGTTCTTTTCAGATAGCTCCCGCCATCCGCGCTGCTGCTCTAGAGGGGAGCGGTCATTCTGTCCCGACTCATCTTGGATCTTGCCTTCCGATTCGATCAGGAGACGTCCAAGCTCTTCTTGTTGGGACTGTTTGGCGAGCCCATAGCCCCAAAGATGCGTCCGCGCCTTGAATCTTGGCCCGCCCGTGGGCGTTGGCTGACTTAGCTCCTGGCTGTAAATATCGCTGGGGAGCCACAGGCCCGGTTTGACATTGGTGCGCCACGAATCAAAGTGAAGGTAAAACTCGTCGTCGAAGTGCTTCAGAGAGAAGTGTTTCTCCGGTGCGTAGATGCCGCTCATTCGAACGATCGTGAAATCCTGGTCTTCCACCCAGATTCGCCCGTTAAACCGCGCGCCCTTCGCCTTGGGAGCGCGCGTGACGTCAAACACATAACAACGCACGTCTCCCAGAAACACGCGCGGGTTACCGCCATCGGGAGGGGTGAGCCGATAGTGCTGATCGTCAAAACCGCCAAAATCTAGAAAGGCCATCTGCAGGAATCCGGCTGGCTCAAACTCCCACATGATCGAACCCTTATGGGTGCGTTCCGTCATGGAGCGAACTTTCATAGTCCCCCTGCGAAAGTCAGCGACGCCGAGAAAATATAGATCGCTCTTGGGGACTGTCCCCATCACGGGGTGAGACTTTTCGATCTGGATGTAGGTTTCAACAATCGGCGAGTAGCTAGCGATGATTTCCAATTGCTCCTTCTCCCGCTTGAATACGCGGGCGATAATCTCGTTCATATTTTGAGCGGGAGCGGCAGTCTTCGAGGGATCAGGGTGAACCTGCGAGCTGGGATGTTTCCGCATGCTGGCGGATTTCAATAGCTCCGTGGAAACCGGCCTAATCATATATTCGGTAATTCCGGGGTTCATACAAACGAGGCACCTGATCACTTCTAAGAGAAAGACTCTGCGGTGCATTCTGACCTCTCAATTGGGGTGCCAATGTGAAACGCCAGGCACACCCGGATGAATCAAAATGCACGTCCGGCTCCAGATGCCTTCGGGGGAGAGGAAGACTTCGAATCTCGAAATTATTCTTTGAAGAATCTAATGTTTACTGCGAGCATGTTCTTAACCTTGAGCAGGACGGCATAGATACGAACTCCGGCTCTCATTCCCAAAATGGTACGAACTCTACAGATTCCGACCCAGAATGAAACAGCCGCAAGATCTTCCGTCTGCGCTGGAGCTGAATGAGGCGGAGGCCACGGTCGCGCCAGTCTTCAAGCCAGCCTTAGAGCGATAACCCCATCCCTCGCCAGCGACTTGGCATATTTGACTGCATTTGGTGCTATTAAAGACCTGCGGACTGACGGGTCTTGGGAATTGAGCGCATGAACTACGAGCGCTGCCCAAACAATCGCCCCCTGCATCGTCAGGCGCCACATCGCGAAGTCCACAGTGCATACAGACTTCATTGCTGTCCTCAGGCATGCAGGGTAAGAGCGGCTGCGCCGTATGTTGCGGCCAGAAAAAGCGCCGCTGCCGTGAACGCCATGTCACCAAGCCGATTCAAGCGCCGTACGGATTGATCGTAGTAGAAAAGTTGTACCGGAGCGCGGAACAGCCAGAAGACCGAGATCCCACCCGCAAGGAACCTTCCCAAGCCGCGTCCGCTCGCCAATTCCCCTGCAAATCCGAGCGTCAGCGCCGCGAACAACAGCAGCACTCCCACGATATACACGGAATGCACTACAAAGATCTGTCGGATGATCGGTGTGACTCGATCCAGACTTTCCCGGTAGTTCAATTTCCGTGGAAGAAAGACATTTGTGGCGGCAATGCCGATCTGGACGAAACCCGCCAACCATAGGAACAGAAGCAGGGCGTTCATGTTGGTCTCCTTTCGGTCGCTAGGCCCGCTTGCTCGCTTGAGGAATCGTGCAACTCACCGCGATGCAGTGCCTGCGCGTGGCGATCGAGCGATACCAGCCTCTCAACACCCCCATCCCTCCCGGAATCCTGCTAAACCAAACCAGCGGACGCGCCCACCACACTTCGCGAGCCAATGCTACCGCGGCATCCGCTCCGCCAAACTGGCGCCCGTCGGAAAGCAGCACGCGCATCTCGCGCAACAACTCTTCTCGCGACATTCCCAGCAGCGCCCCAACTCGCGAATCTTGCAGCGGCGCCACAGCCAGACCCCTCCGCGCCAGAATTGGAGCCAGCCGTCGTGCAATGCGCGTGCAGGACTCGCACTCCGCGTCAAAAAAGAGCCAGCCTCGCGCGTGTCTTCCCTTTCCGTCCGTAAACTCCGATGCCAGTGAAATCATTGCTTCTTCTCTTCCCGCAATCGCCAATGACCGCTCCTGCCGCAAGATTTCAGCCGTTCGCCGCCTTCTTACCCAAGAGCGTCACTACTTTCCCCCTCAGTTTTCCGACGCCCTTCAGCGCCGACGTCGGCATGCGCAACACTTCGTCGAACAGCCCTGTCATCACGGTCAAAAATTCCAGCATGCTCTCGAGCCTCTCCCGTGTATAAGCGTCGCCATGCGCGTTCGCCTTGGACTCCGCGACGCATTTGGCCAGCACGCGCAGGGTCGGATCGATCTCGCGCCGTTTCCGCTCCTCGCTCACCACCCGGAAAATCTCCCAGACGTCCTTGAGCGATTCGAAATGGTCCCGGCGGTCGCCCAGAACATGCACCACGCGCACGATCCCCCAGCCCTGCAACTCGCGCAAGCAGGTGCTCACGTTGGACCGCGCCACCGCCAAGGTGGTTGAAATCTCGTCCGCGGGCACGGGAACCTGCGAAAGGAACAGAAGCGCGTGGACTTGGGCTACGGTCCGGTTGATGCCCCAGCGGGTGCCCATCTCGCCCCAGTGGAGAATGAATTTCTGTGCTACAGGCGAAAGTGTTGCTTTTGTAGTGTCTGTCATTTTCGTTATTTCTCTCTATACAGAACATACCGTAACGACAGCTGTTTGTCAAGCCCTTACTTCACTTTCTTCGCGCCATGTTCTACTCCACCCCTGTCCCTTTTCCCTCCTTCCTTGTCGTTTACGCACGCGTTCAGTTTTGTCAAAGTATGTGAATCGAGACATTTGTGCGCGCGAAACATCAACCGGTCCGCCTCGGCTGCGCCACGTCCCTGGCACTGGCTGTTCTTGCATGCATCAGCGTGCAGCCTCGAGCTGATTCGGCGTTGCCTCAAGTCAATTCGTCCTACGAGACGGCGATTGGGGCACTCTGCCCGATCGTTTACCCGGACGATCAGACGCCCGCGTCGCGCGGTTATCACTACACTTTCTTCGGCAACGCCTTCTTCATCAACGAGGAGGGCTACTTGCTTACAGTCGCTCACGTACTGGAGACATTTCGCGATGGAGGCCAACCGTACATCCTCGTGAATCGTCCAAACGCTCCTCCCCAGTTGTTGCACGCGACGATCATCGCCAAGGACGCGCAACACGATGTGGCAATCATCCGGGCCGTGCCAAACCCCTTTGCGGGAAAGAACGTGGTCGCTGTCATGCCGCTGAACTCGGAACCGGCTGTTCGGGGCCAGGCCGTCGTGGCGCTCTCCATCCGTCCAAAGCGGCTGCAGGACGCACACAGCTTTGAATATGAGCGCGAAGATACGTCTCCCGGCACCGTGCTTTCGTTCGAGTCCACCCAACTGGATAAGTCAGGCCCTGCTGCCGACGTATTTCTG
>DASSIO010000287.1:0-2058 GCA_035691825.1 Terriglobales bacterium | reverse complement strand
CTGAGAAGTAGCACCGGCAAGCGGGAACGTCGGATGGCAGCATGAATCTGTGCCCAAGAGTGATGATTCACGCAAAGCATGCGATGGGTAAGAACGAGACGATAGCCTAGCATGCACTCGCAGTGATTTGAAGGTAAGTCCTGCCGCGCCGTTGCCTGGCTGACAAGCTGGCGGCGTAGCGGTCAGTTTTCCGGTTAGCCAACAATTCGGAGCGCTTAATCTGGCTTGATGTTCTGGTTGAGACGCAGCACGTTGTTTGGGTCGTACTTTTCCTTGATCTTCACAAGGCGAGCATAGTTTTGTCCGTAGGCGGAGCGGACCAGTTCGTCGCTCGTATCCCCCAACTGGTTGACGTACACTCCATGAGCGAATGCCTGCAAGCTGTCGCGCGTCGCTTGGACCCACCTCACCACATCGGCTTTCTCCGCGGGGGCACTCCAAACACCAGCCATGTCTATCTCATAACCCGGTTGCCGAAGGGAAAACGCTGTAGCACTCAAACCTACACGGCTGACAGCCCCTCGCAATGGCACAATGATCACTTTGCACGTTGCTGGCGCACTGTTGATTGCCGTTGCAATCGCCGCAATGGCCGCGCCGTTGAGTTCCCGAAGAAAAAGGTTCGTTTGGAAGTGCGCGACCGGCGTGAGCAGAAATCCACCTGCCGATTGAGCTTCTAGATAAGACATGACCTTGACGCTGTCATCCTGCGGTTTGAGCGCTCGCAGCGGCCTGAGCAAGTCATTCCCGATTCGCGGATCGCCGCAAGAGCAGACATCCATTCTGCACCTTGGTCCTCGCTCGGACGGCAGCAGCTGAGCGAGGGCATCCATTTCATCCGGCTCCGCTGCGACGAACTTGGCAAAGGCCTGTAGCAGCTCTGGAATTCGCCCAGCCGGATACATGAGCGATCCCGCAAGAACGTCGGTTACGGGATGGAGCTGGTACTCCAACGCCGTCACCACACTGAAGTTGCCGCCTCCTCCGCGAATTGCCCAAAAAAGATCGGGATTGGACTTCAGGCTGGCTTCGACTTGTCTCCCGCCCACAGTCACAACTTGCGCCGATAGCAGGTTGTCGCACGCCGCGCCGTACTTCCCCATCAATTTCCCTTCGCCCCCGCCGAGCGTCAGGCCGGCAATTCCTACCGTTGGACAACCACCTGATGTCGTGGCAAGCCCAAAGCGCTGCGTCGCTTCGTCCAGATCGCGCACGAGCGCACCTGCCTCCGTGCGGGCCACGCGCTTGCCTGCGTCAACTTCGACTCGCTTCATTCCGGAGAGGTCGATCACCACGCCGCCATCGCACATCCCGAATCCGAGCCGGCTGTGGCCTCCGGCGCGCACTGCCAACGGCAAATGTTTGGTTTGGGCAAAATCAAGAGCGTGCGCGACATCGGAAGCGCCCGCGCAACGCACGATCACCGCCGGACGCAGGTCGAATGCGCGGTTGAAGACCAGGCGCGACGATTCATAGTCGGATGCCTCGGGTGTGATCACGTGGCCGTTGATCTTGGAAGCAAGCGTTCGAATCTCCGCCGGATCAACCGATGCCACATTCTGTTCGCCTGCTCTAAGCGTTCCTCGCACTCCGGCAAGCGTCTGAACGGGATGCCCATAGACCGCTGCCGCGGCGAATAAGCTTTGCTGGACGAACTGCCTTCGAGAAGTGACCGCCATGACAGACGTGAGCCTACGCCGCAAGGCTCCTGCGGTCAATTCCATCTCGGATACGCTGAGGTCCTCGAAAGCAAGTAGCTCCGTCCAAGTCACGAGCCACTCGGAAACTGAGCAACCACCAAACAGGAGGGAAAGGCTCGCGGATGAAACGCAGCGGCGGCCCTGCGCGTCTTTCAGCACAGGGTTGGTTGGCCCTTCCTGAAACAATTGGTGCGCTGAATGGCCCGCAGGCGTAAGCTGCCGGACCTTGCGCATAAGGAGATGGAAATGAACCATAGGTCGAGTGGTCTCTGGTCGCTTCTCGTTTGCGTGGCGTTGTTCGGTGCGATGGCGGCGATTACCGTTGCGGCGCCGGGTGAGCCGCAAAGTCCCACGGAAA
>DASSIO010000286.1:0-28265 GCA_035691825.1 Terriglobales bacterium | reverse complement strand
AAACCAGAATTTCCCGTTGCAGTGAGACGCGCCGCTTCTTGGTCAGAAATGCAAATGGGAACCCAGTGGACAAAGTGAAGCTGTCCTGCCGGAAACGCCCGCGTCGTTCGAAACGTACCGCAAGATCGGCGCTGGCTTCGCTACTTGTTGCAACCAAGGGAAAATAGATCGACTCGCGGAAGACCGGCGGCAGTGTCGCAGTTGGCGCAACCCGGCGCAACACCCGATCGGGCAAGTGAAACCATTGCTTGCCGGCGGGACGCCCTCCAGGAAATGAAAAGATGGTTTCTTCCAGCCGCCATTGCTTTCTAGCTTTGTTGAGTTTTGCCGGCGCTACTACAACAGAAAAACATGGAAAATACCGGTACTGATTTTGAAGAACGATCCGGACCATTGCCGCGCGGCTACAAAACACGTGCTCAGGCACATGGATATCGAGTTTCATGGCGCGCAACGTCATTGACGAGGCGATTCCGGAAATCAGAATCGAAGCCAGCATGACGGCGACAATGATGTACAAAAGATTGTTTCCGGTGTTAAGAGCGGCGATGCCAATGACCAAAGCCGTGAGGATATACACCACGCCAATCCGGGTGACATCGTAATCGAAAGCATCCCGAACCCGCGGGACGGCGACCCTCCTGGCCAGGTACGGAACCGTTGTCAGTCCCACAATGGTTGCAAGGAGCAGAGCGACTGAGGCGAGAATGACCGTGGCCCACAGGTCGCCGGAATCGCGTGAAACCCGCGAGAACACCGCTGCCGCGAAGGCCAATACCAGGCCGGCAAACGCCAATAGAAATCGCTTCCAGGCTTCTGAAATATGAACGTGCAGAAATCCCGTGAAGCGCTGCGCGTAAGTGGACTGCTGGTCGCTGTTTAAGAGGGCCGACATCAGAAATTGCCAGGTAATTCGAGACTATCACCTTGCATTGCGGCGGCAAAAGTTACTCTCGATGGCCTGCAACCCTGCGCAGCCATGCGGAGGCTTTTTGCGCGCCTTCTTCCGCTTTCCCCGCTAGGTTGGGGAACCGCGCGCGGAGCTTGCTTAGCAGGTGATGTGCCCAGACGTACTCGGTCGACAAAATAATCAGGCCGATAAGGATGAAAAGCACACCTTGCAGAACGGGGAGAAACAGCCCCGCAATGCCGAGCACTAGAAAAGTCCACCCCGTCAGAAGCACTGCACCACGCTTAACCGCAGCATTCATACCGTTCTATGCTACCGGAGAGACGCCACACTGTCCGTGACGCATAACGCCCAGGCAGGGATCATTCTTCTTTCTCACGGCGTAGCATATTCCGCCAACGCCACCACAAGCCGAGCGCCAGCAGTAAAAGCAAGGCCAGGAGCAGCAGATCGAAACGCTCCATATAGCGCGCCAGCGTGTCCCAGTGCTGTCCGAATAAATATCCGAGACAAGAGATGACCGTGACCCAGCTAATAGCGCCCAGAAAATTGAACAACGTGAACTGTTTCCATCGCATTCGCAAGACGCCGGCAAGCGGACCGTTGATCACTCGCAATCCTGCGATGAACCTGGCGAAGAACACGGTGGCGGCGCCGTATCTCTGAAACACGCGCTCGCCCCGCGCAAGGGCTTTCGGGGACACATGAAAGAAGTGCATGTATCGGACGAACAATGGACGACCGCCATAGTGGCCCATTGCGAATCCAACGTTATCGCCTAGGGTAGCAGCGCAAGTTGCCACGACCATGATGTACGGCAACTGCAAATGATGCTCCGAGTAAGCTAAAAAACTCGCGAGCAGCAGAATGGTTTCGCCGGGCACGGGTAGCCCGGCATTCTCGAGAAGCAGGATCAGCGCTATGGCACCGTAGCCGTAGTGAACCAGAAATCCGCGAAGAAGCTCGAGTACATGCTCCATCCAAGTTCCGGTTGATTCAGAAAACGCTTGTAGCCCCAATTCTGGGCGCGGCTAATCGGCCAGGAAGTTCGTTACGATCTCATTAAACTCGTTCGGAGCCTCTTCGTAAGGCAGATGTCCGACTCCGTCGAGAACTGCCAACCGACACCGCTTGAAATGCCCGCGCAGAATCTCGGCAGAATGCGGATCGACCGCTCGATCCTCGCTACCCCAGATAAGCAAGGTCGGAATTGCCGCGATTCTACGAATCGTCGATTGCAACGAGTCTAGATCATGTCTCCAGGTCCGGAGAATGTTGATCGGATACTCGAAGCTTCCATGGACCTCCAGCGGTTTCGAGTACCCCTCTACAGTACCCGCGGAGATGCGCCGAGGATCTCCGTACAGACGCCGAACTACCCAGCCATTTGCGAATCTCATGTAGGGAAAGCAGCGTGCAACCAGACCCGAAATGATTGGCAAAGTCAAAGCAATCGCGATTTGGCGGCCGTGCGCTGACCAGGGATTCACTGGCGCGACCAATATTAACCGCCGGACTCGAACGCGTTCGGCCGCCATCATCGCAATAGCTCCTCCATGGGACGTGCCCAGCAGATCGCAATTCTCGATGCCAAGTCGATCCAGAAATTGGCCAAGCCGGGATGCGCAGCCTGCCATGCTGCAATCCATGGTCGCGGACGGTGCGGAAAAGCCGGCTCCTGGCAGATCGGGCGCGTAGACCGTCCGCTGCCTTGCCAGAGCAGCCAAATTGAAACGCCATGAGAAGGAATAGCCTAACAGTCCATGCACGAGGACCAAGGGAGGGCCCGAGCCGGCCTGCAGATACCGCATCCGGAGACCGTCGACAGATACCAAGCGTTCTTCAACACCATCGCCCATCGAGGGTGGAATGCTGGCAATCGGCATTTGATTTGGAACAGACAACTGTTTTCTGCCCGCGTGAGTCTTACCTATTGATATCGCCTCTGTCGCTTCTGTGCGGGGAGCTTCGGCTCCCCTCTTTTCGTGGGTTTGAGTAAGCAGCTTGCGCTTCCGCGTTGGAAAAGCGTTCCGTCCCCAACCGCGATTCTACTGCAGGTCGCAGCTAGCCGAATCAGCAACTCGGCCTCTTAAACCACTTAAGTAGATGAATTTTCTAACACATACGGAATTACGAAGGTTGACATTCCAAAAACCATAGGGAGCTTCCAATTCCTCATCTATAATCCTGGAAATAGAGGCAGGCTCAAGACTTAGATGTTTCTCTCAGGTCCTGGCCCATGGCACCAGAGTTGCTTACTCAATCTTCGACTACAAGTCGCCCTCGTCGGGATGCGTACCGGCCCATGAATAAGGAATTCCAGGTTCGATTTACTGCCATTGTGCTGTTTGTTCTGACGGCTGCGGCAGTGACCCTGGCTTGGATCAATTTTCAAAAGGAACGCGATTTCCAGACGCCCTACGATGGCGTCTCTTGGATTGAACGAGCAGGAAAGCTGGTAGCCGAGCGGGTTGACGCGGACGGTCCCGGAGCCAAAGCCGGAATCAAAGTGGGCGATCAGCTGGTCGCGGTAGATAAGCGCTCTGTCACGAAATTTGCCAGTCTGGTCCAGCAGGAGTACCGCGACGGCATCTACTCCAAGGCCACCTACTCTCTCGTGCGTCAGGCGATTCCGCTGGATGCCCAAGTTGTGCTTGTTCCAGCAGACCGCTCTCTGTACGCCCCGCTGCGTTTGATCGGATTGGTGTACCTGGGCATCGGGCTTTATGTCTTGCTGCGCCGGTGGACCGCGCCAAAATCCACTCACTTCTACCTTTTTTGCCTGGTTTCGTTCGTCTTCTACTGTTTCCATTTCACCGGCAAATTCAACGACTTCGATTGGAGCATTTATTGGGGCAACGTAATCGCGTGGTTGCTGCAGCCGGCCCTGTTTCTGCACTTTGTCTTAACGTTCCCGGAAAGAAAGCAGCTTGTTAAGAAACATCCCTGGATTGTTCCTGCTGTTTACGCCGTTCCCGCGCTACTCGGAATCCTCCACCTCTCGGCTCTGCGATTCATGGTTGCCACTGAGCGGCTTCGGCGCGCGCTGGACCAGATCGAAATGCTGTATCTGGCCGCATTTTTCGTGGGTGCCGCCTGGGTTTTGTGGCGTAGCTACAGCCGAGCGGAGACCCCGGTTTTGCGCCAGCAACTGAAGTGGGTGACCCGCGGCACGGTATTGGCGATCGCGCCGTTTACGCTTTTCTACGCCATCCCATATCTCTATGGGGCGGTACCGAACACGCTGATGCGGGTCTCGGTACTGTCGCTAGTGTTCCTGCCGCTGACCTTTGGCTACGCCATCTTCCGGTATCGGTTGATGGATGTCGACCTGATCTTTAAACGCGGCGTGGTGTACACCCTCGCGGCAGCTTCGATTGCCGGCATGTACTTTGCCATCGTCGCCGGAGTCGCCGAGGTTGTCCACCTTCGGATTCCAAGCAGCGGTCCCATTGGTCTGGTTCTCGCAGTTGCAGTAACCGCGATTCTGTTCGACCCCATTCGAAAATGGATTCAGGACAGGATCGACCAGTTCTTTTACCGCGCGCGCTATGACTATCGCAAGACTCTCATCGGCTTTGGACGCGAATTGAGTGCGGAAACCGACTTGGACAAAATGCTGAGCTCGGTTGTTGATCGCATTTGCCGCACTCTGCTGGTCGACCGCATGGCAATCTTTTTGGCCACGGGGGAGGCTAGCACACCCCGCTTCGTGTTGGCGAAGTCATTCGGAATGACTGGCACTTCGGGGCTCGACTTCAGCTTTCTTAGCGCGGAACGTCCGGAGATGCAGGAAGGGCACCTGTTCTTCGACAATACCCACCAGGTTCCGCGCGAGTCTGCCAGCGCGCAGGACGCGATTGCCAGGCTCGATCTGAACTACTACATCCCTTGCCAGGCCCGTCAGCGCACCATCGCCTTTCTTGGCTTGGGTAAGACAGTTGAAGGGGATTTTCTCTCCAGCGAGGATGTCGAACTTTTGGAGACCCTGGCCGGCTACATTGGCATCGCTATCCAGAATGCCCGCCTCTACGCGTCACTCGAGCAGAAGGTTGCTGAATACGAGCGGCTGAAGGATTTCAACGAGAACATCGTGGAATCCATTAACGTCGGCGTTCTCGCCGTCGATTTGGCCGACCGCATCGAATCCTGGAATTCGCAGATGGAAGTCATGTATGCCTTGCCGCGATGGCAGGCTTTGACCCGTCCCCTGAGCGAGGTCTTCCCTCCTGCATTCGTCGAGGAGTTTTATCGGGTGCGGCAATCACCCGGCATACACAATTTGTACAAGTTTCGTCTAAGCACTCCCGCGGATGAGACCAGGATCATCAATGTTGCCATCGCCCCACTGGTCACAAGAAAGTTCAATGTCATCGGCCGTCTCATCATCATGGATGACATTACCGAGCGGGTGGAGTTGGAGTCGCAACTGTCGCAAGCTGACAAGCTCTCCTCCATTGGCTTGCTGGCGGCCGGGGTTGCGCATGAAGTCAATACTCCCCTGGCCGTGATCTCGTCTTATGCTCAAATGTTGGCGAAGCAACTGCAGAACGATCCCAAGAAGGCTGCGCTGCTGGAGAAGATTACCCGTTCCACTTTCCGGGCATCAGAGATCGTCAACAATCTTCTGAATTTCTCCCGCACCAGCGGCACCGAGTTCACAGATGTAGACGTCAACAAGATCATTGGCGACACGCTGGCCCTTCTCGAGCACCAGTTCAAGGTATCCCACATCAATGTCAGGAACGAATTCGCTACGCATCTGCCGCGAATTCAAGGCAATTCCGGCCGTCTGCAGCAGGTCTTTCTGAATCTCTTTCTCAATGCCAAAGATGCGATGCCCGGTGGGGGCACATTGCGGGTCGCAACCTCCAACGGAACCGGTGTCAGTGTCGTTGTGTCGGACACCGGGAGTGGCATTGCCCAGGAGCACATCAGCCGCATTTACGATCCATTCTTTACCACCAAGACGACGCCACACAATGGGCAGAACCGCGGGACCGGCCTGGGCCTCAGCGTCACCTACGGAATCATCCAGGAACATGCCGGAAAGATTCGAGTGGAAAGCCGTCCTGGCGAGGGCACCACGTTTTTTGTGGATTTCCCCCTGACGAGGAGTACCGTCAATGTCTGAAGCCACTCTTGTCTCGCCGCCCAGTTTCCGCGACATCATGCCAGCGCCAGCAGGCTCGGTGCTCATCATCGACGACGAAATGGAAATTCGGGAGTCGTTACGCACCTTGCTGGAACTCGAAGGCTACGACGTGGAAGTCGCCTCCAATGCCGCCGAGGGCCTGGCCCGTATCGGCGATCGCGCCTTCGATCTTCTTTTGCTGGACCTGGCGCTTCCCGACCGCAACGGCCTGGATATCTTGCCCGAGTTGCGGGCCAATAATCCGCTGCTTTCCGTCATCATGATCACCGCCTACGGCACCGTAGAAAATGCGGTGCGCGCCATGCAATCGGGCGCTGCCAACTTCATTCAAAAACCCTGGGATAACGAGAAGTTGCTCGCCGACGTGCGCGCCGCGGTTGCGCGCCGCAAGGCTGAAGAAGAGAACGTCCAGCTCAAGCGCGCCCTCAAGCAGCGCTACAGCTTCGAGAACATCATCGGCAAGAGCGAGCCCATGTTGAAGATCTTCGACCTGGTCTCGCAGGTTGCGCCCAGCCGCTCCACCGTTTTGTTGCAAGGCGAAAGCGGCACTGGAAAAGAGTTGATCGCCAAAGCCATTCACCTCAACTCGCCGCGACGCGAACGCTCCTTCGTGCCGGTCAACACCGGTTCCATGCCCCCCGACTTGCTGGAATCGACGCTCTTCGGACACGTAAAAGGTGCTTTTACCAGCGCCATTGCTTCGAAGAAAGGTTTATTCGAAATCGCTGACCGGGGAACTTTGTTTCTCGATGAAATCGGCACCATGAGCCTGGACACGCAAAGCAAGATTTTGCGCGTCCTGCAAGACCGTAAGTTTATGCACCTGGGCGGAGTTCAGGAATTGCAGGTCGATGTCCGCATCATCGCGGCCACCAACGTTGATTTGCGGCAGCTCGTGCGCGAAGGCAAGTTCCGGGAGGATCTGTTCTATCGCCTGAACGTTATTACTATCGACCTGCCGCCGCTGCGTCATCGCAAGGAAGATATCCCCCTCCTCGTAGAACACTTCCTGCGCAAATATTCTGAGGAGAACGAGCGTCCGCTGCGGCAGATGGGCAGCGAGGCCCTTCGAGCGTTAGTGAATTACTCCTGGCCCGGCAACGTGCGTGAACTGGAGAACGTGATCGAGCGTGCAGTCGTGCTCTCCTCCGACACGCAAATCGGCATCGAGTTGCTGCCTGACCACATCACTGGGCGTGGCAACGGGGTTGCTCTTCTGGAGCATCGCATCGACGCTTCCTTGTTCGACATTCTGGAAGACTGCGAACGCCGCATCATTCTGGACATGCTCGACAAATGCAACTGGAACCAAACTGAAGCTGCCGAACGGTTCCGTGTTCCGCTTTCCACTCTCAATCAGAAAATTAAGAGGCTCAACATTGAGATCAAGCGGAAAGGACGCGAACTGAACTAGATCAGTGCCGAAGCGCGGCGGGCCTACTTGGACCGCCATCGTTCCCGACTCAAACTTCCAACCTTATGATCCAGCCTGCCGGCTGAAAGCTGCCTTTCCACCTGCTATAGTTCCGAGTAAGCCAGGCGTCAGTAATTGGGCGCCTTCGTAGACGAATGGAACTGATCTCACCGCTCGACCTCGCCAAGGAAAAACTTGTCGCCGTTCAGGACTACGCCCTCCTTGCCCTTCGGTCTTTGGCCAATTTGTTTCGCGGCCCTCATTACCTGGGTGACGCGATCCAGCAGGCCGACTTGATCGGCGTCGGTTCCCTGCCCATAGTTCTGGCCGCCTGCTTCTTCACCGGGGCCGCGTTGGCTTTGAACAGCGCCACTACTCTGAGCCGCTTCGGCGCGCTCACGCTGGTAGGCCAACTCGTGTCACTGGGGATAGTCCGGGAGCTTGGCCCCGTGCTCGCCGGCCTTGTGGTTGCCGGCCGCAACGCCTCAGGGATGGCGAGCGAACTCGGGTCGATGATCGTCACCGAGCAGATCGACGCCATGCGGGCCCTCGGGACCGATCCAACCAAGAAGCTTGTTACCCCGCGGGTGGTCTCGACCGTGGTCATGATGTTTTTTCTCACCATTCTGGGTGATCTGCTGGGGCTGATTGGCGGGAATTTTGTGGCGGCCGTATTACTTGGCCTGGACTCGCGGCAATATTGGAGCAACGCCTGGCAAACTCTCGTTTTTGCCGACGTGTTTATGGGTCTGGCCAAGCCGATAGTCTTTGGCTTTATCGTGGCGACGGTTGGCTGCTACTACGGACTGTCCACTAAAGGCGGAACTCAGGGCGTCGGACGCTCAACCACACAGGCGGTAGTGG
The DNA here is from genome assembly GCA_035691825.1 of Terriglobales bacterium. Lineage (GTDB taxonomy): Bacteria > Acidobacteriota > Terriglobia > Terriglobales > Acidobacteriaceae > Gp1-AA122. Next base: position 19,922 of record DASSIO010000286.1, on the reverse strand, counting down.
CCTCCATGATTCTGATCATTGCGGTTGACGTATTTGTAACGCGCCTGCTAATGGTCGCGCTGGAGACTTGAAACTGTTCGCTGAAAAATTCCGTGTCATCACCGACCCTACCACTGAAAGCAAAATCACCTCGCGGCGACGATTCCTCGTCCGAGGCCATCGTGTTCGATGACGTAGCCATCAGCTTCGAATCAAATGAGGTTTTGAAGGGTATTTCGTTTCGCCTCCTGCGTGGCGAAACCAAGGCAATCTTCGGCGTTGCCGGCTCGGGCAAGAGTCTCATTCTGAAGATGGCTCTCGGCCTCATTAAACCCGACCGCGGCAACATTTATGTGCTCGGTCACGATGTTACGCAGATGAAGGAAGAGGAACTGTTCGACCTGCGCCGCAAGGTCGGCATTGTCTTCCAGGAAAGCGCATTGTTCGATTCGCTGACAGTCAGAGAAAATGTTGCTTTCCGTCTCTACGAGGAGGGAGGCACTTCCGAAGCTGAAATTGAAGAGCGTGTGCGCGAGGTGCTCCGCTTTGTCGAGTTGGAGCACACGCTCAACATGTTCCCCTCCGAGCTGTCAGGTGGCATGCGCCGCCGCGTTGCCATCGCCCGCGCGATTATCACGCAGCCCGAAGCGCTCCTTTACGATTCGCCCACGGGCGGGCTGGACCCCGTCACCTCAACGACCATTGTCGAACTGATCGTCAAACAGCGCGACGTCTACAAAACCAGCGCGTTGCTGGTCAGCCATCGCCTGCAGGATGCCTTCGTCATGGCCACCCACTACTTCGACCGCACTGAAAACAAAATGAAGTCATTGCCGCCGGGCGAGCGCGGTGAAGTTCCCATGAGCTTTGTTGTTCTGCGTGAGGGAAAAGTGATCTTCGACGGCGATGCTCAGCAGTTGGCGCAATCGAAGGATCCCTATATACGAGAATACATTTCCTGACTTCAACGTACTTTTAGCGGACCCTCTAGCGTAACGCGCTACGGCGCTGGCTCCCACCACCACATCTTTGGAAATGGTTTCTGCTCCGGCCACACCTTGTTGAGCGTGTCAGCTTCGAACATTTCGCCGTTCTTCATCACGTAGCGGATAGTGTTGGTATTGTGGATGTCGGCAAGAGGGTCTTTGGCCAGCACCAGAAGGTCCGCCATTTTGCCCGGCTCAATGCTGCCCAAATCATCCGCGTAGCCGATGGCTTCAGCCCCATGCAGCGTGGCGGAGCGGAGAACTTCCATGTTGCTCATACCGCCGCTGGCCAATGCCCACATCTCCCAGTGGTACCCGAGCCCCTGGAATTCGCCATGACTGCCGATGCAGACGCGCCCTCCCGCTTCGATGATCTTCTTGTCCTGAGCTGCCAGTCGCGGAAAAACGTGCTCATCCTTGCGGAACCATGCGGGGCGCCGCTTCGTCCGCATGTCCACAATATTGTGCGGCAGAAAGCGCCTTACTTTGGCATCATCGTGCACTTCGGTGTTTTCGAAGAAATAGTTCTCCATCCAGGGCCCGCCATAGGCGACGATCAATGTGGGTGTATACGAGACCTTTGACTTGGCAAACAGCTGCACGACGTCGTTGTACAGCGGTGTGATGGGAACGCTGTGTTCGTTTCCAGAAAAACCGTCAATGATGTGCGTGCTGTCCAGCTTCAAATCGAGCGCGCCTTCCGTCGTGGGCATGACGTGCTCTTCCCGGCAGGCCTGCACCATCCACTCGCGCTGCTTGCGGTTGCCTACCATGTAAGACTTCACCGTGTGGGTGCGGTAGTACTTTTTGTAACGAGAGACAACACTGCGAACCTCGTCGACCGATTGAAAATTGTTGGTGGGGAAAATGCCCGGCCCAGTGGAAAATGCGCGCGGCCCCGGAATTTCGCCCATATCCACCAGATCCTGGTAAGCGAATGTATCGTTGGTGTCGGTTTGAGGATCGCGGCCAGCCGTCACGCCGTAACTCAGGTTGGCGAAAAAGCTCCAGTTCTGCAGGTCGAGAACGGACCGCCGGATTTCCGTCCAGTGCGGATGCGTATCGACAAAGCCTGGCACTATGGTGCCGGCTACGTCCACCACTTTCGCATTCGCCGGGATTGCAAACGATTCGCGTGCGCCCACCTTGGCAATGCGATTGTCGGTAACCAGGATGTCGGCGTTCTCCAGCACCTCATCGCCCCGCATGGTGATGACCTTGGCTCCGCGCAGTACGACTGATCCCTTGGGTTTCGCTCGCGGAAATTCCAGGTCAACCGCAATCTCCTGCGGATACTTGGCGGCTGCCGTACTGACACTCTTATCCGGAGGCTTGCCGGAAGGAGCGCCTGGAGCTTGCTTCACGGGTTCAAAGGAGATGTCCGACAGAGGCTCGCGGAAAAAACTCGATCCAATAGCCCAAGTGATCGTCTTACCCCCATCCGCCCAAGCGAAATAGTCGGCCCCAATATCGGTAAGTTTCTTGACAGGCAGGGTCGCGCCGCCCTCGGCTTCAGCCTTATCTTCATCTGACGGCGCACTGGCCGACTTATCATCACTGGTTTCGGGCTTCTTCTCCTCTGGCGGCACGACCGCCTGAGTGACATCCACGGTCGGCGGTTCGCCGCCGATCTGAGGGGCGGCGATGAGATAAAGCTGGCTGCTTACCAGCGCCAAAGCCCATTGTCCGTCGGGACTGATCCGCACGTCGTCCGCGGGCGCACCTTCATCCTTGGACGCAGGATCAGGAAACCAACGTTTCCCTAAGACTTTCAAATGCGTGCGGCGGTCAGTGCCGTCGTATCGCATCGAGATCAACCCTTCCTTGGTGTAGACGTAAACCCGGTCCGGCTGATTGACCACGAAATGTGGCGAGCCGGCGCCCCGCGCTGGCAGAATGAGATTGGCCTCACCGCCCCCCGAGGGAATCCAGACCAGATCCAGCAGAGGTGAGTCGTCCTCGGGCCCGTCCGCTGGCTTCTCGATCTGCCACTGCCGGGAGCCGCGCAAAGCCACGATGCGCGTGCCATCCGTCGACCACACAACATCACGGTAATATGCTGCGGTGCGTGTGAGCCGCTGCGGCGCGCCGCTACCATCGGCGCGCATCTTCCAGATGTGCCCACCCTCCGGCGTGGACCAGGTCACATACGCGATCCACTGCCCGTCTGGAGACCAGGCGGGCTGATACTCGCGATCGCGGCTGCTGGTCAGGCGCCTCGGCGTACCCGGTATGTTTTGCACGTAAATGTGGGTGAGAACTGAAAATGCCAGACGCTTGCCATCCGGCGACTGCATCGGACCCTGAATCAGGCGAGCCTTGACGGTGGGACCGTCATCCACCCGCTCGGGAAAGTCGAGCAACGGCCCAAGCTGGCGCGAGACATGTGCGCTGAACGGCACCAACTGGTCGGCGCCGCTTTCTACGTTGAGGCGATGAATCTTGCCCCCGTAGCTGAGCACGATTTCCTTGCCATCGGGAGTGAACGCATAGCCGGGCAGGAAGTCGCGGGTGAATAGGGATTCCTGATCATCCCGCTGGACCGGATACTTCAGCCAGTGCTCCTCTCCGGTTTTCAAGTCTCGGATGCGCAGCGCAGTTTCTGTCTCCAGGCGGGTGCCGTACACCAACTTGTTGCCGTCAGGAGAAAGTAGCGGCCGGAAGGCACTGCCGGGCGCATTAGTGATCACGTCTTCGTCGCCAGTGATCCGGTCGCGGCGCACGATTTGCGCCAGCGGGAACATTACGTTGTAAATCTTGTCGAAAAACCCTTTGCGTTGCGCGTAGTAGAGATAGTGGCCGTCGGGCGAGGCGACTGCGCCTACCGCCGCCTGCCATTTTTCTGGCGGCGTATCGGGCTTGTCCTTGCCTTTGACAATCGCAAAGCCGGTCCCGCCACGAACGTGATACAGCCACAATTCGTCAGTCGAGATCGGAAGTTGAGTCTGGCGGGAAACCATCACGTATTGGCTATCCGGCAGCCAGGCGGGGGTGGTGAAGGTACTCTGCTTATCTTTGCTGAGTTGCCGCGGGTGCGTGCCGTCGACATTCGCCACCCAAACGTTTTCTGCGCCATCACGATCGCTGATGAAGGCGATCAGCTTGCCATCGGGAGAAAATTTGGGCTGGCTGTCAAATTCCATGCCACTGGTAATCGCTTGGGCATCGCCTCCCGTGATGGGCAAGGTATACAAGCGTCCCAGAAGCTCGAAGACAATCGTCTTGCCGTCCGGAGAGATATCCAGCGAAAGCCAGGTGCCCTCGTCGGTCGTGAATTCAATGGTGCGGTCCGGCTGAAGCGGGAGGCCTTCCTCCTTCTTCTTTGCAGCCGATGCAGATGTTTCCGGCGGCTTGGAGTTTTGTGCACGTGCATCTGCGCGCGCAACAACGGGAGAATTGGTTAGCAAGAAGAAAATCGCGAGGAACGAAGCAATCACACCCGAACGCGCCGCGCATTGGCGAAACTGCGTAACACCATTTTGGGTAGCAGTCATAGTGCGCGAATTATATCGTCGGCGGCTCGGTTTTCAAGCGGGGATTTGATAAGACCTTACATAAAAATGAAAAGAGGAATTTGCGGTCCCGGAACACCGCAAATTCCTCGGATTCGCACAGACTCGACGTTATCTAGCTTGCCTTGGCAACCTCGGCTCGCCGTTTGCGGAAGTCCGCTTGCAACGCCTGCAGCGCTTTAAGCCGTTCGCGCCCTTGCTCAGTCTTCGTCGCCAATTTCTCGATATTCGCGAAAGCCTGGGGAGAATTCATCTTTTCGCGCACTTCTTTCAGATACGGTTGAATCTTGGCGAACAGGAAAAACATTTCGCCAGAGCATCCCGGTTCCAGAAACAACTCTTCGTTGATGGCTCCGTGTAAGACCAGCGATGCGGCCATATCCCAATAGCCACCGACTTGGCGAAACCAGGCATTCTCCTGGCTCGGGAAGGCCCTCGCGAGATTGACGATATCGTCCGCGCTTTCTGGCCAGAAGGCGGTCAACAGGAAATTCCGTGCCTTACGAATTTCCGGTTCTCGGCGCAGGTCGTAGAGCTTTAAGATCAGTTCAGCGTCGGCATGAGTTGCTTGCGTGGACATGCAATTCCTCCTGAGAATTCGTGACTTGGTGATTTGTAATTTCTTGATTCGAAACTCAAAGCGGCATGTGAACGCAACAGTAGATGAGCTAAATCTCCTGGCCGATTCTTAAATTTAACCCTGCAGACTCACCCCACCGGCGCCGCTTCCACCGGCCGCTCGTAGTCGCACTCTTTATTGGGACAGGCGACAACTGGCCCGGCCTTCAGGAATTTCTCCACCAGATACTCGTTCCCACAAGACGGGCACTTCTCCGCAACCGGTTTGTTGGCCGACGTGAACTTGCATTTGGGATAGTTCGAGCACCCATAAAAGGTGTTGCCCTTGCGCCGGGCTTTCTTCTCGACAAGGTCTCCGTCCTTGCACTCGGGGCATTTCACCCCAATGAAGTTCTGTTTCACGTACTTGCAGTCCGGGTAACCGCTGCAGGATGTGAATTCCCCATAGCGCCCGTGCCGAATAACCAGATTGCGGCTGCACTTGGGGCAGGTCTCTTCCAGGGGAATATCCGGCACCTTCTTGCCCTGATCCAGGCGGCGCGTGGTTTTGCAATCCGGATATCCAGTGCACGCCATGAATTGCCCAAACCGCCCTCGCTTCAATACCATCACTCGCCCGCAGTTTTCGCAGTACTCTTCCTGCGCCGTCTCCTGCATGTCGGCTGAATCCAGGTCGGGCAAATTGATGGGATTCTCTTTGGTGAATGTGCAACTGTTGGGATCGTCTTTATCGTAGGCGCTGCAAGCGTAGAAAGATCCGTGCTTGCCCCATTTGATCACCAGCGGCGATCCGCAGCGCTCGCACTTTTCGCTCGTGGGCTTCTCCATACGCTTGATGTTTTCCATGTGCTTTTCAGCGTATTTGAGGTCCTTGGCGAAACGCTTGTAGAACTCGGCGAGCGCGTCCGTCCACTTCTCCTTGCCCTCTTCGATCTCGTCCAGTTCCTCCTCCAGCCGGGCGGTGTATTGGACGTCGAAGATGTCACGAAAGTTGTCAACCAGCAGGTCGGTGACGACTAACCCGATTTCCGTGGGCACGAATTTTCCGCCGGTCTTCTGCACATATTGCCTTTCCTGAATCGTGCTCAGGATGGCGGAATAGGTGGAAGGCCGCCCGATGCCGCGCTCTTCGAGTTCCTTTACCAGGGAGGCTTCGTTGTAGCGCGGTGGCGGTTCAGTAAAGTGCTGCTCGGGTTTCAGGCTCTTCAGCGTTAACTTCTGCCCCGCTTCCAGCGGCGGCAGTTTATGCTTGAGTTCCTCGTCTTCTTCCTCCGGCGTATCGGTGGACTCTTTGTAAACCTTCAAGAACCCGTCAAATTTCGGCACCGAGCCAGTCACGCGGAACCAGAAAACCTCATTGGCGGATTTCGCGTCGATGTCGACGGTGGTCTGATCGAAAACCGCGGGATTCATCTGCGAAGCGACAAACCTCTGCCAGATCAGCTTGTAAACCTTGTATTCGTCTTCTTTCAGATACTGCTTGATCTGTTCAGGGTGGCGCATGGCCGATGTGGGCCGAATTGCCTCGTGAGCCGCTTGCGCTTCTTTCTTCTCTTTAAAGGTGTTGGGAGATTCCGGAAGATAGGGCGCGCCATATTCTTTGCCGATATATTCGCGGACCTCCGCCAGCGCGTCATTGGAAACGCGCGTCGAGTCTGTACGCATATACGTAACCAGACCGACCAGTCCTTCCTCCCCGAGCTCGATGCCCTCGTAGAGGCGCTGGGCAATCATCATCGTCCGCTTCACACTGAAACGAAGCTTGCGGGACGAGTCCTGCTGAAGTTTGCTGGTGGTGAATGGAGCGGCGGCATTGCGGCGGCGCTCTTTCTTCTCGACCGCGCGCACAACCCAATCCGCTTTCTCCACGGCAACGCGGATTTGTTCCGCCTGCTCACCGCCGGTAACCTCGATTTTCTCTTCGCCCTTTCCCAGGAAGCGCGCGTCAAAAGATGGCGGTTTTGCAGCCGAGAGGTGCGCGTCGATCGTCCAGTACTCTTTCGGCTCGAAAGCTTTAATTTCGCGCTCCCGCTCGACAATCAGACGCAAGGCGACGGTCTGAACCCGGCCTGCCGAAAGCCCGCGACGGACCTTGTCCCACAGCAGCGGTGAAACCTGATAGCCGACCAGGCGGTCGAGCACCCGGCGTGCCTGCTGCGCATCGACGAGGTTGCGATCTATTTCGCGAGGCTTCTCGAAAGCTTCGCGCACGGCTCGCTGCGTAATCTCATTAAAGGTTACGCGCTGGATACGCAGCCCATGGGCTGCCTTCCGCTTCTTTTTCTTGCTGCCGTTCCCGCTGAGTTCTTCTTCCAGATGCGCGGCAATCGCCTCGCCCTCGCGGTCAGGATCAGGCGCCAGATAGATGGAATCCGCCGATTCGGCAAGCTTCTTGAGCTTACTCAAGACCTTTTCTTTGCCGGGAATGACAATGTAGTCCGTCTCGAAATTCTTATTGATATCGACGCCGAGAATGCTTTTGGGCAGATCTTTGACGTGGCCGAGCGATGCCTCGACCGTGTAGCCCTTTCCGAGATACTTCTCGATGGTCCTCGCCTTCGCGGGCGATTCGACAATGACTAAACCTTTGGGCAATGTTCCCTCAATGTGTCAGTTTTGAGTTTGAAGCTAGCACGAATGTGATTGAGTCAACAAGTTGGTGGCCAAGCTGCTAGCTTCTAGCCACTAGCTTCTAGCGGGCAAACGTTCTCTTCCCGCCGTCCTGAGAGTCCTCGTAACCGGTTGAATTCGCTGCACAAGCGCTGTAAGCATCCGCTCGACTTCGCTACGGACTGCTCTAGCGCTTTGTAGTCCGGGCCTCCAATGAAGCCGAGATCTCGACACAACAGCAGCTCATATTCAAGTTCGCTGGCTGACCCACGCGCAATTTGAAGAAATCGGGTAAACTCTCCATCCGATCTCCGCCCACAGCCCTCCGCTATATTCGCGCCTACAGAGACGGCGAACGTCGTAACTGCGTCGTTAATCCGTACAGTTCCTCGCGAGGGAAGGATCGTGTCACCCGATAGACGTTAATGGTGAGGGCGTGAGCTTTCTCCCAGACCTTCAATTCTTAAAGTCCTTCACACAAACTCTCGATTCTTTACCCCACTATTGCCGGAGTTGCTTGCTAGCGGCTAGTCGCTAGCAGCTAGAAGCTTCTTACAAAATTCTTCCCCGGCAGCTGCTTGACTTTCCCGGCGAGTTCCAACTCGAAGAGGGCGGCAAAGATTTCGGAAGAGGAGACATCTGCTTCCAGCCGCTCCACGATCTCATCGATATGAGTCGCTTCGTCGGCCTTGAGCAGGGCAAAAATCTTCTTTTCGTGGGGACCCAGTTCCGTGTCGTCCCCAAATAGAGATGCAGTTCCGGACGGCGGCGATTCAGGGCTCGACGGAGCCAGGGTCAGCCGGACATCTGTCGGCAGCTCCTCCCAAACGTCTTCCCACGTGGCTACCAGCTTCGCGCCTTGCTTGATCAGCGTATTCGGCCCCCAGGAGTTTTTGTTCGTTACATTACCCGGCACAGCAAATACATCCCGGCCCTGTTCCAGGGCGCAACGCGCGGTCACCCGCGTGCCACTGTATTCGGCGGCTTCCACCACGAGCACACCGATGCCAAGTCCGCTAATAATGCGGTTTCGAATAGGAAAATTTTGAGGGGCAGCGAAACTGCCAATCGGAAATTCGGACACTAAGGCGCCACCGCAAGCGAGCATCTGATCGGCGAGGCGCTTGTTCTCTTTGGGGTAAATCACGTCAACACTGGTGCCAAAAACCGCCACAGTCTTTCCTTGTGCCGCGAGTGCGCCCCGGTGGCCCGCGCTGTCGACTCCACGCGCCAAGCCGCTGAAGATGCACAGCCCTTGCCGAGCCAGATCGCACGCCAGCCGCTCAGCCATGCCAATCCCATACGGAGTAGGGTGGCGCGTTCCCACGATAGCGACGCCCGGTTGCACCAAAACGTCCAGACTGCCTCGCACATACAGCACCAGCGGCGGATCATAGATTTGCCGCAGCCGTGGAGGGTAGCGCGGGTCATCCAGGCAGAGAAGCTCGGCCCCGACCGAGGCCAGCTTGAGAAACTCCTCCTGTGCCAGCTCCAGAGATTTACCAGTGCCCAAGGATTGCGCAGATACGGCCTGAATTCCCGCCGCTTCCAGCTCAGTGAGAGAAGCCTGAAACACAGCTTCCACATTCCCGAAGCGCTCAACTACGTGTCGCGCCCGCGTGGGCCCCAGCCCGGGTGTCAGAGCCAACGCCAACCAGTACAAGGCCGGACCTTCGCATGGCCTTTGTTGTGGCTCATCCGCACGAGCGACACCTGCTCTCATAACCCGGACTCTGACAGTGCCAGCAGGCACTGTCAAGGTTGCCTGCCACAGTGCTTTGTTAGAATGGCCCGTCAATGGGCCACCTGCGCATTTCCGCCATTTCCTATCTCAATACGGCGCCGCTTATGTGGGATTTCCAACACGGCACTGCTGGCACCCGGTTCGACATCTCCTACACCATCCCTTCCCTTTGTGCGGGTGCGCTGCGTGACGGCACTGCCGACATCGGCATCATCCCCGTGGCAGCTTACGCCACGATCCCAGACCTGGTCGTACTCCCGGATGTAGCGATTGCGGCCAAAGGCGCGGTTCGCTCCATACTTCTGGTCAGCAAAGTTCCCCTGGACGAGATTCGAACCGTCGCTCTGGATAGTTCCTCAATGACCTCAGTGGCCCTTATGAAAGTGCTGTTTTTCAAATGGCTCGGCGGCCCGCGAAGCTATACCGCTATGAAGCCCAAACTCATGGAAATGCTACGTGAGCACGACGCTGGACTCCTGATCGGCGATCCGGCTATGCAGATCGACCGGAACAGATATCTCACTTTCGATTTATCCGAGGAGTGGAACCGCTTTACTGGAAAGCCCTTTGTGTTCGCATTCTGGGCTATTCGCCGGGCCTCCATCGAGCACAGCGATGAAGATGTTGCGGGCGTTTTCCGGGCTTCGCGGGATCACGGTCTGGAACCAGATCACGTCGCGAAAATAGCCCAGCTGTGGGCGCCCCGGCTCGCGATTTCTGAAGCCGAAGTAGTGAAATACCTGACGCAGAACATTCATTACCATCTCGATCCCGCTTGCCTGGAAGGCTTACAGCTTTTCTACGAGTATGCGGCGGAATGCGGCGCGCTGCCCCGCGCACCTGAGTTGTCCTTTTACGACGCCCCCAAAGCTGCGACTCGATAGCCACGAATCTCACTGGCCGCATACATCGTCAGGCAGCTATCTGGCTTCTAAGAACATCAACATGGCGTTCTCCGTCATCATCGTTGCCAGCTCCGTGGTGCAGTGGCTGCGTCACCTCGGCGGGGTTGGCCTCATTTTGATCGGCATTGCCGACAGTTCGGTGGTTCCCCTGCCCGGCAGCATGGACGTGTTCACCATCTGGCTGGCGGCCGGGAACCGGGATTTGTGGTTCTACTACGCTGCTATGGCGGTCGCCGGATCGCTTCTCGGCGGCTACATCACTTACGCTCTGGCGCGAAAAGGTGGCAAGGAAGCCCTTGAGCACCGCTTTCCAAAAAAGAAGATAGAAAAGGTGTACCAAAAGTTCGAAAAGCAGGGTTTCTGGGCGGTTGTGGTGCCGGCACTACTCCCTCCGCCTTTTCCGCTTGTACCTTTTCTACTGGCGGCCGGGGCTTTGCAATATGACCGCAAGAAATTCTTGGGAGCCATAGCAGTTGGCCGCGGCATTCGTTTTACGTTTGTGGCAGGATTAGGCGCAATCTACGGCGACGCTATCGTCTCTTTCTTCCGGCAATATTACCAACCCGCGCTTTACACTCTCATAGGCCTGGCCGTAATTGGCGGAATTATCGCTCTCGTCGAATACTACCGGTATCGTGCACGCCGCCAGCATGGGGCAACCCAAGGAACTCCCACTCCTAAGGCGGCATAAGGCTATTTGGAGCCACGCCCACGGCTCCGCTAAAATCATCACAGCAGCCTGTGACGACTCTATGTCCCTGACCAAAGAGCAAGCCCAGGAGATGTATCGCTCCGATGACCTGATCGGAATTGGCATGGAGGCCGACTCGGTGCGTCGTAAGCTTCACCCCGAGGGCATAGTCACTTACATCATCGACCGAAACATCAACTACACAAATTTCTGCACGGAATATTGCACATTTTGTGCCTTCTATCGGCCATTAAAAGGGCCGAAAGCGAAAGAAGGCTACATTCTCGATTTCGACACGATTTACGAGAAGATCCGCGAGACCGTGGAACTGGGCGGCACCGGCGTCCTCATGCAGGGAGGCTTGCATCCTGACCTGAAGATTGACTGGCATGAGCAGATGTTGCGCGGAATCAAAGAGCGTTTCCCCAAGGTTCACCTGCACTGCTATTCCGCTTCAGAAATCATCGCCATTGCGGAATACAGCAACCTCTCCATTCGCGACACCATTCTCCGGCTGCGCGATGCTGGTCTCGATTCGATTCCGGGTGGAGGCGCCGAAATCCTCGATGACGAAGTGCGTTACAAAATCGCTCGGCTGAAATGCCTGACTGATGACTGGCTGAATGTGCACCGTACCGCACATCAAATCGGCATGCGCACTACCGCCACCATGATGTTCGGCGTAGGCGAAAAATACGAGCACCGTATTAACCACCTGCAGCGGCTCTACGATCTGCAGGAAGAAACCGGTGGGTTCACGGCCTTCATTCCGTGGACTTTCCAGCCCGCGAACACGGCATTAGGCGGCAGACACTGGGACGAGGCCACGGCGGTGGAATACCTCAAGAATCTCGCTATCTCTCGCCTTTACCTGACCAACTTCAAGAATGTCCAGTCAAGTTGGGTGACGCAGGGACTGAAAGTGTGCCAACTGGGACTGCGCTTCGGAGGCAATGACGTGGGATCGGTTATGCTGGAAGAAAATGTCGTGAAAGCCGCGGGTGTCTCCAACTGCACTACGGAAGAAGAGTTGCGGCGCATCATTCGCGATGCCGGATTCCGGCCCGCGCAGCGGGATACGCTGTATCGTACCTATTTCTTGAACTAGAGATCGTGTTGTTCTCCCCTCAGCTCCACCAAGCAAACGTGCTCTCCACTTCGAACAAAGAATCTGCCATCCGCCAGCGTGCCACGACAATCTCATGCTTTGGCACTCTACTGGGCCTCTGCTTCGCCATGATCTTCTGTACCGGCCTGGAATCCTTTGCCCACCAGACAAGCGCTCAACCAGAATCCAGCTTTCAAGGCTCCGTAGTGAAGGATCAGGGCCGCGAACCTTTGAAGAAGGCAACTGTGCAGATCATTTCCGAAGATCAGGACGCGCTCAATTACACCGCCGTGACCGACCAGGACGGACATTTTGCCGTCGATAATATGCGCCCGGGACGTTACCGCGTTTTCGTCGAGCGCACCGGATTCATTGAAGTTGGGAAGAACCACCGGCGCTCGCTTGGGACAGCCATAGCGCTCGATTCCGGCCAGAAATTGAATGATTTCGTTTTTCGGATGCTGCCTGCGGCAGTTGTCACCGGCCGGGTTGTCGATGAAGACGGCGACCCCATGCCCAACGTCGAGATCGCGGTTCTTCACTACAGCTATTCCTCCGGAGCTCGCCGTCTTGAGCCGGAACGCTCAGAACGTACCAACGATCTGGGCGAGTATCGAGTAGGAAATCTAAGTCCCGGACAGTACTTTGTCGCTGCCAGCCCGGCGCCAGAGTTTATTAGCCCGAAGGTGAAAGGACCTGATGACCCGGCCAAAAAGGATCTTGGCTACGTAACCACTTTTTATCCTGGAACTGTCGATCGCAATCAGGCCACACCGCTGCAGCTCCATCCCGGAGATGATGTCCCCATCGATTTCACTCTCGTCCCTGGCCACACCTTCCACATTCGGGGCCGGGTTACTTCTTTGGCAGCCAGCGGGGGCAACAAGCCGTTTGTCATGCTGATGCCGAAGGAAATCAGAACCGTTTTCAGCGCCGCTGAGGTGCAGGCGGACGGCAGTTTCGATATTCCGGGCGTAGCCCCGGGCTCATACATGATTTCTGCAGTCGCTATGGATGCGGAACATCCCCAGAGCGCGTATCAAAGCATCGATGTATCTGGATCGGACGTGAACGGAATACGGCTTGCGGCGTCTTCCGGCAGCGAAGTGCGTGGCCAGGTGCGAGTCGACGGCGTCCAAAAGCCTGACCTTAGCCAGCTGACATTCTTTCTTCGGCCAGTGGACGACGATGGCGTTTCTTCTTTGGATTTTGGCTACCGGCAAACGCTTGCCAGCGTAAAACCGGATGGCTCATTTGAACTGAAGGCGGTTCCCGCAGGCGTCTATCAGCTCGAGTTGGAAGGCAGTTCCCGCTCCATGCGCGACTACTTCCTGAAGACGGTCGTCAGCAGCGGACGCGAGTCCGCCAATCGCATCCTCCGGGTATCGGGAGGCGCAGTAATCTCAGTCGACGTCGTCGTCAGCTCTGCCGGCGGCGAAATCACAGGCGTTGCCGTAGATGAAAAAAATCAGCCGGTCGCTAGCGCCATGGTTGTCGCCATTCCTGATGGTGAAAACAACCGGGACCGTACAAGCTACAAACAAGCAGAAACCGACCAGCTAGGCCGCTTCAATCTCCGCGGGCTGAGACCCGGTGACTACCACTTGATGGCTTGGGACTATGTTGAGGACGGAGCCTTCTATGATCCCCAGTTCGTGAAGCCGTACGAATCGCCAAGTAAGGCCGTGCACGTAACAGAGCGGGGGCAAGAACACCAGATCGTGCGGGTTCAGCACGCGGCCGAATAGGGCCGCCCCTGCGTAAACCTCAATCGACGGGAGTGCTCACAACCGAGCTACAACCCAGCGCTGCTCCTCATACTTCCACTCTGCTCGATCCGCAATTCCCTCATATAGAGAAACAGCGGTAATCCCAGCGACACGCCCACACTCAGGACCGCGACATAGGGTAGCCACCACATCTTGATCCCCTGCCGCCGACTCTCGATTCTTATGAATGCCAGCAGTGCTACTGCGGAAATAATGACATCCAGTCCGAAGAACGCGCTGATGCGGCTCGCAAACAGTTCTTGGATGAGCAGCCGGAGATTCAAACCATGTTGGAGAACCCAGGGGACAAATTCCCAATAAGGCAGGATTGCTCCCACAAAGCAGAGTGCGAGGAAGAGGATCTTGGGTTTCATGCGGGCGAATCTAGCAAAGATTGTGGGATTTGTTGTCAAAAACCCGGTTCTGAACTGATCGTTTTTCCTCAGGTAGAATATGTTGTCCGCCGGGGTGTGAGCTGCCGCCCCAAGATTGCTTCCGTGCCGACATCTTGGATCTCCCAATTCGCCTTGGTTTTAGCGCCTCGCGGCTTCACACACTACATGAAGTCGCATTTCCTGGACCCCACGTTTCGTGGGCTGTACCATGCCAATGCTTTTGATCTTTGTCTTCTAATTCCCTATTTCGTCGTCCTCGTTCTGCTCGCGTCCTATGGCGTACATCGCTATATTCTGGTTTACCTCTATTACAAGCACAAAGAAAAGCATGTGGCGGAACCGCCGAACAGATTCTCTGAGCTCCCGCGAGTCACGGTGCAGCTGCCAATCTTTAACGAGCAGTACGTAGTCGGACGGCTGATCGATGCGGTCTGCCAACTCGACTATCCCAAAGATAAGCTGGACATTCAGGTACTGGATGATTCCACCGACGAAACCGTCCCCGTCGCTCGCGCGTTAGTTCAGCGTTATGCCGCACAGGGTTATGCAATCTCGTATCATCATCGTGAGAATCGGGAGGGATTCAAGGCGGGAGCGCTCGCCGAAGGCCTCAACACCGCGCAAGGCGAATTCATCGCCATCTTTGACGCGGACTTCACGCCCCCACCCGATTTCCTGCAGCGCACCATTCATCATTTCACCGATGCCAATATCGGCATGGTCCAGACTCGTTGGACTCATATCAACCGCCACTATTCGTTCCTGACCGAGGTAGAAGCGATTCTTCTTGACGGTCACTTCGTGCTTGAGCATTCGGGGCGGGCTCGCAGTGGGGTGTTTTTCAACTTCAACGGCACCGCCGGTATTTGGCGCCGGAAAGCCATCGAAGATGCCGGTGGCTGGCAACATGACACGCTCACGGAAGATACCGATCTTTCTTACCGGGCTCAGTTGAAGGGCTGGAAATTCGTCTACCTTCAGGACGTCGAATGCCCCGCGGAATTGCCCATCGAGATGACTGCCTTTAAAACCCAGCAGGCACGCTGGGCCAAAGGCCTGATACAGACCGGAAAGAAAATCCTTCCCAGAGTGCTGAAGAGCGATGCTCCACTTCATACCAAGCTGGAGGCCTGGTATCACCTGACGTCAAACCTGAGTTATCCGCTCATGGTAATTCTGTCAGTGCTGTTGCTGCCGGCCATGATCATCCGCTTCTATCAGGGCTGGTTCCAGATGATGTACATCGACCTGCCTCTGTTCGTTGCATCCACCTTTTCGGTCTCGAGTTTTTATCTGGTTTCACAGAAGGAATTATTTCCCGGCAAATGGTACCGGTCGCTTGTGCATTTGCCATTCCTGATGGCTTTGGGCATCGGCCTGACCATTACCAATACGCGCGCCGTGCTTGAAGCCCTGGTGGGAAAACAGACGGCATTTGCGCGGACGCCCAAGTATCGAGTTGAATCAAAGAAAGACAAGGTGCGTACCACCAGTTACCGGCGGCGGCTCGGGTGGGTGCCCTGGATTGAGTTGCTGATCGGCGCTTATTTCGCAATGACTGTCTATTACGCAATGGACAACGAGAATTACATCACGGTGCCTTTTCTCATACTTTTCGTAGTGGGCTACTGGTACACAGGCCTGATGTCTCTGTTACAAGGCCGCTTCTCGGGCCTGTCGTTGCAAACCGAATCGCAGAATGCTAAGCCGTACCCAGTGGGTGTCTAGTATGCGTTTCAAAAGGTTGGTTTTGGGAAGGGCATGGCTTCAGCCATGCCGCACAGAATCAGCAAAAGTGCGGGCTTTCTAGACTGCGTGAGAACTCCAACGGAGAAATGCAAACGGAAACAATCACCCCGCATGAGCCCGCGAAGCGTGCGGTAGTAGATAGCCCAGCGCGTAAGCGCTGGGTACAAGTGGAAGAAAGATGGGAGCCCTGTAGGGGCGACACCGGTGCTCACGCACACTCTTTAGTCCCTGGGGGTCACAGCTCCCGTTGAAAAGGTCATTTTTGCAACACGCCGTAGTGCGCGCTTGTAACTTTTGAATCCCGGTTGCAATCGCATTGGTGAGGACCGATCATGCGCCTTCGTTTCATTTTGCTTTCTGTCTTGTTGATCGCTTCGGCATATACATTTGCTGCCGACGACCTCCGCCTGAATCCGAGACTCGATTACACCAGCGACAGCCAGGATGGCCCTCTGATCACGGGCAAGCACATGCAGGACGGTGTGGTTGCGGGCAAGCCTAATTACGTCATCATCTATGCCGAAGGATGCTACAACTCCAAGCACCAGGCGCAGCGCACCGTCGAGCTCTGGAAGAAATACCAGGGCCGCGTAAACTTCGTCATCGTTGATCTCGATCGCGAACGCTCATCTTCGCAGGACGAACTCATAACCAAGTTCTACCACGGCTATATCCCTCACGTGGTTGTCCTCGACAAAGCGGGCAAGCCCCTGTACAACGATGCCGGCGAAATCGAGGAATCGAAAATTTCGGCAATTTTGGACCGCGCCCTGGAATAAGCAGCTTCCACGACCCAGAAGTAGTGTTTCTCTGACTCTGTCGGGTACAATCCTTCGTCCTGTCGAGGTGTGCCTAGTCACTTCGGTATTGCGGAGGCTTGAGATGGATCGAACCCAAAAACTGTCGCAACGAATCTCGTACGCGTTGCTCGCCCTCATTCTTACGTGCACGGCTGCTTCAGCCCTTGACCGCCAGCCGAATGCTGATTACCATGCTCGCCGCCAAGCTCTTGCGGAAAAAATCAAAGATGGCGTGGTGATCTTGTTTGCTCCAACCGAAGCAGAAGGTCCCAATGACCTGTTCGGATTCCGCCAGGACGACAACTTCTATTACCTGACGGGCTGGGCCGAGCCCGGCGCCGCGATTGTTATCGCTCCCGCTGCGCCGGCAAAGGATGGGAATCCCGCGCGCGCATATACCGAAATCCTTTATCTTCCCGCGCACAACGTGGTGGAGGAAAAGTGGACCGGGCCCAAGCTAGGCCCGGATAGTCCCGATGCCGCCAAGTCGACCGGTTTCGACCGGGTCGAAGTCATCGATAAACTGCGTGACGACCTGCAATCTCTACTTCCCAAGGAGCGCATCACCATCTATTCCGATCTGCCCTCTTTTGGCGAACCGTCTCCGTCCAGCGAACCTCTGAATTGGCTCAAGCGCTCTAATGCTTTCCCCGGGTTCGTTTCCTTCAAAGACGTGAAGCCGATGTTGTCCACGCTCCGGACGACCAAGGATGCGGGCGAAATCCATCTCACCCGCAAAGCGGTTGATGCCTCTGCTGCAGGTCATCTGGCGGCTATGCATGCCGTTAAACCTGGCGTAACCGAACGTGAAATTGCATCCCTATTGCAGTACGAATACGGCAAGCGCGGCTGCGAACGCTCCGCTTACGCACCCATCGTGGGCTCCGGTTTCAATTCAACCGTTCTCCACTACTCTGACGACTCCGGGACGATGAAGGACGGCGATGTCGTAGTTATCGATGCCGCCGGTGAATACTCCATGTACGCCGCCGACATTACCCGTACGCTTCCTATCAATGGTAAGTTCACCGCGCGACAACGCGAGATTTACGGCATTGTCCTGGGCGCACAACAGGCTGCGGAGAGGGCGTTTATCCTTGGCAAGTCGAACCTCCGGCGTGATGACCCCGACTCGCTGTACAAAGCCGCTTACGACTACATCAACACTCATGGCAAAGACCTGCACGGTCAGCCGCTTGGCAAATATTTCATTCATGGCCTGAGCCACTACATCGGGTTGAATGTTCACGATCCCGGCGATTACAGCATGGCATTGCAGAAAGGGATGGCGTTCACGATCGAGCCGGGAATCTATATTCCCGAAGAAAAACTGGGCGTCCGCATTGAGGACGATTATCTCGTCGACAGCGATGGCAAATTGGTCAAACTCAGTGCAACTTTGCCCTCAACCGCAGACCAGGTGGAGCAGGCAATGGGAGGCAAGTAGCCCGGCATCTGGTATGCTAACCCGTTGTGGAGATGACGTGGTTATTTTTGATACTAATCCTGAGCACGTTGGCGGTGGTGTGCGTTGGCTGCGCCATTTATTTGCGTGTACGGCGCCACATGAAGGTCAGTCGAGGCGCTGAAATGCAGGAATTAGAGCGCAGGCATGAGCCTGGCCAACCTTAACCTTCATCCTGGAGGTAAGCCGCAATGATAAGAACAGTCGCCGGAACTATTAATCTTCATGAACAATCCCGGCCCTGGTATTGGGCTCGGCAGGTTGGACTCGTTGTAGGAGCCAGCTTTTTTGTCGCCCTGTGCGCGAGAGTGACGGTTCCTCTGCCGTTTACGCCTGTCCCGCTGACCATGCAAAACTTCGGTGTGCTCGTCGTAGGCCTTCTGCTTGGTAGCCGGCGCGGAGCGGCTGCTCTGGCACTTTATGTTGCCGAAGGCGTCATCGGGCTGCCGGTTTTCAGTATTGCCGGTCAGAGTGGCCTCGCCCAATTTATCGGCCCGAGTGGCGGTTTTCTGATGGCATACCCTTTCACTGCCTGGGCCGCCGGATATGTCTTCGAGCGCTCGAGACGCACATTTGCCAGCGCTGCCTTGGCTAGCTCAATTGCCGAGCTGGTGTTGTTCGCGGGCGGATTGAGTTGGCTGCTGATCCTGACGCACTCGGTTGCTATCGCCGTGCGTTTCGGACTCCATGCCTTCATCTTCGGTGAAGTAATCAAAGTGATGCTGGCCTCCGCGATCGCCACTCGCTGGCGCCGTCCTGCCAGGACCGAGGCATGAGCTCAAGTACAGTTACTTCGCGAACAGCGGGTGAATCCGCGACGCATTCACCGGATGAGCGCGAAATCACGATTGCGCATAGCCCCGACTCGGACGACGCCTTCATGTTCTACGCGCTTGCGACCAATAAGGTCCGTTCTGCCGGAATCCGCTACAGCCATACGCTGTGCGACATTGAGACTTTGAACCGTAAGGCGCGCGACGGCGACGGCTTTTACGATGTAACCGCCATTTCTTTTCACGCATATCCCTATATTCAGGACAAGTACGCGTTACTGCCGAGCGGAGGCAGCGTCGGCGAAGGCTACGGCCCGATGATCGTGGCCACACGGGCCTATTCGGAAGCCGACGTCAAGCGCAAGCGGATCGCTGTTCCCGGCACTCTCACGACTGCTTATCTGGTCTTGAACCTCTTTGCACCCGGGGTCGAAACCGAAGTCGTGCCGTTCGACCAGATCATTCCCCAGGTGCTCGAGGGTAAGTACGAGGCGGGTCTCATCATTCATGAAGGGCAGTTGACATTCGCGAAATCGGGCCTCTACCGCATTGTCGATCTGGGCCGCTGGTGGCATAAGGTAACTGGCTTACCTTTGCCCCTAGGCGGAAATGCTATTCGCCGCAGCCTGGGCCAGAAGCTGATCTCGACCGTAGCTGCCGCTCTTCGCGAGAGCATTCAGTACGCCCTCGACCACCGCGACGAAGCCCTTGCGTACGCTATGCAGTTTGCCCGTGATCTGGATTCGCAGCTCGCGGATAAATTCGTCGGGATGTACGTCAACGAGCGGACCCTCGATTATGGAGCAGATGGACGCGAGGCAGTGCGGCGTCTCCTGGATATGGGTCACAAGGCGGGC
>DASSIO010000285.1:0-12183 GCA_035691825.1 Terriglobales bacterium | reverse complement strand
GGATAAACCTGAGCTTCAGGCTCACACGCAAAAATCACTCAAATAGAGTTTCGTGATCGCCACGGCCGCATGGTGGGTTTTCGCGCGGAGTTCAACAGGATCGACCACTTCGATATCAGCGCCAAAACTCAAGGCAAACTGGAGTGCTTCTTCTTCAGCATCGAAGGGTTTCGCACTTGGCTAAGACTTAATGTCAGTGCGTTTACAACAGGCGAGGTGAGCATGAACCAACTGGAGTTCAAAGAATCGCTAAACAGCGACGAACCGCCCACGGGCCTCAACCCTTCGGTAACAGCGCTTTGGTGGGATGCGAAAGGCGATTGGAACCGCGCCCATTCGCTGGTCGACGAACTGGAAAGCATTGAGGGAATGGCGGTCCATGCGTATCTGCACCGGAAGGAAGGAGCGGCCTCGAATGCCGAGCATTGGTATCAGCGTGCTGGCCGTCAGTTTCACCGGCCCACACTCGAAGAGGAATGGTCCGCCCTTGTCGACGGCCTTCTGCCCGGCGCTAAGAAAAGCTAGATCCCCGGGGAGTGGAGTCTCGACCAGTTGTTTTTCCGGAAGCGTAACAGGTTCCGTAGGATCACGCGCCCAAATCCGTAACCACGGCCCACTCAAACTGACTTGGAGGTCGCGATGGCCAAGAACATCAAGAATGCACTGAGAGGCAAAATCGCACTTGTCGCAGGGGCAACCCGCGGTGCAGGCCGAGGGATTGCCGTCTCCTTGGGTGAAGCCGGCGCGACCGTATACTGCACTGGCCGCAGCACGCGCAAAAAGCCCGCAACTCCGGGCAGGCCGGAAACTATCGAGGAAACCGCGGAACTGGTCACCGCCGCCGGCGGACACGGCATTGCGGTGCGAGTCGATCACACCGCACCGGAGGAGGTAAAGGAGCTAGTCGCGCGAATCAAGAGGCAGAGTAAGGGGCTGGATATTCTTGTGAATGATGTCTGGGGCGGCGATCCGCTGACCGAATTCGGCAAGGCGTTCTGGAACACAAAGCTGGAGAATGGCCTGCGCATGCTCAGGCAGGCCATCCATTCGCATATTATTACCGCCCATCACGCGGTCCCGATCATGCTCGGACGGAAGGCAGCCATCATTCTTGAAATCACCGACGGCGATGGCTTCTACTATCGCGGCAATCTGTTTTACGACCTGGTGAAGATTTCGGTTATTCGGCTGGCCTTCGCCATGTCACTTGAGTTACGGAAGAGAAACGTCGCCTCCGTCGCTCTAACGCCCGGATTCTTACGCTCCGAAGCCGTGCTGGATCACTTTGGCGTCAGCGAGGGCAACTGGAAGAAAGCGGGCGAGTACCCGCCCGGCCGGCGCAGGAGAGTCGCACACGACGCCCGAGCAGATTTCATGCACTCGGAGTCGCCCAGGTATATCGGGCGCGCCGTGGTCGCACTCGCGACCGATCCCACGGTGAAGGAGAAAAGCGGACGCGTCTTCAGCACCTGGACTCTAGCCCATGAGTACGGCTTCACGGATAGCGATGGCTCTCGCCCGGATTGGGGCAACTACGCGCGGGAAAGGTATGGGGATTTCAAAAGCTGCGATGAGCAATTCTACTCATATTGGAGCCCGGGCCTGGTCGAGCTAATCTTCCCGGATTGGTTTTGAGCCAGGTAAGTAGAACCTGTCTATTGGATCGCAGGCTTGCTAGCAGGAATACGCTCTGCGACGCTGGTCGTGCGGCGCATGGAGCGAAAAAATAATCAATAACGGCAACGGCGTAGCCGTGCGAGGCTAACTGCTCCGCGAAACTTCTGTAATTGAAGGCGAAGACTCCGGCCCCAGGAAGGAATACGATCATTGCGTTCTTGACTTGGCGATGAATCTCAGAGTTAAATCCCGATCTCGAATCCCGATGGACATCTCGGATCACGGTCTCGCCACCTTGGCTGTCCACGCTCTGGAGATTAGCTATGTTTACCAAGCCCTGGTACCCGCGTGGGATGGTTCTGGCACTCGCCCTCCTATGCACCGTCTGCGCCGCGGAGCAGACGCCAACGAGCAATGATCGGCCTGCGACGCTTGAACTGAAGCGTCTCCTGGCTAGCAACCCTGAAGTCAAGCGCCTTCTCATCGCCTCGATCGAGCGGGCGAGACAGGTCAACCCGGACCGGCTCACTAATCCCGCGCAGTCCCTCGATCAGTACTACGACTTCCTTTCATGGGTCGAGCGAGCCATTCCGGCGAGACTGCTCAAGGAGAGGCCAGATGCGACCCTGTACCAGCGCATGGATCAGAGCCTCGGCTACCTTCAATTTATTGTCGATCAACCGCTCAGCGAACTCGAAGGACGCGGATACTTCAATAACTCCCTTCTATACGTCGAACCATACAGTTCGTGGTTGAAAACCTTTGTCCGATCGTGGGGCGGATTCCTCAACACGCCAGAGTCGTGGAACAAAGAGTATCTTCGCCTGGCGCAGGCCGACGCGACTTTCGGACTCAACCGGGGCTGGTACGAAGATCCGTCGCATTGGAGAACCTTCAACCAGTTCTTCGCGCGTCGCCTCAAGTCGGCCGACCAGCGGCCCATCGCCGCGCCCGCCGACGAGTCAATCGTCGTGTCTCCGGCAGACGCAATCCCGGAGGGGATATGGGCCATCGACAACAATTCGCGTGTGGTCGAGAAGTCGGGCATTGCTGTAAAAACTGGAACAGTACAATCCGTTGAGCAATTGATCGGAGGGCAGAGTAGATACAAGAACGCGTTCGCCGGGGGAACCTTCACTCACCTGTTTCTCGACGTCGGCGACTATCACCGCTATCACTTTCCGCTTGGCGGTGTAGTGAGGGAAGTCAACATCATTCCTGGACAGGAAGTGCCCGGCGGCACTGTGACTTGGGATGCCGTGAACCGTAGATATTCGTTCGACGCTTCATCTGTCGGCTGGCAATCGCTCGAAACGCGGGGCTGCCTGATCCTCGAGACGAAAAAATTTGGTTTGGTAGCGCTGTTGCCGATTGGGATGACGCCGGTAAGTTCAGTGAACTTCGAGCCCACACTCAAAGAGGGGGTGCGGGTCCGCAAAGGAGACATGCTAGGGCATTTTCTCTTTGGGGGCTCAGATTTCGTGGTGGTATTTCAAGCTGGCTACGGCTTCACGTTGGACGCGCCGCGGCGGAACGACTCTCATCAAGGATACTCTCACCTGCTGATGGGCGAGCGCTTGGGCCAGTTGCAGCGCCTTTCGGGCGCACGACATTGAATTTGTATCAAGGTCCTGGAAATAAAGGCGCAATTCCGGTCAAGTAATCGACCGAAGTTTCAACCGGTAGGCTCCGCCCAACAACAGACAACTGACGGCGCTTCGCTTCGCTATTGACCTCGGAGCACCTTGACGCGCAGTTTCGATGATTCTGGCTATTCGGAAGTAAAGCAAGTTCTTCTAACTTAGAAATGCTCCTGCCAAAGTCATTCGTTGACTCACGAATGTGGCCTCCGTAAGATGAAGCGATCCGAACGCCAAAGATCCCTTAATGGTCGGCCAAACTATCTCGCACTACCGCATCGTTGAGAGACTCGGCGGCGGCGGGATGGGGGTAGTTTACAAGGCTGAAGATGTGAAACTCGGCCGCTTCGTGGCCCTAAAGTTCCTTCCTGACGAGGTCTCCAAAGATCCGCAAGCGCTTAGTCGCTTCGAGCGCGAGGCCAAGGCCGCCTCGGCGCTGAACCATCCCAACATATGTACGATCTACGAAACTGACGACAAACACGGACAAACATTTATCGCGATGGAGTTTCTGGATGGCATGACGCTGAAGCACCGCATCGGGAGCCAGTCGCTGGAGATCGAGACGGTGCTGTCGCTAGCCATCGAGATTTCCGACGCGCTGGACGCGGCGCACGAAGGAGGAATCGTCCATCGCGACATCAAGCCGGCCAACCTGTTCGTGACTAGGCGCGGTCATGCCAAGGTTCTGGACTTCGGATTGGCGAAAGTGACCATGCCCCCCGGAAAGCTCGCTGAGGGAGCTACTGCGGCTATACCCGAGAGTCTGCCGGCAGAAGAGCACCTGACCAGTCCGGGAGCGATGCTGGGCACGGTGGCCTACATGTCGCCGGAGCAGGTACGCGGGCGGGAGTTGGATCCGCGCACAGACTTGTTCTCATTTGGGGCGACCCTGTATGAGATGGTGACGGGGACGACTCCGTTTCGTGGTCAGGGCTCCGGCGACATACTAGATGCAATTCTGCACAAGGCGCCGACGGATCCGGTGCGGCTGAACCCAGAAGTTCCCCCGGAGTTGGAACGCATAATCTTTAAGGCGCTGGAGAAAGATCGAGATCTTCGCTACCAGCACGCTTCGGAGATGCGGGCCGATCTGAAGCGGCTGAAACGGGAGACGGAGTCAGGAAGGGTCGCATCCGCAACTTCAGCTTCAGGCTTTGCCGATTCCGTTTCGGCGCAAACCGCTGCCTCTCAGCTTGACATTGCTGTATCTGCTACAACACCGTCATCATCCGGTGCTGGACTCATCGCAGAGGCGCGGCGGCATCGAGGAGCGCTGATTGGCGCGGCCGTGATGGTAGCGGCGCTCTTGGCTGCGGCCGGGTTCGGTGTCTACAAACTGCTGGGTCGTAGCACACCTGCATTCGATACGCGCAACCTGACAGTCCAGCCGCTGACCGACCACGGCGAAGTCACCAGCTTTGCCACCATTTCGCCAGACGGGAGATTAGTGGCCTACTGCCGGCGCGAAGGCGAGCGGAGTCTGCGGGTAAAGCAGGTGGCCACGGGTAGCGAGGTAACGGTGGTGCCGTCACAGCCGGGCTTGTTCGGTTCGGGAGCGGCGTTCACGCCCGACGGAAATTATCTCTACTATCCGCACGGCGATCCCGCCAATCTGAACGTTTTCAATTTATATGCGGTGCCGTCGCTGGGCGGAACGCCCCGGCAGGTCGTTAGTAACGTGAACAGCGCGGCAGCATTCTCGCCCGACGGAAAGCGGATCGTGTACCGCCGAACCGTTCAGGACAATGGGGATGATGAGATTTTAATCGCAAATGCCGACGGCACCGGCGAGCACATCATAGTTCAGGGAAAGCGAGCGGAGGGGAAGGGATTTTTCACCGATCCATCGTGGTCAAGGAGCGACCTCATCGCGGTGGGCGCGTTCGAATCAGCCAAGGGACAAATCACCTCAATCATGGTGTTTACTCCGCAAGGCCAAATGCTGAAGAAGTTTCCATCCCCAACGTTGGTTAGGTCATTGGCTTGGCTGCCCGACGGGGCAGGCTTGCTGTTCGTGGCCGCCGAAAAAGGAACCGGCTTACGGAACCAGATCTGGTTTCAGCCTTATCCCACAGGAGAGGCAATCCGGGTCAGCAACGACCTTAGTAGCTATCTGTCCGTAAGCGTGACGGGAGATGGATTGTCGTTTATTACGACCGAGCAACGCCAGGCCGCTACGATTTACATTGCGGACTCCCCGGCGGCGCTCAGCGACAAAATCGATTGGAAGCTGGCCCCAATTTCGACCCAGCAAGCAACTGGGTACGATCTGTCGTGGACCGCCACCGGCAAACTTCTGCAAAGAGATGCGAGCTGGCACTTTTACGAGACAGCCTCCGACGGAAGCAACCGCGTTCGCTTGTTGGAGAACGACAGTGTCCTCTTCTATGCCAGGGCCTGCGGTCCGGGCGACTCGGTCGTGATTGGGAGGGTTCTCGACGACAACAAACCGAACCTCTGGCGCCTGAATACGGTCAGCGGCGAGTTGAAGCAGCTCACATTCGGAATTGATATTGAGAAGGGTGTGTGTACCCCTGACGGCAAATGGCTGCTCTACAACGATGGGGGAGCCAGTGATGGAGTGGGGCACATATACAAAGTCTCGACCGATGGAGGAACTCCCCTCGAATTGGTCCGCGCGACGACTTTTTCTCCAATCGTTTCTCCAGATGGCAAGCTGATCGCCTACGGAAAGACGGAGGGACATGGGGCCAGCGCAAAGTCGAAGGTCGTGCTGCAGAGGTTGGACGACAGGTCCATCGCAAGAGAGCTTGAGATGCCTGCGGAGTTTGGCGACTGGCATGTCCTGGGCTGGACGCCGGATGGAAAGGGGCTCAGCTTTGTCCACAACACGACTGCTGCTACGCAGAATGTGTATATGCTGCTTCTGTCTGGAGGCACACCCGTGGTGCAGTTGACTCATTTCGATTCCGAGGCTGTTTATATACCTGCGTACGCCTGGTCCTTAGACGGCAAGAAGTTCGCCATTACACGCGCTCGCTATAACGACACGGATGTGGTCTTGTTCAGCGGATTCCGTTAGACGCCTCTGTAAGCGGCTGAGTCGGACACAAAAGATCTAAAGAACTCAGGGATGTCGGGTTCTGGGTGACGGGCTATTCGGAAGTTGAGTCGCTGTCGGCTGGACACGGCCCGACCATTAAGCTGAGGAGACGGAGCCGCACAGTTCCGTACCCAACGTCGAGCTTCCCTACGATCTGGCGTAAGCTCGCTCCTCCGAGCGCAGCCAATATAGAATTTTCCGGAACTCTCACTGCGAAGAATGTATACGGCAGGCATCAGAACTATGGTGGACCTGGTCGGGATCGAACGACCTCCCCGGCGGTTGTGTTCAGCTACGCGAACTAGCGCCTGTTCAGCGCAGCCAATATAGAATTTTCCGGAACTCTCACTGCGAAGAATGTATATGGCAGGCATCAGAACTATGGTGGACCTGGTCGGGATCGAACCGACGACCTCTTCCATGCCATGGAAGCGCGCTCCCAGCTGCGCCACAGGCCCACTTGCTTCAGCTAACCTTATGCAATTCTCGCCCAGCCTATAGCGATAGTCAAACCTGCCGTTCGTTTTTGTGCAATCTGTGGAAAATTAGTATGCTGAACGATGCATTGCCCAGCGGCATCTCACGCAAGAGGTGAAGAGGCCTTATGATCAGCTTACATTTTCCCGCAATTTTCCTGATGATCGCGAGCGCGCTCGCTCAAAATGCGCCCGCGCCTCAAACCGCTCCTCAATCTCCCGTGTCGTACGCCTCAGTGAACCAGATCAACTCGTTGTTGGCCCGATTACAAGAAACCACCCAGGCGACAATCAACGATCTCAGCAAACTGCGAATCGAAAAGTGGAAAACGGATTCGAACACCAAGAAACAGGCACAGACGGGGCTTCAATCCTTACTTCGCAATCTGCAAGACGGCATGCCAACCATCGTCAATGAAGTGCGCAGCGCGCCCGAGGACACTGCCGCCACTTTCAAGCTTTATCACAATCTCGACGCTTTGCACGACGTGTTGGGCTCGGTCGCCGAAGAGGCAGGTGCATTCGGCCCGCGCGATGAATACCAACAACTGGCGAACGATGCGAACAACTTCGATAATCTTCGCAGCCAGCTGGCCGATCGCATTCAGAGCTTAGCGGCAAATAAGGAAGCTGAAATCAACCGGCTGCGTACCGCATTGCAAGCGGCACAAGCTGCTCCGCCTCCTCCGCCAAAGAAAATTGTTATCGACGACACGGAGGCTGAAAAACCCGTCAAGAAAAAGAAGAAGCCGAAAGCGACCACCCCAGCTACAGGAGCAAGCCCAAGTCAGCCGGCATCGACGTCCCCGGCTCCGCCCCAAACGCCAAAGTAAAGAATGATCAGCTAGAGTCAGAAAAGCGCCCTGGACCGGGCGCTCTCCTGCCCCAAAAACCCCATCCAGAGTTCATGTTACTGAAAATAGGCAAGTTGTAGCCGGGAACATCGGCAGCGCCGCCGGCGTCTATGTAAGTAGGATGTCGGGCGACAACCGCCTGCGTTCGGCAAAATGGCTTTGCGCAGCAGAAATCCTATAATAGGGGTTACGCCATGAGAGCTATGGCGGGAGCAGCCACCTTGGGTGACATCGCAAGCGCAATTGGCATACGAGCGCAGGAATCGGCCATCGTTGCGGAACTGAAAGCTGGGTCAGAAGACGCTTATGCCTGGCTGATTGGCGAGTTTCATCAGCCGATTTACAGCCTGGTTTATCGCATCGTTAATGACTCGGCAGACGCAGCCGACACCACGCAGGAAGTTTTTCTGAAGGTATTTCGTGGCATCAAGCATTTTCACGGCCAGTCAAGCTTGAAGACGTGGATTTACCGCATCGCCTTGCACGAGGCGGCAAATCGCAAGCGCTGGTGGTTCCGCCACAAAGCGCAGGAAATGTCGATGGAGCCCTTGCAGGACGATACTGCGCAAGGTTCGGGATTTGGCGTGAAGGACGTCCTGGTGGATAGAGCTGAGTCGCCGTTCGACAATGTAGCGCATCACGAAGTGTGTGCGCGAGTTGAAGCCGAAGTGCGGCACATCCCGGAGCCCTATCGCAGCACGCTGATTCTGCGGGATCTGGAAGAGATGTCATACGAGGAAATCGCCGAAATCACGGAGGTCTCCCTCGGCACGGTGAAATCACGATTGACCCGTGGGCGCGAGGCCCTGAAACAGCGCCTCATGCCCTACATTCTGGAGTGTGCAGACGAACTCGGACTGCGCACTCCTGACGCGCCGAAGAGGCCGGCCCACGCGGACCATGTTACCGGCCGGCGGGAAGTCGAGGTGACGTCATGAAATGTGCAGAGGCCAAGTCGCTGTTCTCTCCTTACCTGGACGGTGCGGTTACTGGTGCGCAAATGCGCGCCGTCGGTCAGCACATCGAGAGCTGTGCTAAGTGCGATCGCGAATATCGGCTGCTGCTGCAAAGCCAACGCCTGATGATTCAACTCGGACGCAAGAAGGCGCCAAGTGACTTAGCCCTGCGCTTGCGAGTTGCCATTTCGCGCGAGGCTGCACAGGCAAAGCGTCCGCACTTTGAGGGTCTCCGAATTCGTTTAGAAAATGGCCTGCGCGGATTCATGGTGCCAGCGACGGCGGGACTGGTTTCCGCGGTATTGATATTCGGCATGCTGATGGGTGTTTTTGGACTGCCCAGTGTCCAAGCCATGAATAACAGCGATGTGCCATTGCTGCTCTACTCTGCTCCTGAGCTGCAGTCCTCGGCCTTTGGTACAACCCTGGTTGGCCCGGTCAACTCTGATTCCCTGATTATTGAAGCCTACGTTGGCGCGGATGGCAGGGTTGAAGATTACAGGATCCTTTCCGATACGAAAGATACGCAAGACTTGCTGCCGCAGGTGAAAAGGCTACTCATCTTCACGACGTTTCGGCCAGCAATGTCGTTAGGGCGTCCCACGCCGGGAAAGGCAGTTCTGTCGTTCTCCAAGATCAGCGTGCGGGGCTGAGGGCATTTTGAGCGCCAAGCTGGTTAGCCTTTGCGCCCTTGGCTTTTCCTATAAGCTGCGGCCCTCGTGATCTCTTAATACTCCAGTACCAGAGTCAGATTTCCCACTGAGCAAACTCAGGGAGGACTGCCAACGGGTAAAGCCAAGAGCTAGAAGCTAATTGCTGCCTCTGTTGACCCTTTTTGTAGAAAACTCTTACACTTACGTAGTAGTGCTCCCATCTTGCCTGTCCGTTAGGAGGTTCCCGCTGCGCCCTGGTTTTCACCGCTGGATTCCTGTGTTTTTGGCGTTCTTGCTTACGTTTGGTTCCATAGCAGCCTCCGCAAGCGAAAATTCCAATGCATCCCTTGACAGCAGCGAAACCCTGTTTAGCGTCATGACTGCGATCAATGCGTGCGGCTACGATCAGGAACTGGAAGGCTCCGACCTGGTCCGCGCGCAGGTGCGATCCGAGGTGGCCAAAGCGATTGCCGGCTCGGATGAGGCGACGGCTGCGACCAACGAGATTTGCGACTTCTACAAAGAGCATCAGCAACAGGATTGGTCTCGCGAATTGGCGCAGTACATTTCTCTGGCGCTTTTCCTGCAGGACCCACCGCACTTCACCATGAAGGCTACCGGGGCCGAGCTTCCACCAGACGCAACCCGCCTCGTCGGATTTGGAGTTCTGCTTGAGAAGTTCTATCAAAGCGTAAAGCTGCATGATATCTGGCTCGAACATCGCGGCCAGTACAACGCCCTGATTGAACGGTTCCATGACCCGCTGAACAAAATGATGTTCGACACCGGTATTTATCTCCGGCTGCCTTCTTCCGGCTACCTTGGGCGGCAATTTACGGTGTATTTGGAGCCTATGGGCGCTCCTGGCCAGATCAATGCTCGCGTGTATGGAACCGACTACTTTGTCGTGGTCTCACCCGCGGGATCGTCGACAAAAATCGATCAGATCCGTCACACTTATCTGCACTATCTGCTGGACCCGCTGTCGATGAAGCGCCCCGAGGCCATGCAGCGCCTGGAACCACTGCTTGACCAGGTACGGCTGGCTCCCATTGATCAAAGTTTTCGAGACGACATTTCGCTTTTGGTAACTGAATGTCTGATCCGGGCCATCGAGGCACGTCTTATGCCTGGAGGCAAAGCGGCCGACGAGCGGCGTGAGACGACAGTCGACAACTCGGTCCAGCAAGGCTACATCCTGACCCGCTATTTCTATAACTCCCTGGTGAAATTTGAGAGGGAGCCGGTCGGCTGCCGCGACGCGTTCGGGGCGATGGTCAACGACATTGACGTGCGAGCCGAGTCTAAGCGAGCATCGCAAATCCAGTTTGCCGACGCCGCCTCGCCTGAAGTACTTTATCTCCCGCAGCGTCCTCCGGAGAGACTGCTCGCCAATGCCGAGAAACGCTTAAGCGCTGGCGACTCCGCCACCGCACAAAAGCTGGCACAACAAGCACTCGAGGAGCATCAGGAAGACCCAGGCCGCGCCTACTTTGTTCTTGCGCAGGTAGCGACCGCAAATCGCGATCTGAAGGGTGCGCAAGATTATTTTCAGCGGGCGTTGGAGGCGGCAAAGGAGCCCAAGGTGGTTGCCTGGTCACATATTTATCTCGGTAGAATCTTCGATTTGCAGGAAGAACGGCAGGCTGCCGTCGAGCACTATCAGGCTGCCCTACAAGCAAGCAGTGCGCTTCCCGAAGCTAAGGCCGCAGCTGAGCGGGGTTTAAAACAGCCCTACGAACCACCCGTAGCCCCGCAACCGCAAGAGTAGAAGGAATCCGCTCGCGACTTGAGTCGCAGCTCTAAGGAGAACGCATGAAGCAAATAGCGATGATTTGCGCGATGCTGGCCATTTCCGGCTTTGCCTTTGCCCAATATGGTGCCAGCAATCAGCAGCAGAACCCGCCCTCGGGTCAGCCGGGCGCCACTCAGCAACCTGGCAACACCGGACAGCAGGGCGCCGCCAACCAGCCCGCGGCCAAACATCCTCCGCAAGCGAAAACCCAGCCGGAGTATGACGCTTTCAAAGCCGCGTCTGCCAATCAGGATCCAGCCGCGCTTGAGAAAGCGGCTGACGATTTCGCCGCCAAGTTCCCGGAGAGCGAACTGCGCGTGATCCTCTACAAAACGGCGATGCGCGATTATCAGAACGTTAACAATGGCGACAAGATGCTGGAGATGGCGCGGCGGGTCCTGAGCATCGATCCCGACGATCCGGAAGGCTTAACCGACGCCGCCGAGGTGCTCGTGGAGCGGACTCGCGACACCGACCTCGACAAGGATCAGAAGCTCGACGAAGCTAAGAAGGATGCCGAGAAGGCGCTTCAGACCGTAGACACCGACGTCGTGTTCCCTCCGCAAACGCCGCCCGACAAGGTTGAGGCCTACAAGAACCTTCTGCGCTCGTCAGCGTACTCAATATTAGGCACGCTGGAATTTAACAGGAATAATTTCGCGGGCGCCGAGGCGAATTTCCGCAAATCCATTGACGCATATCCGCAGCAGCCCGACCCGGTAACCGTGTTGCGGCTGTCACTCGCGCTCGATCGCCAGAATAAGTACCCGGAGGCTTTAGCCCAGGCGAACCGCGCCGTCGAAATGACTCAGGAGGGATCCGCGGCAGGAGGCTTGGCCCGGCGGGAGCGGGACCGCCTTGTCCAGTTGACTGGCGGGAAGCCTGCAACGCCGCCGGCTGGTGCCTCTGCCCAGCCCCAGCAGCAGAATCCTTCCACTCCCAACCCGGGAGGAACGAATCCGCCAAAACAGTAGATAAACCCACGAGACGGCCGCCGAATGAGCAAGCCACGAGATGTCGCAGCGCTGGAGGACACGCTTGCCCACCACTTTCGGCGGCCGGAACTTTTGCAACAGGCCCTCACCCACAGCTCGCAAGCACGAGAATTGGAAGCGGCACAGGTGC
>DASSIO010000284.1:0-30027 GCA_035691825.1 Terriglobales bacterium | reverse complement strand
CACCGTCACGGCGGACGCCGTCACTTCGATGGTTTCGGACGCTCCACCTGGCTGAAGTTCGACGCGGATGTTCGAGGTTCTGCCGGTGAAAACTTCGATCGCTCTCACATCGACTGATTTGAACCCGGACATCTCGGCTTTGACCGTATAGATTGCGGGCGTCAGAAGATCAAACATGAAGTGACCCTCGGCATCAGACGTGACCGTCTCTTTGCCTAAAGGTCCTGTCAATGTGAGCTTCGCGCCCGACACCACCGCTCCTGACGAATCGAATACCGTACCGCCCAGGTTGCCCTTCACTGTACTTTCTTGTGCCAACAGCCCCAAACCGAAGAGCAGAATTAAGGCGAACACGGGGATATGGAAACGAGTTCTCATAGTCCCTCCTATCAAGGGTTGCTGCTAATTGCTTTGAATTGGGGAAGAGATTCGAAAGAGAGGCAGTTCCAATTCGGGAATAAGCAAATGTGCTGCCTGTCAATAACCATGACACGAAGCTCGCCCCTGCGTGACTTGGCAGCACTTTGGTAACCTACCGAACCGCGACCGTGTTCTCAGGCAGTTGCACGAAAACGTTTCTCGGGGAGCTCCCAGATTTCATAGATCGTAATCGATGTATATACCGGAAAGTGTAGGCGGGCCAGTCGGCGTGTTCCCAAAATGGGAATGACTGTTAGTTATTCCTATATTGGGAAAGCCGAAATCCAACTTACTAAGTGACTGGGCATGAACTAATAAGTGGAAACGGCACTACGATTCGGGGTGGTTCTTCATCAGCTGCTTGCCCTTTTGTTCAGCGGCGTCCGCTTTCTGCAGTTCTCCAGCTCGACGATAGTACTCGGCCAATCCCAACAACAAGGGGCCGCTGGAGGGCTTGAGCGCTGTTCCGGATTCCATCACGCTCAATGCTTTTCGCAGGTCGCCGGCCTTATCGAAACTTTCGGCAATGCGCGTGATAGTTTGCTCATCGGTAGATTCGGAAAGTCCCGCCTTAGCGTAAACCTCGGCCACTTTGTGATATTTCTGCTGGGCGAAATAGAGCTCCACCAGTTTGCTGCGGAAACGCTCATCGCGCGGATTCTTCGAGTACGCGCTCTGAAACCACGGAAGGGCGCGCGCGCTGTCACCTGTCGCAAAATAGCAGGAGCCGCGCTGATAATCCATAAGACCGTTATTGATGCTCTCAGCGATTTTGTTGTCGGTGACGTCCCAAGCGGCGGGCGCGCTGCCGCCGGACGATACACTGAACGTGAGGGAACCATAGACCTTGTCCTGTGATTCCGGATCGCGAATCGTCATTGCCAGGCGATAGTTGCCCGGCGCCAGATCAGCCGTGGGAATCTGCTTCCCATTCAGAACGGAAGCGCCAGCGTCGAGCTGATTCAGGGGAATCTCATCATGAACGCTGGTGTTCGTTCTGGTCGCGAAATTTCCGTACACGTAATCGACGATGAGTTTCTTGGAGGCGCGCGCAGCCTCTGGGACATGAGGTGCCCACACCTGATAGAAGAATTTCAGAGGCTGTCCCTGCACCAACTGAAGTTCTTGCCCCGCCATGGGAGAGAATTTCACTCCTCCTCCGCTGAAGGGCACGGAATCACGTGTTTCAGGAGCAAGCATGCTGGCTTCGGCGAACGGCACGAGGTTCGAAACCTGCAAGCCCTCATTCGCCAGATCAGGCACGGTTACCTCGACCTCGCGGCGGAACGCAGTGTTGGCGAGCACATTGGTCAGCTGAAACTGCAGTTTGTACTTGCCAGCCGGAAGTGGCAGCCAACCCTCGTAGCCGAAGACCTTGCCCTTGACTTGTTCGAACTGGTCGCTGGTCAGGTTGCGCGCAATCTTTTTTTCTTCACTCAGCAGAAGCTTGCCGTCGGAAGAGAACACTCTCGCGGACTCGAGGATGGAGTAGTAATAGCCTTTATCACCCTGCCCCATGGAAAAGTCTTCCGGCTTCTTCAAGCGGAGCACATAGTGCAAATTCGTATTTCCAACGGAGTCGCGCAGTGGGACGGTAACGACGTCCAGGTATTCCTCGCCCAGAATTACGCGATGAGTAACGTCCTCGAGAAGCCGTCGTCGTTCGGCCAAATGACTTTGGGAGATGGGATTATTAGCGAGATTGCGAATGGTGTTCAGCATCACGTCGGATTGCAGGCTGATGCTGCCACCGGTGAAATCCACGGGCTCATCGGGGAGGAGGCTCAAGGTAACGCGAGCCACGTCACGTCCGGCATCCTGCGACAAAATCTTCAGAGCATTTTGCCGGCTTGGGCCGACGACGGCAGTAATCAGTTTTTCGGGCCCATCGCTGTACGGGCTATAGAGCTTGAACTCGCTCGAAGGGTCGGGCTGGAAAAAAACGACGTAAAAGAATGGAGGCAGTGCCGGATCAGCATTGGAGTAGAACCAGACCTCCATCGGGGTTATCTTCTGCAAGCCCAGCAGCTTTTGTCGTTGCTGCGGCTCTCCCAGGGTGATGTAAACGCGACCCATGTCGGTGCGCCAACCTTCGGTATGGCTGACGTGTCCGAAATACGTGTTGACGTATTCCAAACGGCGGTAGTGCTCGGCTTTGTAGGGATTGTCCGGCGAGCCAGGCGTCGGATTGCGAATTCCCCAGAATCGCTGAATGAATTGGTCGCGGGAGTCGTCTGAAGTCAGCTGCAGGAATGAGTCTTTCTCCTGATTGGTAATGATGTAGAGAACGTCTTTCTTGAGCCAATCGCGATAATGTGGCGCCAGATCCTTGGTTAAATCCCTAGCTATTGATGAGCCCGACCAAAGGAGGAGAGGAATGAGAACAGCAAATATGATTCGACGCATAAGGCGACGTTAACTCCGGCGGCGAAATCGAGCACAGCCGCAGATTTAAGACTAGGGTATGGTCATTGAAAATGCCCGTCAAGAGAAGCTGAAAAAACATTTCTGCGCTCACTGCGAGGCAAGCTGAGGACGTCCTAAAATTGTGGCGTCCTGCTGGGAGGAGCCTATGTCCCGCCTCGCTTATTCTGTTCTTGCCTTTGCTGTGCTATTGAGTTGCTCTTCTGTTGCCAGCCCGCAAGTTCAGCGGCCTCCGCATCCTACGGTGATTCGGGGCGTGGTTCGCGATTCCGAGACGCAGCGTCCTGTGGCCCACATTGTCGTCATGCTTGAGCGCGAGGATTCCGGATATGCCGGGCAGTCGGAGACTGACGAATTAGGTAAGTTCGTGCTGAATGGGCCGGGAGCATCGGTGTTCTTAGTCAAAGTTAGAGCGCCAGGCTATGAGTCCGCCTCGCAGCGTGTGGACTTGCAGACATCCAGCACCGACTATCTCACTTTTGAATTGCGTCCCATTAAAAAGCCTGGTGCTCTGCAAGCGTCGGGACCAGCTATGAGCGAGGATGTCAGCGATCTAGCGGTTCCGGAAAAGGCGCGCAAGGAGTATCAGAAAGGGAGAAGTTTGTTTATCGAAAAGAAAGACGCACAGAGTGCGATACCGCACCTTTTGGCCGCGATTAAGAACTATCCTAATTACGGAGCCGCTCACGAACTCTTGGGTATGGCCTATATAGAGAAGGGCGACGCGATGGAAGCGCGGAAAGCACTCGAAGAAAGTCTGGCCATCAACCCAAAATCCGCGCCCGCCTACATGGCCTTGGGCATGTTGTTGAATCACGAAAAGGACTACCGAGGAGCGGAAGCAAGCCTGATCCGCGGCCTTGAATTGAGTCCCAATGCGCCGCAAGGGCACTACGAGTTAGCTAAAACCTATTGGGCGCTTGGACGATGGCAGGAAGCCGAACCGCACGCCCAAACTGCACTGACACTTAGGCCAGATATGGCGGTCGCGCACGTGATTCTCGGAAACATCGCTCTGCGTCGCGCTGACCCTCAGAAAGCTGCTGCAGAATTTCGAGAATATCTGCGGCTGGAACCGGATGGTCCAATGTCGCGGGGTGTTAAGCAGATGCTGCAAAAGCTGGAGCACTCAGAGCCGAAGCAGTAGAAGCCCGCGCGGCGAAGCTTTCAGCTTATTGGGATGTACGGCGAAATTCGGTTGACGACGATACTTGCATTCCATTGACTTTCGCGAGATGAGTACTCAACCGTTCGGTGTTGTGCTGTGCTTCGGCAAATCCGTCATCAGCTGCTTTTCTGTACCACTGGAGGGCTTGGGCCAGGTCCTCAGCAACGCCATCCCCATGTTCGTAAGCCACGCCGATTTCATTTTCAGCGGCCGCAGAACCGTGCTGGGCAGCGCGCCGGAACCACGTCATCGCTTCAGTGGGGTTGCGCTCGACGCCAAGGGCTCGAGCATACATCAGACCCAGGCTCAGTTCAGCGAGCGCGAAGTTCTGATCGGCGGCTGCACGATACCATTTCAGCGCTTGTGCGCTGTCGGCCCGAACTCCTTTGCCGGAAGCGTATATAAGCCCGAGGTTGGTTTGGGCCGGAGCATATTTTTTTTGCGCAGCCTTGAGATACCAGGTCACCGCGCGAGCTTCGTCGCGCACGACTCCGCGGCCACTTAGATACATAAAGGCCACGTCCGATTCACCTGCGGGATAGCCCGCGGCTGCCGCCTTGCGGAACCACCTGAGTGCTTCAGCGTCGTCCTGGCGCACTCCATGGCCATCGGCATACATGGATCCGAGGTTATCTTCCGCGGGCGGGAAATTGTCGGATGCAGCTCGCAAGTACCATCGCAATGCCTCTTGATCTGACTGCGGCACACCCACGCCGCGCTCATACAAACTGGCAAGATTGTTCTGAGCCGCGGCGTGACCGGCCTCGGCTGCTCTCTGATACCAACGGATGGCTTCAGTACAATTCTGTTCGACGCCGCGCCCCGCTTGGTATGCCAGCGCAACCTGAAATTGCGCTTCGCGATCTCCCTTTTGGGCGCGCTGCAGACTTTTAGAAAACGAGGTTGACTGGCCTGAGTGCTGTCCGGAAACCAGTCCCGATCCACAGTCCGAATAGGCAAAGCCACAAAATACCAAGGAAATGATTGACAGAAGGACTGCCGTTCGCAATGGCATGGATCACCCCGACGCTGGCCCCCACACGGGCCAAAGTTGCCCTAAAGATGCCTCAGAGTTACGTTGGAGTAAAGTGCTAAATTTCGATAGTTGTGATCAGCGTGATTCAATCGGCGTTTTTCCCGCAATGCACTGAGCTGCCGTTGACATAACGAAACAAGGGAGCCGCAGGGCTCCCCATGTCTGAGTTAAGTTGGCATCCACGGCTTGACACTACCGCTGGTTATCGTGTGAGTTGTTGTCCTTTTTGCGACTTTCACCTGAACTAGAGTCGCGTGTCTGCGTGACGTGCCCAGCATTGGATTCCCGCTGAGGCGTTGCGACCACGGTTGCACCTGATCCTTGGCCACGCGCAGGCGTGTACTGAGGACGCTCAGCAGGCTGAGACCGCTCGCTGTTCACGCGGCCTGCCTGTGAGTTGTCCGGTTGAGGTGAGCGGCGCGTCTGGTCAGGAGCTGTCTGCCGGGCTGATGATCCGGGAGAGAAATCCTGCCGCCGCTGGTTATCTGCGGAATTACCCTCTGACGACTGGTGCGGAGAAGGAACGTTATTTCCCGATTGCCGTTCCATCGGGCGTGGTGCTGGCCGGTCTTCGGAAACTCGAGATGGACCAGCGACCGCATGCGGTTGTGCAGGTTGATCCATCCTCGACCCGGAGCTGACTTCGCCACTACCTTGCTGGCGCTGCGGGGGGCGCGGGACCGCGCGGCCATGATCGCTCGCTGGTTCGGAAGATCTTGCATCGCGACGATCCAGGTCGGAAGCTGACCCACGAGCAGGCGTCTCTTCCACGGTTCGGGTTGAAGCTGCGCCACGAGCAGGCGCATTGGCGTGCTCATCTGTTTCAGCTCGACGATCGGGTGGATGCGGGACGCTGCGCGCAGGACCTGCTACTGCAGGCTCTGCAGTCTCAATCCCGCGCTGAGGCGGCCGTGGCACGTTGCGGGCCGGCTCACGTTCACCCTGACCTGGTGCCTCGGTATTCCGTTGCGGACCGGCAACTGGATTGGCTGGATGCGATTCAGGCAACTGCATGGTCGCAGTGCCGTTTATCCGCATATTCGAGTTGGGGCGGCCTGCTTCGGGAACAACGGTATTGTGCTGAGGCGGAACATGCGATTCGCCGGCAGCAACGCGCTGACCGTTGCCATGTTCACCAGCTTGCGCTGCTGGATTGGCAGGCTGCCGCCCGATTCTGGCGCGAATCTCATCTTCATCTCGCCGATCCAGCGGACGTCCAGGATGCTGTTGCAGCGCTTCCTGTTTGGCCTCA
Source organism: Terriglobales bacterium (assembly GCA_035691825.1). GTDB lineage: Bacteria > Acidobacteriota > Terriglobia > Terriglobales > Acidobacteriaceae > Gp1-AA122. The sequence goes on along the minus strand of DASSIO010000284.1, from coordinate 23,727 downwards.
AAGGGCACTGGCCTGGGAGGCGGCGCGACGCGCGAAATCACAGGACGAGAAATCACGCGCGCCGGAGGCACAATCGCCGGACGATTAGCATTGGCGCCGAGCACACTCTCCCTCCCGGGAGCGACCTGCGGACCGACGGCGATTGGTGCACGCCGCAGCTGCCCAGGAGGTACCTGGATCGAAGCGCGCGCTACCGGTTGTGAGCTCACCAGAACCGTTTTCGGCACGGCGGTTACGGCGCCGGGTACGGTCTGGTTGACGTAGTGAATGTTCGTGACGTTGGTCACATTCGTCACGTTGGTGACGTTCGTGGTGTTGTAGTAGTTGTTCGTGACCGTGTTGATATTGGTGATTCGGGTGTTGCTCACGTTCACGGTTCGGAAATAATTTTGGCTAACGCCATAGGGCGGAATGTAAGGCTCACCATATCCAAGTGGGAACCAGCCAACCGGTTCGCCAGACGTGATCGCGACACCCCAATTGCTGCCGCCAACCCATGCGACCAGAGCGGGCGCGTACACAGGCCGTACAGCAACCGGGCCTGGCACCCATCCCCAGTAGCCATCCATGTAAGCCCAGCGGCCATAGTGGCAGGGGGCAAATCCCCAGGGGGCGTCGTCAACCCAGGTCCACCCCCAAGGTTCGACCCAAACCCAATGGCCGTAGTGATAAGGAGCCCAACCCGGCGCGACGGCCGGAACCCAAACCGGACCGTAAGCGGGCTCGACTCGCCACGTGCCATAGTTGTCGAGATCTTCGGCGCCGATTACATCCGGCGAAACGTAGCGAGCCGACTGGGATTCATCCAGGCGGCGGTCCCGCACGCGGCACCAGTCGTCAAAGCCGTCGCGGTCCGGTTCATCGAAGATCTGATGAGCCAGCGAATTTCCGCCGGTGAACTTCGCCTGGCGCCCATGCTTCACGCGCACCGCGCGATCCTGGCCGGTTGCTTCTCCCTCGCCTCTCCAGACTGTAACCAACGTGGTATCGCCGTTGGGATCGACATCAAAGCGGTACTCGCCCGACTTCATCACTGTGAAAGCAATGTTGGGCGTATCGACTTCATAGATTTCGCCTTCATAAAGACGACGAACTCTCAGGTTCAGCGTGCCCTGATCGAGTTCGACCTGCGCGGTGTTGTCGCTGATATTGGTGAGTGTGACGCTGGTTTCTGCATTGATGCGCATCAATGCGCTTCCCAAATGCAATTCAGCGCGGGAATCTTTGTCGGCCCACAGGCGGTCGGCAGTTGTAAGCGGGCGGTTCACGGCGGCAGCGACCCAGTCATTTACGCCGCCAGGCTGAACAGATATCTCACCGGATGTGTACTGCAGCCGAGCCACGCGGCTGGGCGGATCATCTGACGCGAACAACGCCGCCGCGAACAGTGCCACGAAGGTAGCACTCAATGCCAAGCTTCTGCGCAAATTCATAATTCTGCCTCCCGGACACGGTCCCCTGAGCTGCAGGTTCCGGTCTCTTCGCGCGAGCACTGGGCGCGAATCCAGAGACAAACCTTGCAATCCTAAAAACACCCCAAGCGCGATAAGTTGCGAGGCGCTTGGTCGAGAGTAACGCCCCAAAGGTGTTTCCCGTTAGTTACGTTCGTACTGGGATTACTGGTAGGTCTTTCAGCACAAGAGGTTTACGGCCTTGTCCCAGAATGGCACCCAAGCTGGTAGGCACACGTTTTTACGAGAATTTACAGATATTTGCGGGTAATCAGGCCGCAACTCATGGCGTGCATTGGGGTTGAAACAAGTGGAGAAGCGAAGGAGAGTTTGGATGACCTGCGCTCCCGGCTGTGAACGCGATGTCGCCGCAACGCTCACCAAGAACATCGGTGGACATCAATGTTCCGAAGGGGGAACTATGAAGCTGCAGAACCTGCTGGCTGTTTCACTCCTGATATGCATTTCAGCCGTTGCTGCCCAGGCGGATCCTGCCGGCCGAGTGGCTCGTCTGCAGTATATGAGCGGGTCGGTATCCGTCCAGCCGCACGGCCAGGATGAGTGGGTCGAGGGCACCCTGAACCGCCCACTTACTAATTCGGACAATGTTTGGACTGACAAGGATTCCCGCGCGGAACTGAATGTCGGCGACGGCGTATTTCGTATGAACTCGGAATCGAGTTTGACGCTCACCAACATCGGCGACAATACGGTTCAGGTGCAACTGCATCAGGGGACGCTGAACCTACACATCCGCCATCTGTACGACGGCGAGATTTACGAGATCGATACTCCTAACACTGCATTTACGGTACAGAAATCTGGCGACTACCGTTTTGATGTCGATCCTAATGCGGACACGACTCTGATCACGGTCTGGAAGGGTGAAGGAGACGCAACCGGTGAGGGGCCATCGGTCCGCGTGCATTCACATGAGCAGGCGCGTTTCAGTAATGGGACATCGCTGGCCCACTCCATCCAGGACGCGCCGTCGCCTGATGGGTTCGACGATTGGGCACGAGTTCGCGATCGCCGCCAAGATCGTTCACTTTCGGCGCGTTATGTCGCACCGGGCGTAATCGGGTCCGAGGACTTGGATGATTACGGAAGCTGGCGGGACGAGCCGGCTTATGGCCGGGTTTGGGTTCCGGCTGTCGCTCCAGGCTGGGCTCCTTACCGTTTCGGTCATTGGGTCTGGATTGACCCCTGGGGTTGGACCTGGGTAGATGATGCTCCTTGGGGCTTTGCGCCGTTCCACTACGGCCGCTGGGCGTTTATCGGCAGCTACTGGGGATGGATTCCTGGTCCCGTCTACGTGCGTCCGATTTGGGCGCCGGCGCTGGTCGCGTGGTTTGGCGGTCCACACTTCGGCATTGGTTTTGGATTCGGAGGCGGGCTTGGCTGGTGTCCTCTCGGATTTGGTGAGCCGTTCTTCCCGTGGTACGGAGTCAGCCGGGGCTACTTCCGAAACGTGAACATCACCAATACGCGGATCGTAAACATCACGAACATTACAAACAACTACTACAACAACTACTACGGACCTCGCGCTGTCGGTAACGCAGGGATGCGTTCTTTGCCGAATTTTCACTACGCGAATGCAAAGGTACCCGGCGGATTGACAGCTGTCCCTCGCGACGTCGTCGTGAACTCGCGACCCGTTGGCCACTCGGTGATGCGGGTTCCTGGTAATGCCATCACGGGCGCGCGAGCTGTCAGCCGTGTTCCGGTTGAGCCGACCAGGACCAGCGCGCTGGGGATGAATGCAGGACGGCCTGCGGCAGCGCCGAACTCTCGGATTGTGAATCGTCCGGTGGTATCGCGAACCCCCGGAGCGGTCGGTCCCATGCGAGGAGGTCAGCAACGGACGCCGCTTACTTCAGCAGACCGTCCACAGATGGCCCGTGCGCCCGATCGGGGTGTGGGGCAAGGTCAGGTGCCGGGACGCTTTGTGCCGCGCCCGCCGCAACGGGGAATGGGTTCAACCGTGGCGGAAAACGGAGCGAGAACGCCAACCAGCAGACCTGGCAACCAGAGCAGCGGTCCACGCGCGATGCAGCCAGGCGGAACGCACTATGTGCCGCGTCCGCCACAGAGAGGAACGATTGCGGAGAACCGCGTACCTGCGGACTTCCCACGAACCAACGGTTCATCAGTCAGTTCTCGCGGCAGCGAGCGACCGAGTGGGACATCAGGGTCGCGATACGTGCCACGTCCCGGCGCTACTGTTCGCGGAAGCGGCAACCTTGAACGAGGGAGCGGGCCGGGCGCTTCGGGGCGCAGCTCTTCGCGTCCGGATACCTACTCGCGTCCATCACGGTCGAGCGTTCCGCGTCCAGCGGGGCCGGTGGCGCGAGCGGGAGAAATGAGCCGCGACTATCCTTCACGCTCGGGTGGCGGCGATTCATGGGGCCGCTCCGGATCGTCGTCGCGGAGCGAGACACCAAGGTATGTGACGCCCTCCCGGCCCAGCTGGGGCAACAGCGACCGGGGATCCTATAACCGGGGCTACAGCGGCTCGTCCGGCGGAAGCTATGGCCGCGGCGATTCGAGCGGCTATGGCCGGGGTGATTCGGGCAGTTATGGCCGTGGTGCCTATGGTGGTGGCGGAAGCCGTGGCGGATATTCCGGAGGCTACTCCGGGCATTCCTCCGGCGGAGGTTCTCGATCCGGGGGGAGTTCCTCGAGCAGCCGGGGATCTCAATCGCGAGGAAACCGCAATTAGCAAGTAGTGGGGTCGGTAAAACGCGCCTTCTAGCGGCAGTTCGAGCGCTGGAGGGCGCGAAGTTTTTCTAACGCGGCCGCGGAGCCATTTTTAGCTGCCGCCGAGAGCAGCACTCGCGCCTGGTCACAGCTCTTCGGAACACCATCTCCGCGGGCGTAAAGGTCTGACAGCAGAACCACGGCATCCGGGTTCTCTTTGCCTACTGATTTCCAAAGAAAGAGCGCGGCTAATTGCGTGTTTCTTGCAACCCCGTCTCCCTCAAGATAGCGCCGCCCAAGTTGAAGCTCAGCAATCCCACTATCGGCAGGGCCGTTGCTCACAGTCCCTTCCGGGGCTAATGCAGCGGCTTGTTGCGATGTGTGCGTCTTAGGAGGACGAGCAGGTACGGGTTGTGCTGCGGCATGATCGACGGGTTTGACTTCATTCGACGGCGGTACTGGCGTAGCCGGAAGTTCAGGTTTCGCATTAGCTGCCTGGCTCTGCGCCGGTTCAGGTTGCGTGGTGGCTGGAGGCGCGGGTGCTTTTTCGTTGATTACCGGCCGCGATCCTTGTGAGCGGTAATACCAGGCTCCCACTCCAACAGCGACGATCAGCACAAGCAGCGCAATAACTCCGCGCCTGCCCGCCCCGCTGTCCTCATGTTTGATCCTGAAATCGGCTTCGGTTTTGTCACGAAGCCACTGCCAATCCGCAGGACGCGTATCCACGCGTTCACCAGAAACCGCCGGTGATAGGGAAGCAAGCACCGGTCGATCTGGCTCCGATGCAGGTGAGCCCTTTTTCAGCGGGTAACCACAGATTCCACAGAAACGCTGTTCGGCTGCGTTGCGGTGCAGGCAAGCGGGACAACTCAGTAACTCATCTGAAACGCTCTCAACCGGCAGAATGGCCAGTGGTTTGGAATGGTTCCCATTCGCCGGCTTGTTTGGTACAGGTTCTTTAATGACCTGGGGTTCAGGGATTGGTGTGGGTTGCGATTCACCTCTCAACTCGCGAAGCAGGTCGAGAACTGCCTGTTCGCGCTTTTCCGGCGGACTTGTGTAATAAACGTGCGCCCACCGCCCCAAATTCTTGGCCAGGATAGGGTTGGAAAGCGGGTTCAGATCGGGGCGTACGAGGCCTGTCCCGTTACCGCTATGGGTTGCTGAAGGCGTATGGCGGTCTGGTTCTAGCTCGCTACCGGCCATTGGCAACTTTTACTGTTTCAGGAAAACTGCTGGAAATCAAGTTGGGAGATACTGTAGGTAAGCTGGTTGCTCCACCGATATTCTAATCGCAAGGCTTGCGAAATGCGGGCTCGAATGAATCCTGTTGGGCCTCTGCCTGTGTCGTAAAGCGGCCTTTGGGAGTGGCACCGTACAAGTCCATGCCAGGGCAGTAGTAAAGGGCAGTTTGTAAGTCCTCCCAGACCTTAGTGCTGGGGTCTCCCATATAGGCAGGAGTTGGAGGGGGTACGGCAAGGCCCAATCCAACCAGGGCTTTTTCAAGCAACGTCAACTCAGGAGCCTTAGGTCTCGGTTTTCGTTTAATGGCCGGTTGGGATGGGACGCTTGCGTTCGCAATGGCAGTCATGCTGGCACGAGGCCAGAGGGCCCATACCGAGGTTGCCAACAGTACTAATGCAGCCAGGGTCAGGCTTACATCTCCCGGCCGCCTCATGAGCGCTTGGAGATCCAAGTTGGAGCCGGGCTCGAGGGGCAGGGTTTCCGGTAGCTCTGCCGATGGCCGTATCACCAGGGCAGAGGCAGCGGGCGCATCGCTCATTTCGTTCTCAACGCTGTCTTCGGCAGGCCGAATCCGGATTGCCTGCTCCTGCAAATCGTTGTTGACATCTGGATTGACGACTGGCTGCTCCCATGCACGCGCGTGTGACGCGATATCCCGCTCGGTGTCCAGAGCCGGCGACTTCGGTGGGAAGGAATCTTCCTTGGGAGGCGCCTTGCGGAAAATGGGAGGATGTTTCTCGTCTTTGTATTGACGCTCCCAGAGAACGGCCCACTTGCTCTGCAGTTCACTACCGGGATATTTGCCGGAGACCCGGGATGCGCCACAAACCCCGCAAAAGCCCTCTGTTGCCGAAAAGGGGTGACCGCAGGCCCTGCACAGTTCGCGTGGCTCTTCTGGTTTTTGAGGAGTCGATGTTTCGTCGCCCAGTTGACGACTTAACTTCTCCAGTTCGGGCTCCAGTTCCTTCAGTGCCAGGAGCACTCCTTCACGTTCCGCATCGAGTTCCGTACGGACCGTTTGCTCGGCGGAATCCGCAGATACTTCGGAGGATAGTGCCGCAAAAAGCTCCGCAGCGCGCACATCGTCGTCACCGAAGCCGTTTGCCGAAGAGTAGTAAATTTCGATCGCTCCTGTAGCATGGGCCTCGTTTGCGATTGGAACCGCGAACACCGCTTGGGCGGCAAGTTCAGGCCGAAGACAGGAAACCAAGCGCGGGTCAGTTTGAGCGCACGGACTTCGAAACGCCTCGCCTGTCCGGATGCAGTCTCGAGCCAGGGTGAGCTGCAGTGGAGCAGAGGTCCCACGGAGGAATGATGCGCTGCCGTTAGCGGCGTGGTAGCGGATTACATCTCGATCCACAACTCCGATTGCGACGCCGGCAGCGGTTACCGCTTTCTGCAATCTGGTCGAGATCAAGGACAGGGCAGAGTCGAAATCGAGAGCCTTGCTGTGAATCTCGCGCTGTGTCGCCACCACGGTTGAAATCACCTGGCTCAAGTCGGCAGACAATGCGCGGTCACTCGTCTCCTCCTGGTGCTCCTGCATGACGTAGGCTGCAGCCAGGAGGCGAGTAAAGGAGTCCTCATCGAGAGGACGCAGACCGGCTGTGAAAGGCTTTTCCAAAACAGAAATCCCAGAACTTAGGAGAGAGCCTGCCTATTTTAATGCAAATCGCAGGCCAAAGGTCGAGTACCGATTGTGAGCAGCCCAGGAGTACGCTACCTAGCCCAAGGAGGCGTTTATGGTCGCGAAAGGCCTGCAAACAAGCTATTTAGTAGGCTTGATTACCGCATCGTAGACCACCATGCGAGCGGCTGGGCGCCCCTCGAACCACTCCTGGGGCGTATACACACGGTGAGTTTGAGGATCGACTGCAAGGCTATGCACTTTTCTGGGCACGCTGAAGTCTTCGAGTTTTGTGTAATGATCCGGGTCATCCTGCTGAAAAATCGAGATCGCGCCGCTGTAGCACGCCGCGTAAATGCGTTTCAGGCCGGGGTCATATTTGATGACATCCGGATCGGGGGCCATCGGGAGATATGCGATCGGCTTGTGCGTATCGAGATTGAAGACGGTCAGCAGGTTGTTTTCCTCACACGAGAGAAAGGCGCGATGATGCTCGGGGTCCAGCGTCATGCCATGATTTCCGCGACAGCGCCCGACGGGATAGCGGGCGATCACTTCGTCTTTGGCGGGATCAATGACGGCGAATATATTGTCGTCCTGCAGGTTCAGATACACCCTGCGTGCCACGGGATCGTACTGCGGCATTCCGGTCTCACTGTTGAATTTCAATGTTTTAATAACCTTGTCGTGATTTACATCGATGACGGCCTCCACTTTGCCGCGCTCATCGGAGACGTATAGCTTGTGAAAAGGCGCCGCGTAGGCGCTGCCATCGGGCTTATCATCCGTCGGAATTTTGTCGACCACCTTCATCTGGCGAAGGTCGATGACGCCGATTTTGTTTTCATACCAATCGGAGGTGTAGACCTTCTTCAACTCAGGAACGTATTCCACGCCTTCTACCCCTGGAACGTCGGAGATGGCCTTGATCAGCTGGTTGGAATTCAAATTGATGACATACAAAATACCCGCGCCCAGATGTGCAGAAAGCAAGTACTGATCATCAGGGTCGATGGTGAGGTAGTCGAAGCGTTTCCCGGGAGGACCCGGAAGATTGATGACGGCAACCTGCCTGAGAGATTGGGCGCTGGTCGCACAACTGAACAAAAGAAGCATCGAGAAGCAATGCGCAATTCTCATACGCTTAGACATGACTCAACTCCTGACGTACAAGTTCCAACGGGATGAATGAATATCTAGGATGAAACCAAGAACATTAAAACACGCTGAAGCAATCGCGCTAGCCCGGATTTGTCACCACTGAGACACGGAGGCACGCGAGGGTGAATAGCCGTGTAGCTGATTCTTACAATGCGTACACGCCGAGGACCTAGGACTGCTTAGGAACTGCTGTGAGTCCCAAAACGCAAGGTCCCCTTCGACAGGGCCAGCCTCTCCACGCGCGATTGGATCGGGGTCGTCGAATATTGGGCCCGTTCTTGACTTGGCTCAACTTCCTCCCTGTTCTCCGTGACTCGTTGGTGAGAAATTGTGGCTAGCCGGAGCACAAGGGAATTTCCACCAGCATGCGGGTGCCATGGCCAACTGTGCTCTCGGGAGTGATAGTGCCGCCATAAGCTTCGACTAGTGCTTTGGCAATCGCCAGGCCAAGTCCGGAACCGTTGGGATCACGCAGGCGCGAATCCTCGCCCCGGCGGAACCGCTCGAAGATGTGGGGCAGTTCCTGGGGCGGAATCCCAGGGCCCCGGTCCTCGACCGTGACCTGTGCTAGGTGATGGGAGCGGCATACGGTCAGCTTTACGGGTGAACCGGTTGCACCATGACGAACCGCGTTTTCCAGCAGGTTGACCCAGACGAGTTCCAGGTCTTCGGGATCGGCACGGCAGAGAATTCCATCTTCGGCACTAATCTGGATATCGGCACCTCGATGTGACGCCAGGCCACGAATCGTCTCGACCGCTGCCTCACAGGTCGCGGCAACGTCAACCGGTTGCAGGTTTCTCTCCAGGGTGCCGTAAGCCCATTGTTCGGCGCGTGCCAGCCGGAGCATCGATTGCAATAATCTCTCCAGGCGATCGACGTCATCGAGCGACCGCGTTAAGCCGGTTTGATACTCCTCCGTCGAACGAGGCCTTTGCAGCAAAGACTGAATGGTTGACTTCAGGATCGCGACTGGAGTCTTCAATTCATGCGCCGCGTTCCCCAGGAACTCCCGTTCTTGCTCGAACGACCGGCGCAACCGCTGTAGCATGGTCTGCATGGCCTCGCTTAGAGGCTTCAACTCGGTTACAAGTTCCGTCCCACTGACTAGGCCAAAATCCCAGTGCTGCGCCGAGACCTCAGTGGCCTGGGAGGCCAGCTGCTGCAGCGGCAGCAATCCTCGTTTAATTCCCCACAATGCCAGAACAACAGTCGCGACGAGCAATAAAAGACTCGCGCCCGCGATGTACAGTCCAGCCGCCCAAATTTGACGTTTCATCTCCAGCACCGGCATGGCATAGACGACCGTCAATGTTGAAGGAACCCCTTTCAGTCCTTCTTCCACGTCGAGAATGGGAACGTGTGTCATCTCCAGGCCCCGATAAGGAATGCCCGACAACGAGAAATTCTGGTATCCGCTGCTTGCCGTCGAAATTTCCAAGTTCTGTGGCCAGTGCTGAGAACGGGCAATCAGACCGTAGCCATCTGCGTGTATTTCGTAGAGGTCACCCGATCGAATATCCCTCGGCGGGATCAGGCTGCTCTCGAATATCAGCGGTTCTTTGGCGGTCTCCGGGTAGCGGACGAGGGCCGCGACGCTGATGGCGCGCGCTCGAAGGTTAGCGTCGAGCGAAGCCTGCAGGCGTCGCTGGGTGTAGAACACCCCAGTGAACACCAGACCCGCAGCCAGCAAGGCTTGCGACAGCACCATCGTGAGAATCAAGCGTTTACGGATAGAACTGGACGACATGTCTATGGTTGAAGGATGTAACCCTGACCGCGAAGCGTGTGGATCAACGGTGTTGCCGACCCCTTATTCAGCTTTCTTCTCAAGCCGGAAATGTACACCTCGACCACATTGCTGAATTTTTCCCAATTGTAGTCGTAAAGGTGCTCGAGCAATTCAGTTTTCGAGACGACAGCATTGGGCTTATGGGCCAGATACTCCAAAACTCGGTACTCCATCGCGGTCAAGAGAATCGGCACCTGGTTGCGATGGACGCTGTGGTTGATCGTATTGATCTCCAAATCGCCTATCGCGAGCACAGGAGAAGGCTGCCCCTTGCCTCGCCGAACGAGAGCCTTAGTGCGCGCCAGAAGTTCACCAAGATCGAATGGTTTGGTTAAGTAATCATCCGCTCCCGCGTTCAGTAACGCTATGACAGATTCTTTTTCGTCGCGTGCCGTGAGCACCAGCACGGGTGTATGTTGCCGTGCCTGACGAATTCTTTTCAGCACCTCCATACCGGTCAGCCGGGGCAGCATGAGATCGAGCAGGACAGCATCGTAGGGGTTGGACTCGGCCATAAACAAACCCTCTTCACCATCGTTAGCAATGTCGATGGCATACCCGGCACTCTCACGCAAACTGCGGGCGATATTTTCCGCGAGCCGGATTTCGTCCTCTACGACCAGGATTCGCAAAGCTTCCTCAACTCGCGTTTGGCGTGCTTCGCAGGTCATTACACCAGAACTATCCCAAAGAACCTGAAGCTTTGCTGAACGCGCGCGCTGACCTGCCCATTATGGGACAGAACTTCCCGGTATGGCGGGTTCATGTTAGCGCGATGGCACATTGCCGCCCGCAAGTGTAGGAATCTTTTGATAGCTCCCCTCGGTGTTATGAAGCGAAATTTTGGCGAACAGCGTGCTTCTTCATCTGCGGTCTTAACTTAAGGCTTCCAGGAAAACAGGTATGAACAACCTAACAGAGATCAAGATTACCCCTAGGGATCGCCAGGTTCTCAATCTATTGGTCCAGGGTTGCAGCAACAAGGAAATTGCCAGGGTATTGTGCATAAGCCCCCGCACGGTTAAGCAGCATCTTCGGACGCTCTTCCTGCGTGCGGGAATCCGGGAGGGGCGCAAGCGCGTGAAACTGGCAACTGCAATTTTTGAAGAGGAGCAAACGTCATCATGCAACCATGTCAGGCTTTAACTGAGAAGGAAGCATACATCGCCAAGTTGGTCTGGGAAGGGCTCACTAACCGGCAAATAGCGAAATTGATTGGGACCACGGAACAGGTGGTCAAGAACTATCTCCGAGGTACGTTTGACAAATTAGGGGTGTGGAGCCGTCTCGAACTGGCACTCTACGTGGCCGGACACGGCGGGGCGAGCTGGCACAACTGCCAACCACACGAGACGAGTGCACCGGGAGGGGAAGCGGCCGAGGGGTACACCCTGGCCAAGGCGGTTTAAACCAGAAACGCTGAGTTCAGAAAGGCGATCACACGTGAGTGGGAATTCGAACCATGCTCTTCAGAAATTCTCTTAGCCGCTCCGAGTCCTCGTGCGACATATCGGTGAAACGGATGCCCACACCGTAAGCCGGGCGGCTATGGACGACAACTCCATTGGCGACGACTTTGTTATCTTTCAGCCATAGCGAAATCTTCAGGCGAGTTCCCGCTTGTACCGGAATCATCATCTCGACAAAGCAGCCGCCTTCGCTTACGTCGGCTAGCTTGCTCCACACCGGAGGCTGGCCAACGGCATCCAGCTGTACAGAGTTTGAGCACTTTAAGCGTGGATGATTTCGGGGTGTGGCATAGGTGTGCTCACGCTGGGCATCGGGCGGAGCCAGAGTTATGTCCCAAACGCAAGTTGATGGAAGGACGTTATGCAAACCCAGGTGACCTTCGCTTGAAGATCCCCGCTGCCCAACCCACTGCACCCGGAACCGGGCTTTGTTCTTGCCATAGGTAAGACCAATGACTTCGCCCGGCTTGATTTCGCGGCGCACGCCCGACAGCATGGCCCCCTCAAAGCTGACATTTACAGTCGAAACGGAATCCGAAAAGGCATGCCCCGTCGCGTCGGTTCCATAAATTCGAACCGACAGAGATACATTCTTTCGTTGCTCACGGCGAGTTGCCATTCTATCCCGACTACCAGTTCAGGGAGCCTAGAGGCTGCGGAGGAAGACTCCGGCACCCCTCAATATCGTAGCCAATTCCGGGGAGCACCCGAAGGTAACCAAGGACATATCACTCTTGAGCAGCGGCCCGGTTCGCGGCAAAACTCTGCAATTTCTTGCATTTGAGGCCAGTGATCCCAATTTGTTGGAGCGGTGAAAACGATGAAGTGCCATGAATTCCGATGTTTATTAGGAGGAACTTCAATTGCACGCTGACAAACTGGAGTGCCCAGGTAGTCTGCTGACTTCGGTCAGTCAACCCAGTTTCGAGGCAGGTATGGCCTACAAAGAGACTTTTTGGATGGCTTGCGACTCAACAGAACAAATGCGGGCCGAATATGGCCCCTTTCACACCCGAATGGAAGCGGAGCTCGAAGCTCGTAAGCTTGGATTTGACTACCTGCTGCGCTACGAACACCTGGTAGACGACCGGGATGAGATTCAGGAAGTGCGCTCAATATTTATCGAACTGCAAGAGAATGCCCGCCCACAGCGTGTTCCCTTCAAACTCCATACCCGCTGTGCGACGTGTGGAGAGTCGGCCACTCACGACGAACCCTGGCAAGCCGAAGTCTGGGCCGATATCCACGAATTTGAGCATTCGCGGCACCTGGTCCGCCTGTTCGAGCAGACCCGCGGCGAGGGGCTGAAAGAAATCGCCAACTGGCGCGAGCAGTATAGCTAGGCCCGCGTCATCAGTGTTCGGGCGATCCTGCAATAAAGATCTACGGCTTCTAAGAGTTCTCTTTTCTCGACGTACTCGCCGTCGGTGTGCGCTACGTGAATAGACCCTGGGCCGATCAGTAGCGGCTGTCCCCAATTAGTCAGTGCAGGGATATCGGTCGTAAAAGCGGCAACCATCGTACCTAAACCATCCAAGGTGCCCAGACGAGTGAAAGGGATTTCCAGCACAAACTCTACTTTTGCCAAGTCGCCTACTACTTCGGTGATTTGTCGGCGCAGACCTTCGGCTGGCCCGACCAAGCGATACAGCAGCTGAGCCTTTCCGTAATCCGGGATCACGTTCGGGGCGCGGCCGCCCTCAATGATTCCGATATTCAGCGTGCACGGACCGACATCTTCGGAAACCGGCAGTTCCATCGCTCGCAGCCGAGTCAGGGCCTCGACAAGCTTATCGATTGCGGATTCGCCGAGTTCCGGGTAGGCGGAGTGAGCCATGCGCCCACGTGCGGTCAGTTCGACCCTCAGCGCACCCTTGGAGGCGATGGCGATGCGATTATCCGTAGGTTCGCCATTAATCAGAAATTTCGATCCGAATGGAGTTTGATTGGCCGTCTTGGCGCCGAGACTGTCTCGCTCCTCCCCCACCACAAAGAGCAGCCCAATCGGCTGGTCTTCATCTCGCAGGCGCTCGGCAGCAGCGATCTGGGCGGCAATAATCCCCTTGGCATCGCAAGACCCGCGTCCGTACACGCGGTTCGTATCCTCTGAAGACTTAATAAATGGGGGCACTGTGTCCATGTGGGTGGAAAAGACCACAGCTGGCCGCGGCTGATCGAGCGCCGTCGCCCAGATATTTACACGATTGTCCTCGACCGGCAGTTCACGGGCCTCGAAGCCTAACCTGGATAATTCGTCATACAAGAACTTTGCAACCCGGGCCTCGTTTCCAGAAATCGATTCAATGTCGATCAACTGCCGCGTCAATGCAACGACATCCGTCATGCGAGAGAGAATAACGCAGGGCGGACGCCGGTGTAATCTGTTGTCGTGCTTACTGCAAATTCGGGCATCAAATCTTTCTTCCTGCATGGGCCGGCGGGACGGCTGGAAGCTCTCCTGAATCTCGGAGCCGAGAACGCTACCCATGCCGCGCTGGTCTGTCATCCCCACCCGATGTACGGCGGAACGCTGCACAACAAGGTTGTGTTCCACACGATGAAAGCGCTGAACAGTTTTGGCTTTCCAGTTCTGCGGTTCAACTTTCGCGGCGCGGGATTGAGCGAGGGCGAGCATGCCAACGGCATTGGCGAAGTCGAGGATGTTCGGGCTGCGCTGCAGTGGATTGAGCAGGAGTATCGGTTGCCGGTTGTGTTTGCCGGATTTTCTTTCGGCGCCGCAGTGGGGCTACGCGCCGCGTGTCCCGATTCCAGGGTGCGGGCGCTGATTAGTCTAGGCACGCCGGTCACGCCCGTAGACGAGCGAGCGTACGACTATGCTTTTCTGACCCAATGTTCCAAACCGAAGCTATTTGTCAGCGGTGCGCGGGACCAGTTTGGGCCGCGCGCCAGATTCGAGCAACTGATGGAATCGGTGGCCGAGCCGAAGAAGCTCATTTTCATCGAAGCTGCCGACCATTTCTTCGAGGGACGTCTCCGCGAACTGAGAGAAACAATTGAAAGGTGGCTGCGTGCCACTCTCGCTGCAAGTTAATTTAAAGCGGCCGTTATAATTTTTCTCAAATGCCGCAGCCTCCTACCGCCGATCGCGAACGGCTTTTTGCGTCCATGCGCGCCATAGCGCGCCAGTTATTCCTGCATGCCCTCTCGGAAACCACGGTAGAGCGAGCCTTTGAGCGGCACGTGTACTGCGAGCGTGGTGTGTTACGCGTTTGCGAAGACTTGTTCGATCTGCATTCTTTCACCCGCACTGTGGTCATCTCAATGGGCAAAGCAGCGCATACCATGGTTGAGGCTCTGAGCAACCGGGTAGGAGAGTCGCTGGAAGGAATCGTTGCGACCCCAGTTGAACCACCCTCGCAGATTCGGGGTTTTCGGTATTTTTTCGGAGGCCATCCCACTCCTAATGCTGAATCATTGAGGGCCGCAGAAGCCATGTTGAAAACGTGCGGCTCACAGACTCCGGCGTCACTGGTAATTTTTCTGCTCAGCGGTGGAGGCTCTTCCATTGTAGAAAAGCCAATCGATGACGAAATCTCGCTCCAGGATTTGATCGAGACCTATCGCGCTCTGGTGTTCTCGGGGGCTCCGATTGCGGAAATGAATGCGCTCCGCAAGCACATTTCGGCGATCAAGGGCGGGAGGCTGGCGCAGGCGGCACATCCCGCACAACAGATTTCCCTGCTCATCTCCGATGTTCCTGACGAGACTCCGGACGCGCTCGCCTCCGGACCAACCATGCCCGATTCAACTACCGTGGGAGATTGTTATCGAATTGCGTTGCAATACCAGATGGCGAAGAGCTTTCCCGGTTCGGTCAGGGAATTATTTGAACGCCGCGCCCTCGCTGAAACGCCTAAATCGGATGATCCTATTTTTCACCGCTCGCGCTGGTGGCCGATTCTTTCCAATGCCGCGGCGATCAAAACTGTGGCCGAGGAAGCACGCCATCTCGGGTTTGCTGTGGAGGTGGACAACAGTTGTGATGACTGGGATTACGCGCGTGCGGCGGAGTATCTCGTAGGTCGGATTCGAGAGTTGCACGCCAAGTCAGCCCGTGCTTGTCTGATTTCAGGAGGTGAGGTCACGGTCAAAGTCTCTAACGGCGGAACCGGGGGGCGCAATCAGCAGTTCGCGTTGGCAGTAGCGCGGCAGATTGCGGGTGAGAGCATCACCGTCCTGAGCGCCGGGACAGACGGCATCGATGGCAACAGTCCAGCAGCTGGCGCAATCGCGGACGGCGCGACTCTGGACCGGGCAAAAGCACAGAGCCTCGACCCGCAAGCGGCGCTAGCGAGCTTTGATGCCTATGCTTTTTTCCAGGCCTTGGATGATGTCATCGTTACGGGACCTACTGGGAATAATCTGCGAGATCTGAGAATTTTCCTGTCGTACTGACCATTGTTTTCCCGACGGAAAGCAAAAATGTCGTCTTAAAGCAAAAAATCCTACTGTTGTCCCTGACTACTGTTGTTGGGCCTCGGACTGCGTGTAGACCTTGATCCAGTGATTGCGAACCTTGGGTCGAACTCTCCTGCCGTTCGCATCGGACACGATCAGATCGGTCGACTCGTTGGGCATGTGGCAGTCGACACAATTGCGAGCGATTTCCGCACCCCTGCTCGCGTACAGCCCGCAGTTTTCCGGCTTATGGCAACTGAGGCAATGAGCGGAGAATGAAGCGGCATCGCGCTGCATTACGTGAACATCGTGGCAGGTAGAACATGTCATGCTCTTGGACATCCGGAAGCAGCGGCTTTTTTTAAGCAGTTCGACCTGGTTTCCATGCACGTCAATGTGGGCATTGGGATCGAGCGGCTCCATTTCAAAGAAATCATCAATTTTGTCGCCCGGTTTAAAAGAAAACGCAGGAGCCAGAGCGGGTTCGCCAGGACCGGCGTGGCACAAGGCGCAGAGATCAACCTGCCTGTCGCGCGAGAGTTTCGCCGGATTGATGATGGCGTCCTGCGCTGAAACGGGCCTTTGATCGCGGTGGCTTGTGTGCTGGGCAATATGCTTCGCACCCGTGCCGTGACACTTTTCGCAGGCGATACCCAAAGTGAACTCCGATGTTTTATATCGATTGGGCGGCGGCGGCGCGGAGGCGAAGTATGTCGCGTGGCACTCCAGGCAACGCGGAGGCACGCGGCGGCTGAAATCGGCAAAACCATCGCGGTAGCCGGGACTGTTTACCCACTGATCGAGTTCAGTCCAGTAGGAAACGGGCAGCTCGAAGAGCAAATCACCTTTCCAATAGAGGTATGTTTGACCCTTTCTGCCGGATCCGATCACGAAGTCGAATCGTTCGGATTCAACAATCGTGCCTGGAGTGGATGCCTCAACAGCATTCTGAAAAAACCCCGTTTCCTTGGCATCCATCTGAAACAATAAATTCGGATTTGAGGTCTTCAATATGTTCGAGCCGGGTTGGAAATGGCCGGCAATCGATTCTTTGCCGGCGCTACGCGATGTGAAGTGATGCGCCGTGGTTTCGAAGACCCTAAACTTGTCAGTGTGGCACGGTTCGCAAGCAGCGTCGCCAACGTAGACAGTGCGTTGTGGCTCGCGGGTTTCGCCAACGGAACGAAGGTAGCCAAATGCGAGCAATCCGAAGATGACAAAGAAAAAAAGGGCGAAGCGATTCACGCCGGCGTAACCCCACGTGTAGGCAATCTTACTTCAACTCTGTTGGTCCGAGATGAGAGAGAAGAATCGATTAGAAGAAGCGGGTAATACCTTCTTCCAGCACCACAACACGATCCTGAATGCCTGCCGCCTGGGCTTCCTGCTCGAGCAGTTGCAGAGGTTCGTCGATAGGTTCATGCGAGAGCCGAAAGGTGCCATAGTGCATAGGCACCATCCAACGCGCATTCAAATCGAGGAAGGCGCGGGTTGCATCCGCCGGATCGGCGTGCACGTTACGGAATTGCGGAGGATTGTAGGCGCCTATAGGCAAGAGCGCCAATTCCGGAGCGAGGCGGCGGCCGATTTCCCTGAATCCGCTGAAGTATGCGGTATCGCCGGCGTGGTAAACCGAGTGCTTATTATCGCGTAAAACATAGCCGCCGTAGCCGCGATGCGCGTCTTTCAATATGCGCGCTCCCCAATGACGCGAGGGAACATGGGTGATGGTGAGCTTCCCGTGGCGATAACTGTTCCACCAGTCCAGCTCGACTACGTCGGCAAAGCCGAGGTCAGCGACCAGGTCGAAAACATGATGCGGCACGACAATGATTGGTGCCCGTCCCGAGGCACGCTTCGTTTCCTGGGCGATCGTCCGTAGTGATGGCCGGTGCAAATGATCGAAATGAGCATGCGTGACCAAGACCATGTCGATGGGAGGCAGGTCGCGTACACGAACTCCAGGTTTGCGCAGACGCTTCAAAACGAAGAGCCAGCGGGCGAAATTAGGATCCACCACCACGTTCTGGCCACCCATCTGAATGAAGAAACTCGCGTGGCCAATGAACGTCAGACCTAGCTCACCGTTACTGACCAGTCGAGGTTTGTGGAACTGGCCAGTCCGCGGCGTAATGGCGGAATGGCGAATCAATTTTGTAAACGCGCCAGCACGACGCCGCAGGGACCGATTCTGAATCGTGGCTTTCAGCATTTAACGATGACTAGCGATCGCGTTTCCAAGACTCCGCTCAGCAACTAGGAAGCATACGCCGCAAAGGGCGAAACCCCGAGAGCAAATTTTAGTTCGACTTTCCCACTAGTTTCGATGCGAATTGCTTGACCATGGTTACAAGCGTCATATCTAATCCGAGAGTTGGAGTCAGTGCAGCTCACAGGAGAAATGCTGGATGCGCGTTGCATTCTTAGGTTTGGGGATTATGGGGCATTCCATGGCAGCGAACCTGGTCAAAGCCGGGCACGAAGTCGCAGTATGGAATCGTACGCCGGGAAAGCAGGTTGAAGGGGCAACGGTAGCGGCTACTCCGGCCGAAGCTGCCCGGGATAAAGATGTCGTGTGGATGTGCGTGTCAGACACCAAAGCTGTTGAGCAGGTCTTGTTCGGAGCTGATGGCGTTGACACAGCGCTCGCTTCCGGCATGGTGATTGTCGATTCCAGCACCATCTCCCCTTCGGCAACTCGCAAGTTTGCGGACCGTGTGCGCGCGAAAGGAGTTGATTACGTGGATGCGCCCGTAACCGGCTCAAAGATCGGCGCAGCCAATGCAACCCTGATTTTCATTGTGGGCGGAGATCAAGGAGTCATCGACCGCATAAAACCATTATTCGATGCCACGGGTAAGCAGGTTTTTCGAATGGGGGAAACGGGCAAGGGACAAGCGGCCAAGCTGGTCATGAATCTGCAAATTGCATTGATCTATGAAGGCTTTGCCGAAGCGCTCACGCTGGCAACCAAGTTGGGAGTGAGCGCAGATACCCTGATACCGCTGGTACAGGCGTCGATGGTGCGCTCCGGTGTCGTCGATTACAAGGCGCCGTTTATACTGAATCGCGATTTCTCCGCGAATTTTCCGCTACGCCTCATGCACAAGGACATTCGTCTGGCGCTGGAATCAGCGAAAGAGGCCCGCATCAAGCTGCCTGGCCTGGAGGCCGTGGAAGAGGTTTACGATCTGGCCAGCGAAGAAGGCCAACAGGATCTTGATTACGCAGCCACGCTTACGCTACTGGAAAAATGGGCGGGAGTGGAAGTAAAGGCTCAGGCGCAATAGAAAGCGATGTCCAGGCAGCCCTGAGTTTGTTGGAGATGGTGCAGGCTAATACCAGTCTCGCACTCCGTGGAGCATTGTTCCGTAATCGGCTCCACTCGACATGACCGAATCGTAGCGAAAAAAGCCCCGCTCTTGCGAGCGGGGCTTCTGTCTTGCTAGCAGCTAAAAGCTAGTTCCTTCGACTCCGGCGCAGTCTGCGCCTTCGCTCAGGATGACCGCGGCGGGGCTCAGACGCCCCGCCAAGCGCGGTCACTTAGTACATATCGCCCATGCCGCCGTGGCCGGGAGCGCCTGCGGGAGCCTTCTTCTCTTCCGGAATTTCGGAGACGAGGGCTTCGGTGGTGAGCATCAGCGAGCTGATCGAACCGGCGTTGGTCAGAGCCGTACGCACGACCTTGGTCGGGTCGAGCACGCCCGCCTTTACCAGGTCCTCATAGTCGCCGGTCTGGGCGTTGTAGCCGAAGTTGTTGTCCTTCGAGTCGTACACCTTGCCGAGGACAACCGCGCCCTCTTCGCCGGCGTTCTCGGCGATCTGGCGCAGAGGCTCAGTAATGGCGCGCTTCACGATGTTGACACCGATCTGCTCGTCACCTTCCAGCTTCAGAGCATCCAGCGCCTTCACGCAGCGAGCCAGGGCCACGCCGCCGCCGGGGACAATACCTTCCTCGACTGCCGCGCGGGTCGCGTGCATCGCGTCTTCGACACGAGCCTTCTTCTCTTTCATTTCGGTCTCGGTCGCAGCCCCGACTTTGATCACCGCGACGCCGCCAACCAGCTTCGCCAACCGCTCTTGCAGCTTCTCGCGGTCGTAGTCGCTGGTGGTTTTGTCGATCTGGCTGCGAATCTCTTTTACGCGGCCTTCGATCTCAGAGTGCTTGCCCTTGCCCTCGACGATGGTGGTGTTGTCCTTGTCGACGGTAAGACGCTTGGCCTGGCCGAGATCCGACATCTGCACGTTCTCCAGCTTGATGCCGAGATCTTCGGTGATAGCCTTGCCGCCGGTCAGGATAGCGATGTCCTGCAGCATCGCTTTGCGGCGATCGCCGAAGCCGGGCGCCTTCACGGCGCAGACCTGCAGCGTGCCACGCAGCTTGTTGACGACCAGGGTCGCCAGTGCTTCGCCTTCCACGTCCTCAGCCACGATCAGGAGCGGCTTGCCGCCCTTGGCGATCTGCTCGAGCAGCGGGAGCAGGTCCTTCATCGAGCTGATTTTCTTCTCGTGGATCAGGATGTAGGCGTTCTCCAGAGTCGCTTCCATGCGCTCCGGATCGGTGACAAAGTAGGGAGAGAGATAGCCGCGGTCGAACTGCATGCCTTCCACGACTTCGAGTTGGGTTTCGAGGGTCTTGGACTCCTCGACGGTGATGACGCCATCCTTGCCGACCTTTTTCATCGCTTCGGCAATGATGCGGCCGATGGTTTCATCGTTGTTGGCGGAAATCGTGCCAACCTGGGCAATCATATCGCCAGAAACGGGCTTGGAGAACTTGTCCAGCTCACCCTTCTCACGATTGCCTTCCTTGTCGAGCTTGCCGCAAACAACCTGGACGGCCTTCTCGATGCCACGCTTCATGGCCATTGGATTGGCACCGGCAGCGACCGTCTTTACGCCTTCGCGATAGATGGCCTGCGCCAGAACAGTGGCGGTGGTGGTGCCATCGCCGGCGACGTCGCTGGTCTTGCTGGCAACTTCGCGAACCATCTGGGCGCCCATGTTCTCCAGGCCATCCTTGAGTTCGATTTCCTTTGCGACGGTGACGCCGTCCTTGGTGATGGTCGGCGAACCGAATTTCTTTTCAATAACCACGTTGCGGCCCTTAGGGCCGAGAGTGACTTTTACCGCGTCAGCCAACAGGTTGACGCCGCGCAGAATCGCCTGTCGCGACTCCTCGCCATGAACAATCTGCTTTGCCATAGTGTGAATCTCCTCGCTTATGAATTGGTTTGCAGGGCTGGCCTGCGAAAATCGGAAGCTCGCGTCGCTCTGTCCGGCTCGCTTCGCTTGCCGGACGCGCGGTCACTCGCCCAGATCCCTCGCTCGCGCAAAAACCGGCGCTCGCTCGGGATGACAATCTACTTGCGCGCACCTGCGGTCTCGCGCTTGGCGGCGCCGGTCAGGATCCCGAGAACTTCTTCTTCGCGCATGATGACGAGTTCTTCGCCATCGATCTTGATCTCGGTCCCAGAGTATTTGCCGAACAGAATGCGATCGCCCTCTTTTACATCGAGCGGGCGGACTTTGCCTTCATCGTTGATCTTCCCTTTGCCGGCGGCGATGACTTCGCCCTCTTGCGGTTTGTCCTTTGCGCTGTCCGGAATAATGATTCCGCCGCGGGTTGTTTCAGCTTCCTCCACGCGACGCACCAGAATGCGGTCATGGAGTGGGGTCAATTTAGCCATAGGTATGAACTCCTTTCCTTGTAACTGTTTGTTTCTTAAGGGTAATTGCTGTCTAGATTTGGGAAAGCCGGAACTCTGCTAGCACTCGGCTGTCACGAGTGCTAATTCTAAAAGTTGAGCAGGCGGTTGTCAAGTCTCAGGAGCAGTCGTCAATCGTCGGTCTTCAGACCTCAGCCAGGTCGCCGTTTGGGGGCGATTCGGTGGTTAATCCGTGATTTGGGTTGCGGGCGCGTGTTTGATTTGTTTGCCTCTCTCCCTGACGCCTGACGCCTGACGCCTGACGCCTGACGACGGGTGACTGTTCCGGTGACATTCGGCCATCCCACTGCTTACAATGAAGCTGCTATGAGACGAATTGGAGTTGCTCTGGCCCTGATGACGATACTGCTTCCTGCCCTGGCGGCCGCGGGTGAGAAGAGCGCGGATCTGAAGTTCCTGGTTATTCGTGACTACAACGGCAAGCCGGTCCGCAACGCCAGCGTGGTCCTTCATCCCGTCGAAGAAGGGAAGCAGGACAAAGGCGGCTTTCAGTTGAAAACCGATCTGGAGGGCAGGACCAGTTTTGATGGGGTGCCGTACGGGACCTTACGCATCCAGGTGCTGGCACACGGTTTCCAGACCTTCGGCGAGGACTACCAGGTGAATGAGCCGACGATGGAGATTACGATTAAGCTGAAGCGGCCCAGCGGTCAGTTCTCGGTTTACGACGATCAGAACCAGAGCGCAACCCCGCAAGAGAAACCCGAAGAAAAAAAGGACAAGTAGAGCCTGCTACTAGTTCCCCGAAAGTCTGCGGAAATTGCTGTGACCTACGTAACTCGCCCTGAAGCCACTCATCAGGATAAGCTCGAGTGGTGACGCCCCCGCGTACAACGTCCATACTCGCCCTGATACTGCTGGTTGTTGGTGTCTGCCTAGCACAGCACGCTGGGCGCAAGCTCGTCTCTCAAGTGGCGCCGGAATACCCACCTGTCCTGAAAGAAAAAATGATAGGCGGCGCCGTCAAAATCATTGCCGTTGTGGCGCGAGACGGTACGGTTAAAACGACACAAATTGTCGGTGGGAACCCGGCGCTGGCGTCGGCTGCAGAAAGGGCCGTAAAGCATTGGAAGTACTCACCTGCTCCTAATGAGACCTCCGAGTCCGTGACCTTGCATTTCAATCCCCACGCTCCATGAAGCGGCCGCCGGACTCATGGGGTCACGTTTAGCAACTACCATCCATTGCGGCTCGACCGCGTTGTCAGGCCAGACTCTTTGAGGAGGTCCCTCGTCATTCAGCTGACGAGTGTTACAACGCGGCCTTGGGTAGGACCCCTCCCCCCGTCTTCCTGCTAAATCTTTGGATCTATTAAGCCCGATTTGGGAGGCCTGCAAAATCTTTGAGTTTACAGGAGTTAGAGGCAAAATCTTACAAAGAAAGCACTTAGCAATTAGCAATTAGCAGTTGGCACTTACTAAGTGTTCTTGGGCAAGACGAGACGCACGACGTCGCGGACAAAAGTGTCCGCGCCACACGTAAATTTTCAAAGAGCTGAAGCAGGCCGGAAGCGCCGGCCCCGGGGGAGTGCAGTTTGGCTACACGTCTCCCTATATCCAGTATGACTGATTGGACGGGGTGGAAGGGACAGTTGCAGCGGTGAAAAATTCGGAGTCGGATCAGGGACTTTCGAGCAACGAGTGGTGAGCGGGGGGTTGACAGCGAATCTGCCCGATCATTCGTGGTCACTACAAAAAACCGCAGGCTTGGGCGACTCGCCGATGGCTAAGTATGTTGTTGCGCCACATGGACGCATAAACCCAGGTCTCGCAAAAGCGGCGAGACCTGGGGTACCCGGCTTCAGGTATGTGAACTACCGGGAGTTCGCAGCGATGCTGATGAGGATGCACCCTGTCAGGAGCAAAAGGTCATGAGGGAAGGCCACGAACTATTTCCGCAACGCCCCACGGTTTGGCGGGAATTGTATCACCGCCGGCGCATGGCGATTCGCCTATATTTGCGCCGAGCTACGCGACCGCGTTCGTGGGCGAGAAATACTTCGCCGGCGATGCGGCCTACATGTTTTTCATTCGCGATTTCCGTCTTCAACCACACACCCAGCTTGAGAATCCACTGGAATTCTTCCGAAAGATAAAACCAGCGATAGTTATTGCAAAGACTGTGTGCG
>DASSIO010000283.1:0-52217 GCA_035691825.1 Terriglobales bacterium | reverse complement strand
GTTTGGGGATTGCGCTGGTATTTTGCAAAAAGCGCGGCAATCGATGTGGGTTACCGATATATGCTCAACCTGTCGCAGGTACATGACCGCAGCGGATTTACGATCAAACTTGGCAAGTCTTTTGGGTTCTGAACGGTGCACTGCCTGACGGGACCGTGATTCAGGCCACGGGCAAAAGCTTCCACCTTGATTTCTGTACCGTCGCACACTGGAACGAAAAGGGCCAGATCGTGGAAGAGAATCTTTTTTACGATCTCATGGGCATGCTGAGACAAATAGGCGTAATGCCAGGCCAAGCGCAAAAGGCAGCGTAACGACGAGAGATCAACCATGGCTGAGCGGATGCCAGCGTTGTTCATTGGGCATGGGAATCCAATGAATGCGCTGCTGGTAAACCCTTATACGCAGCGGTGGGCAGGCATCGGTGCGGCCCTGCCGAGGCCGAAGGCAATACTCGCGGTGTCCGCGCACTGGTACATCGAAGATGCGGCCGTCAGCGTGAGCACGGCTCCGAAGACGATTCACGATTTCGGCGGCTTTCCGCGCGAGCTGTACCGGGTACAATATCCCGCTCCGGGTGATCCCAAACTGGCCACCCGTGTACAGCATTTGCTTGCACCACTTCCGGTGCGCCGCGACGATGGGTGGGGACTCGACCACGGTACCTGGTCGGTTCTGCTTCACGTCTATCCACAAGCCGACATTCCAGTGGTTCAACTGAGCATCGATGAGAGGCAGCCGCCGTCATTCCATTATGAAGTCGGCCAACGGCTGGCGCCGCTCCGCGAAGAAGGTATTCTCATTATTGGAAGCGGCAATCTGGTGCACAATTTGCATGCCTATGCTTGGGGAAGGCACGTACCGGAGCCGTATGATTGGGCTGTGTCGTTTGAAACTCGGGTCCGCGAACTGCTTCTAGCCGGAGAATACAAGCCACTGGTGAATTACGAGCACCAGCTCGGCAGCGAAGCGGAATTGGCGGTACCCACACCAGATCATTATCTGCCCCTGCTCTACGTTGCCGGCACTCGCACGTCATCCGATCCGGTCACGTTTCCCGTTGAGGGCGTAGATGGCGGGTCAGTTTCGATGCTCGCAGTGAAAGTGGGCTGACGAAATGGAAACGGAGCTGGTGAAAAGCGGGGTCAAGTAAGTCGGCAACCCGCCTACGCGCGGGACTGTTTCGCCGACTGCGCTCAGTTGAGTGTCTATTCGAGCATTCATCAACTGGCGCACCTGGCGCATGCGAACTCGTGCCTTGATGCCGACCTGCGCGCCATTCCTAAATGAAAGACGAAGAATGGTCCATATGCGGTCGGTCGTAGTAGTATTGCCGGAACAAGTAGGAGATCATGAGAGAGCCACGTCTTTCAAAAGCCGAAACCCGCATTCTGCAGCAGTACTGGAAGCTGGGAACCGCGTCGGTACGTGAGGTGCTGGAAAGCCTGCCGGAGGACGAACGCGTCGCTTACACGACGGTCCAGACGCTCGTCTACAGACTTGAGGAGAAGGGTGCTTTGAAGAAAGTGAAAAAGATCGGCAATGCCCAACTTTTTCAGCCGGCCTTCGATCAGAACCAGTATCGCAGCAGGCTAGTCCGCGACTTGCTGGAACTGTTTGGCGGATCGCCGCGTCTTCTCGTCTCCAATCTGATCGAGAACGGCGCTTTAAGTTTGCGGGACCTTAAGACGCTGCAAGGTGCAGCTCGTGGCGATAAGAACAACCACGGTCGCGGAGGCAAAGGTGCATAACGTTATCAACGTGATGTATCACTGCGGCGTCCACCTGCTATACGCATCCATGGTCGGCTTTGCAGCCTGGTTGCTGACATCAATCCGAGGTGCAAGCGCTACCACAAAATATTGGATCTGGGTGGTGACCGCAGTCAATTTCGTTGTGCCTTCAGGAGCACTGATCGATAAGCTTTGGACGCCAGACTTGGCTTGGTCCGAACCACTCGGTGCCTTGGTTGGGCTGGTGCGGTACATGAAACAAGGTCGGATTGCCGTCGTACTCGTCGTGATATGGATAACGGGCGGACTTATCATGCTGGTGCGATTGTCATGGCGCTTATGCAAGGAGCATCGCAAGGTGCAAGTTCCTGCCGGCCGTCACGATGTGAAATCCGGCTTTCTGGCAGACGGCATACCCGTGAGCTGGGACAACGGGTATCCGGCCCCCGCAGTCGGCGGCGTCCTTCATCCACGCATTTTGCTTCCCGCGGGCATCGATCGACTACTCAACCGCCAGGAATTGGACGCTGTCCTGCTGCATGAAATGACCCACGCCAAGAGACATGACAATTTGATCCGCCTGCTCTACGAAGTTGCGTTATGCGCGTTGTGGTTCCATCCCCTCGTCTGGCTCGCGGGAATGCGGATGGCACTCTATCGTGAACTCTCTTGCGATGATTCGGTCATCCAGCGGGCGCAGGGAGAAGCACTGGTTCGAGCGCTCGCCAAACTTGCGGTCCCCGAAGAAACGATGTTTCTGCAAGCGACAGCTTCGTCGCATCTGAGCCATCGCTTGGCCCGCCTCGCTGGGTCGGCGCAAGCGACACACCGAGCAGCCAGCCTCCTACTGACATCTTTGTTCGCAGCTGTTGTTGTAGCTGGCGTCTTTGAAACCGTCGCACACACTGCCTGCTGTTTTGTCCTCAAACACTGAGAGCTGTGCACTCCTTGCTAACCGGTCTGCAGGGGATGCGTCTAATTTCTCAATACAACGTATATTGTAGTAGAACAGATGTATTGTGTAGTAGTTGAACCAGCAACTTGAGACCAGCCAAAATTTCGGACAGGCCGTTGCCTTGAACCGATTTTGGCTTAATCTCTAACGCACCTGAGGAGAAGTATTCGAAATGAAGGGGCGAACAATCTCTGTTGTGGCAGGCATGCTGCTTTTGTGCGGTGCGCAGATCACGGCCCAGTTGCCCACTGCCGCATCCCGCACCTGAAAGTTGCCGTACATGCTGCTGACAAGACCAGTTCAAACTGCGATCGACGCGGGCGCAGATTCTATCGAGCACGGCAATGAGATAACCGAGGAGCAACTTAAGCAGATGCGGGCCAAGGGAATGTTTTTCGACTTCACACCCACCAGCTATGGCCTCTCTTCTGCGAACGCTTCGAGGCAACGGTTGCGGAGGATTCAACGCTGCGAGCTAAGCGCCTCGGAGCCGATGAGCGTAACCGGCAACGGTATGACGATCTGGCTCAGCGGGTTCTGAAGTCGGGGTTTGCCGACTCGACCGATGCGACCGGCGACCAGGTTTACAACGAACTGCTGCAGCGGGTTCTGAAGTCAGGAGTGAAGTTCTCGGCTGGAACAGACGTGAGCTGGCACTATCCGGGAAAAACACGCGGGCAGAATTCGATGGGAAGGTTTGCCGCTTTGCACGAAGCGGGAATGCCATCGCTTGACGTGATACGTGCGATCATAACCAACGCAGCGGAAATGCTGGGCTGGCAGGATCGCATTGGAGCTATCGAGCCCGGCAAATTCGCCGATCTCGTGGCAGTCAGTGGCGATCCCATCGCCGACATCACGGAATTAGAGCGAGTGCGGTTTGTGATGAAGGACGGCCAAGTGGTCCGAAATGAGCTGGCGTCGCATCGAGGCGAATGACTAGTTCCGACCTAAGGCGGTGAGAAACATGAAACGAACCCAAATCCTGCTCCTGGCAGCGCTCATTTCAGCTTTGGCTTTCGCCCAACAGCCGGGGAGGGGCGGCACTCCCGCGGACATCGTTTATGCCAGGCCCGGCCAGCTGGTCGATGTGGGCGGATTCCGGCTGAATCTCTACTGCAGCGGGAGTGGCTCTCCCACAGTGGTCTTCGATTCCGGATATGAAGACTGGGCGCCGGCGTGGTCAAAGGTGCAGCCGCAGATCGCAAAATGGACACGAGCGTGTAGCTACGACCGAGCCGGGGCTGGTTTTAGCGATCCGGGTCCCATGCCGCGCACGAGCCTGCGCATCGCCCAGGAACTGCACACCGCCCTGCATCGCGCTGGCATCGCTGGGCCCTATATTCTGGTAGGCAGCGCCTTTGGTGGCGACAACGTGCGCACTTTTGCGGTCCTATACATGGACGAGATTGCGGGTATGGTCATGGTTGATGCCGACTTCACCGACCTCGAACCGAAGGAGATGCAAGACGGCGATCGTGATGGACGCGAGGAATTCGCTTCCCGGCTGCGGGAATGTGGTAAAGCGGTTGCCGAACACAAGCCGTTGCCACCTTTAGGATCAAGCTCCAATGATCGGGGAAAGACTTGCGCCCAACAGTTTTTTCGCGGCCTGCCGGAGAAGGAGTGGTCTGCGGAATTGAACGCCAAGCTCCTGGAAATCGCACAAACCAAGGTCGCACTGTATGAAGCGTACGCTTCTGAAATGGAGCAGATGACGCAAGACGAAATGTACTTGCAGGAGCATCGGCCCTCGTACGGCTCGCGGCCCATTCGCGTACTCACCAGCGGAAACCACGGCGTCGGCCACCTGGAAGAGAAGCCCCCCGATACGCCGAAACACCTGAAATATGAAAAGGAGATGACGGCGGCCCAGGCGCGTTTCCTGTCACAGTCCTCGAACTCGAAACAGATCTTTGCGCACCACAGCTCGGAATACATCCAGTTCGACGAACCGGAGACAGTGATCAATGCGGTCCGCGAAGTGTATGACCAGTCCAAGAAATAGGCGAGCACCGGCGGCCTAAATTGATGAACCAAATCCCGGAGGGTTCAGTTGGTATGACAAAAACTTTCTCACTCCTGGTTCTGCTCACCTATTCACTAGCCTGGGGACAAGGTACCGCGCGCCCCTCAGGACGTGCTCCCGGCTCTGTGTTCGGCGACTGCGCCGCCTGCCCGGAAATGGTCGTTATTCCTGCTGGCAGCTTCACGATGGGCTCATCCGCCGAGGAAAAATCCTGGGCTGCGAGTCACGGCGGCAATCTGGGATCGGTTGCTGACGAAGGCCCGCAACATCAGGTCTCATTGCGCTCCTTTGCTCTGGGCAGGTATCCCGTCACTCGTGGCGAGTACGCGGCATTCGCCCGGGAGACAGGATATCCGGCCGGTGACGGTTGCGGCCGCGGCCGCGCCATCTTTCAATACGAGAAGGACCCGAGCTTGAGTTGGAAGGATCCCGGCCATGCGCAGACTGACCGTGATCCAGTCGTGTGCGTGAACTGGCAGGATGCGCATGCGTATATCGCATGGTTAAACCGCAAGGCTCATCGCGTTAGCGCGGCCTCAGCCAACGGGCCTTATCGGCTGCCCAGCGAAGCGGAGTGGGAATATGCCGTACGCGCCGGAACGAAAACTAAGTTCTACTGGGGCGATGATGACGCAGCGGCTCGTGAGCACGCCTGGTTCAATGCCAACTCCGGATGCCAAAACATTCAAGGTCTTGTTTGCGACCATGGCCAGACACATCCGGTGGGCGCGAAGCCGCCGAATGCATTCGGCCTTTACGACATGGTAGGAAACGTTTGGCAGTGGACCGAGGACTGTTACGACAACAGCTACGCCGGCATTCCCGCCGACGGGAGGGCGAATGAGACCCCTTCGAGCGACCCCAAGGCGAAGGACGGCCAAGGCAATTGCCTTCGAGTTGATCGCGGCGGCTCGTGGATGTTTCCGGCGTGGCTGTTGCGACCGGCCACACGAGAGCGGAATCCAGCCGATTATCGCAATGCAATTATGGGTTTTCGCGTGGCAAGAACGTTGCGGTAAAGGGAATTGTGAATGTGATCCTCGGGATCGCAAACGCAGCGGGTACGCTGTCGCAGGCCGGAAGAATCATCACGATCCGCCGATGGACGAAACCAGGTTCAAACTTTGAAAGCGAGGAGGCACTCATGAGAAATCCATTCTGGAAGCAATCCAGTTTAGCGCTCACCGTCACCATTCTTCTTCTTGCAGGAACGAGCATAAGCAGTCCAGGGCAAGCACAGAATCAGGCACCGGCACCGGCACCGGCACTTTCGCGTGCGGATGAAATACTGGGGGCATGGAATCAGATCGGCAACAAACTCATCGCTATGGCGCAAGATTTTCCCGAAGACAAGTACGATTTCAAGGTGCAGAAGGATGAGCGCACCTTTGCCCTGAACCTTCTTCACGCAGCGGCATTGGATTTCGTTCTGACGCGCAGGATTTCCGGATCTAACGTCGGGCCAAACTTCGGCGAGGGCGATAATCCGACACGTGACCAATTCAAGACCAAATCCGACGTGGTCAAGTTCGTGCAGGAGGCGGTCGCCGACGGAGCGAAGGTGATTCAAGAGCAAGGCGACGCCGGACTGGATAAGACAACGAAATTTTTGGGCAACCGGCTGGCGCACAATTCCTACGTCTGGACGTTCGCCATCGAGCACAGCGCCGAACATTACGGCCAACTGGTGGTTTACTATCGCGCCAACAACATGGTCCCGCCAGACAGCCGGCGCAACGCCAAAGTCTCGGCGCCTGCTCCGGCGGGCGCGGGATCAATGTGAAGTCCGCTGATGGCATGCCGCCGATTGCGACATATTCTGCCGCGGCGAAGAGCGGGTGGGAGAGTTGCTGCCGCACCAAAGCGACCGCGATCGGTACGCGAGTGCACATCTAGATTGGTACGTCAAAGTCATCTTTCTGGGAATCTCCGACGAGCGTGTTGAGCTCTACATCCCGCCTGCCGCCAAGTTCTTGGCACCCGCGACGCGATGGCATCGGACTCCACGCCGCGGCAATACAGACATTCCCACTCTGATTTACGGTGAGCCGCGTATAGACCTGCCCGGGGTTGCTCTCGCATTGTACGTTGCGGTGTGCTTTGTTCCCGACACGGAAAAATTCCACTCTCCTTCACCGGCTGCTCTGGAGCGGAAGGAAGTGATGGAGAAAATCTACATGCGCGTGCGTAGCAGTTTTCCAATCGCCGTTTATCTGTTGTTTCTTGCGGCCGGTTCAGCGGTATTCGCTTCTGGTCAGAATGGTGTTTTGCCGCCACACCCCAGCCGGGTGAAGACGCCGGCAGTGCATCTCGGGCATTCCAATACCGTGTCATTGGCGTCCACGACGCCGCCATTCTGGGCAAGACTCACAAACGCTCCTCCAGTCTCGATAGGAGCTATGTTGCTGCTCACCGACGGACGGATTCTAGCGCACGAGGAACCGAACTGCGGCGGGGCAAATTGCGCCGGCCTCGACTTTACCGCGTGGTACGTTCTGACGCCGGATATTAATGGCAGTTACGTCAATGGAACTTGGAGCCAAGTTGCAAGTATGCCTGCTGACTACGCTCCTCTTTACTTCAGCACGGCCGTATTGCCCGACGGCAGAGTTATTGCAGAAGGGGGCGAATATCTGTGCCCCGCGGGTCAGTGCCCGCCGGAAGGGCAGTGGACCAATCTTGGCGCGATCTACAATCCGGTGACGAATACGTGGACGGCGGTGAATCCGCCGAGCTCGCCAACACTCTGGGCGAACATTGGGGATGCTGAGTCTATCGTGCTCCCGAATGGAACTTACATGCAGGCGGATTGCTGCGGCGTTGGCCTGCAGCTGCAAAACGCACCCTTGGCCGCGTACTTCAACCGAGGCACTCTGACGTGGACGGAGTTGAACCAATCCAGCAAATTTGACGAATACGACGAAGAAGGGTGGACGCTACTTCCAAACGGCAAAGTTCTGACGGTCGATGCTTATGTCGCATGCCCGAGCGACCAGCCCGCGTGCGCAGCGGCCGGTTTTACGGGCTCGAATTCAGAATTATGGGATCCCAGCACGGGGACATGGAGCAGCGCCGGCAGCACGATCGTGCAGTTGTGGGACTCCAGTTGCGGTACTGGAAAAGGAAGCTTCGAGGTAGGGCCTGCGATTCTGCGGCCCAATGGTACGGTTTTTTATACCGGGTCAAGCGATTGTTCGCCAGGTCACACCGCCATCTACAACGTGGCGAAGGGCACCTGGACCGCAGGTCCCGATTTCCCGAGCAATGACGCGGCAAACGATGCCCCCGCGGCGATCGAGACAAATGGCAACGTAATTGTCATGGCGAGCCTTTTTACCGGAACCTTCACCGCACCAGCGAATTTCTATGAGTGGAACGGAAGCACACTGAATGGTTTTCCGGCACCTCCGAATGCCGTCAATGATGCCTCCTTTGTCGGCCATCTCCTGGTGCTCCCAACCGGCCAAATCATGTTTACGGATTTCACCACCGACGTAGAAATCCTGACTACAGCCGGCACGTTTAAAGGAGCCTGGCAGCCTGTGATCAAGTCGGCTCCGACGTCGGTCACGGCGGGCGTTCCGAACTACTCGATAAGCGGAACGCAGTTCAATGGACTGACGCAAGGGTCAGCTTACGGCGACGATTTTCAGGACGCGACCAATTATCCGCTCGTCCGTATCGTGAACAACGCCACCGGGCACGTGTTTTACTGCAGGACGCACGACCACAGCAGCATGGGCGTGGCCACTGGAAGCATGCGTGTATCCACCCGGTTCGATGTTCCCGCGAACATCGAGCCCGGCGCGAGTCAGTTGTATGTAGTTGCGAACGGAATTCCGTCCGTCCCCGTGAGCATCACCGTGCAGTAGACGCGGGTGTTGTTCCAGCACCGAAAAGCGGCCGCGCCCGATGTACGGGCGATGCGTCGCGCTTACTCCGTTGTGATCTGCACGCTTGCATTGCATTTCCGTCATTGTAGAGTTCTATCAAAACCCTCGACGTCTGACGAACGCGCTCAGGCCTGCCCCGGGCTCCCCGAGAAACCCGCCCGCTATGTTTTGAGCTAGAATTTCGAGCCAAAACCAAGGCGACGAGGGCAACCCATGAGGATGATGCTAGCTTTGCTTCCAATCGCGCTGTGCTTCACTGCGGCCGCGCAGAACCTATCGAAGTTTGCACCACAACCGCGAACTTACATCAATCATGTAACTGTGATTGATACTGAAACGGGCAAAGAAGCTACGGACCAGACGGTAGTCATTTCGGGTGGCAAGATCGCGGAGATCGGGGCAGGCAAAGATGTTGCCGTCCCATCGGGCGCCAGGATCGTGGATGGACGGGGTAAGTACCTCATCCCTGGCCTCTGGGACATGCACGTGCACACGTGGGATTACGAATCCACTTACTCTCTTTACATTGCAAACGGCGTGACGGGAGTCCGCGACATGTTTGGGCCGCCGGACGCGAAGAAGTTCCGGGCGCAATTGGCGGCAAAACATCTCCTTGCTCCGCATTTTTACCTCGCCAGCCCGATCGTCGATGGGCATCCAGCAGTCTGGCCGGAGTCGATCGAAGTCACCACTCCCGAACAGGCGCGCAAAGTGGTCGATGACCAAAAGGAAAAGGGGGCAGATTTCATCAAGGTCTACAGCCGCCTTACGCCCGACGCTTACTTCGCGATCGCTGCCGAAAGTGCGCGGGTCGGCATACCTTTCGAGGGCCACGTACCGCTTCAAGTGAGTGCGTGGGATGCGTCCCGTGCTAAACAGAAGACCTTCGAGCACCTCTACGGTATTGACGTCGCGTGCTCCACGCGCGAGCAAGAGCTCCAGGCAAAGATGGTGCCCACTGCACCGATGAAGGAACGTGCCACCATAGTGGCAGAAGCGGCTCAGAGCTACAGCGAAACCAAATGTAACGACCTATTCGGACTGCTGAAAGAGAACGGCAACTGGCAAGTGCCCACATTGACAGTGCTGCGATCCTTCGGGTTATTGAATGATCCGCAATTTCTGAACGATCGTCGACTGCAATATTTCAGTGGAGAATTCCGGAACTGGCTTACAGCCAAGGATGATTTCCGGGTGAAAAGCTGGACTGCAACCGATTATGCGCGAGAGCGAGAGCAATTCCAGTTTAGCCAGAGAGTTGTTGGAGCGATGTTTCGCGCAGGCGTTCCGTTGCTGGCTGGAACCGATACGGGCAATCCATATTGCTTCCCGGGTTTCAGCCTGCATGATGAACTTGCGCTTCTGGTGGAGTCTGGATTAACTCCGCTTGCGGCGCTGCAGGCCGCAACGCGCAATGCTGCCGTATTCATGAAAGCGGCCGATCGCTACGGATCCGTCGCAAAGGGGAAGATTGCCGATCTTGTGCTGCTCGATGCTGATCCGCTGCAGGATATCCATAACACCACCAAAATTTCGGAAGTTTTCCTGGAGGGCAAGGAATTTGATCGTGGGGCGCTAGACGGAATTCTGAGAGCCGCAGAGGGAAATGCGAGTGCTTCGGATCAATTGCCGGGGACCACGCCGGCAGGCGTCACATCGAGTATCCAGATGCAGCGAGTGTCACGCCTGATGACCGGCCGATGGTCAGGCAAGTTAACCACCGATCCCGGTTGGCACGAGGCGGGATCGGCGGACGAGACTTGGCGGCTTGCTCCGGGTGGACTCACGCTAATCGAAGAGAATCGTCTGAGTACACCGAAAGGCGATTCCTACGACTACGCCGCCATATGGTGGAATACCAGGGCACAGAAATATCAAGGCATCTGGTGCGCTGAAATTAACCACGAGGGCTGTACAGCATTTGACGCCGCTCTAAGAGACAACCAACTCGAGATGACTGGCGAATGGGAACAGCGTGGCCACCGGCGAGCATGGCGCGAGGTTTTCTCGCGTGCTAGCGATAATTCATCCATACAAACCCTGGAGCTCGGCGAGCCCGGCGAAGAATTGAAGAGCGTATCGAAGATTGCAGCCACAAAAGTTCCCGACGGACCATCTGGAGCGCTCAGTGCCAACCCGCACAAGGATGACATCTTGGCGGCGCGAACGAAGTCCCCGAATCCCGAAATGCAAAAGTTGTTTGACGCACAGTTGGGAAGGTGGTCGCAGCGCGAGGAGCGTTCGGACGGGAGCACGGGCGACGGGGAAGCGCTTTGGTCGCCAGGTCCAGGAGGCATGTCGCTAGTAGAAAATGAATACATCAGGGATTCAAGCGGCGAAATGAGCGGCCTCAGTGTGACTTGGTACGATCAGGATGCACATGGGTATCGGACGCTTTGGTGTTCCAACAAGCTTAAGAACGGCTGTCTGGTCATGTCTAAACTCGCGCAATGGGAGGGAGACCAGTTTGTGCTAAGTGATGAATTTGAGAGCAATGGCAAAAAGCTTGATTACAAGGAGGTCGAGTCGGGAGTTACACCAACCACTTACACGCTGACCTCTTATCTTGGCGAGCCTGGGAGCGAACTGAAAGCAACCTCAACCATTCATGCGACTAAGATTTCCGAGGAGAATGTGAACGCATCGGACCCCATCGCAGAAGCCGAGCTGCGCGCCTTCATGGACGAACTCCGAAAGGCAAGTATCGCGGGGGACGTGGACACTGTTTCGAATTCGATAACGGACGATTACGTGCAGACGGATATCACGGGGTACAGGCAGGACAAGACGACCTGGCTTAACGAATATTTCAGGCCACTAGCCGACCTGATAAGACAGGGCAAATTTCACTGGGACGAGTATGAGAGACAGAACCTCCAGTTCCGGTTCTATGGGGACTGCGCGGTCGTGACCGGGGAGTTGAAGGCGAAAGGAACCGGCGCCAAGTTTGGGCCGCAGCACACCTGGGTGGCGGACTCGAATTCGACTTTCAGCGGGACACTGCACTTTACGCATGTATACATGAAACAAAATGGCGGCTGGAAGCTTGCAGCCTTACACAATCAAATCCCGTTGGCGGGGCCAAGCACGGCCAAGTGAGAAATTACCCCGGTACTAGTGCAGTTGCGCGAGGGCTTTGCTCAGCTCGTCAGGCTTGAATCCAAACGGCCCGGGACGGCTCTTATAGACGACGCGGTGATTGGCGTCGAGCAAGTAAATGCGATCAGGCCAGCCGGTATAGGCCTGCTCGGTGCGGTTATCGAATTCGTCGAGCACCGCCGGGAATTTGATACCCAGCTTGCGCACGCAGGCTCCGGCCACATAGGCGCGCTCGTCTTGGCTGCGGGGGCTGGCGAACACCACATTGTCACGGATGTTGCTTTCCATCTGCCAGACGTCGCTGGGATGCGCCTCGACAATGTACACGGCGAGAAACGCCACCCGATCGCCGTATTGCTGGTAAAGCTGGTTGAGGGCGGGAACCTCCCGCCGGAAGGGCGGTCAAGTGTAGCTGCCAAACACAAGGACCACCGGCTGTTTCAGGGTGGACAACTCCACGCTTCCGCTCTTATCGAGTTTCGTTAACGTAAACTCGGGCGCGGGGTCGCCGATCTGCAGCGTGCCCGCGCGGGCGTGCGTCCATAGCGTCTCGAAGGGGAGCACAAGGAAGGCGACCGGTCCAGGCACCTCGGCCATCACTCGGGCAAAATCCTCTGGGGGGCGCCGCATGACCGCGTAAAGCGCGGTCGAGGTCAGGAGCCATAAGGCGGCCAAAAACGCTGCGAATTTCCACAGAAGGTTAAGTTTTTGGTGGTTCATCATCCACTATCAAACGATTTGGGTCTAAGCCGGGCTGAACAACCGTGGGACGATTATAAGTGGATGAGCGGGAAAAACAAGGATGGGGTAAGTTCGTCTGCCCCCAAGGTGCCTTAGGCAGCTTCAGTTCCACCCTCACCGGGAACAGTTAATGCTTCGGAACTGATCGAGGGCGTCAGCAGCGGCCAGCCGCGCCGCAGCACGTAGTCCAGCCAAGCCCCGGCGACTTGCGAGGTCAAAACAGCTGCCACGACAAGAGTCGTATAGAACTTCGGACTGATGATTCCAGCCTCGAATGCAACGCTCGCCAAAACAATGCCAGGCCCGCCGCGAGCGTTGGTCGTGATAGCGAGGTTCATCAAGTCGAGTCCGCGAAAACCGGCGAACCGGCCCGCCAGGGAAACCGACAGAATCTTCACGATGCAACTACCCACAATGAAGGCAATCATCATTCCCAGTGAAACGCCTCTGATGAGGTCGAGTTTCAGCCCCACCAGCGCAAAATACACGGGAATGAAGAACGCAAAAGAAACCTTGCCAATGGAATCGAGCGCGTCGGCGAAGAGTCTGCGCTTCTTGTGCACCACGGCAAAGCCGGCGAGGAATGCGGCAAATACCAGACTGACATTCAACAAGCCCGCGACGACGCAGTAGGCAAGCAGAACGGCAATGGCGTAACCCACTGGAGATTGTTGCGCGAACACATTGAATCGGGACTTATTGATGCGCTTTACAGCCCGCGGAAGCAGCGTCAGACCCAAAGCGAAGAAGCAAACAGTAGCAACCAAAAGAAGGGTCATCTGGCCGGGGTGGAGGGCTGCTTTTCCGGCAAGCGCCGTGGCCATGGCCAGCGCCAGCCATAGCACGATATCTTCCAGCACCGCCACTCCGAGCACTAACCGCGCAAAGCGCGTGTGCAGAATCTTCAAATCGGCGAAGATCTTGGACACGACCGGAACCGAGGTCACCGCCACTCCGACGGCAAGGATGATGACCAGGGACCAGCGGTTCCCATTCGGCCCTGCCAAAGCGGGTCGAACCAGCCATGGGCCTAGCGCTAGACCCAGGAGGAAGGGAATACCAGTCCCGACAATCGCGAGCCAACCGACCTCTCGCCTTTCCTCGCGGCTGAACAACTGACGCGTTTCCGCTCCCGAGAGGAACATGAGCAGCAGGAGACCGAGCCAGTAAATGAAGGTAAGAATGCTTTGCTGATGGCTGGCTGACGCGAGGATGCCTGAGGCCAGTGGCAGACGTCCGAGGCAGGCCGGTCCTAACACAACCCCAGCCAGGATTTCGCCGACTACCTTGGGCTGGCGCAGTTTGACGAAAACATACCCAAGCAACTGGGCCAAACCCACCAGAAGCAAAAGAAGAAAAAGGACTGACGTCAGCTCGGCGTCGGACACCCCACTGCCTCCGGCAGCTTAGGATGCTTCTGCTCTGGCGGGGTTTGCTGTGGTTATGGCCGGATGAAGGGGATCAATTCTTTTTCTTTCCGGCGCGCAGGATGCGTTCGTCAATGGGCTTACGGCCGGCAAAGCCCTCGTCAGTGCTGTGCCAATGAGTAATGGCCTTTTCACCAAGCTTCCAGCACAGCAGGACGATTTCGCCCTCAACCCGGCAAGGAAAATCCAGCAGTCCGATGTCGATATCTTTTACCTGTACTCCGGTGGCATCGATTTCCGCCACAGCGTCCTTGACCCCTTGAATGGCTTTTTCGCGCTCCGCTTTGCGCCGGGCGAGATGCACGATGTTGAGCAACACGCCGCCTTTGAGAAAGACCTTATGGGCAGTGTCCTGCATCTCGGCGTCAACTTCTTCGATGAGTTTCTTGCCGTTGATTGCCGAGCGCAGCAGGGATTCCAGCACCGGCAACAGACTCTGAGCTTGATCCAGGGTAAAGGTTCGGGTGGACATAAGAGGTATGTACTTATTGTAGTCGATTCACAATCTGTGGCGAGATACCGAAAGGCACGTTACTGCGTCGAACTTAATCCTCGATCAGGGTTTGTACCATCTGCGTTTTGGATCGCGTCAGTGGATTTCCAGCATGCGGTCCAGCGCCACGCGCGCCCAATATTTCACGTCATCGGCAACTTTGATGCGGTTGACTACGTTGCCTTCGACCAAATTCTCCAGCACCCAACAGAGGTGTTGGGGGGATATGCGAAACATCGTCGTGCAGAGACAGCCGGAATCATCCAGCGTAATGATCTTTTTGTCTTCGGCCGCGAACTCCCTGCCCATGCGATTCACTAAATGAATTTCCGTGCCGACGGCAAACTGCGTTCCGGAGGGTGCCTGGCGAATCATCTTGATCAGCATGTCGGTCGAGCCAATGCCGTCCGCTTTCTGGCAAACTTCCCAGCGGCACTCGGGGTGCACGATCACGCGAATGCCCGGATACTTCGCCCGTACTTTGTCGACGTGCTCGGGAAGGAAGCGCTGATGGACAGAGCAGTGTCCTTTCCACAGGATCAGCTTCGCAGCGCGCAGCCGTTGGGGCGAAATTCCTCCGTTGATCATGTAAGGATCCCAGACCACCATCTGGTCCAGCGGAATTCCCATCAGGTAGGCGGTGTTCCTTCCGAGGTGCTGATCGGGAAGGAAAAGAACCTTTGGTGTCTTAGCAAAGGCCCAGTTAAAGGCGGCAGAAGCATTGGACGATGTGCACACCACCCCTCCGCGCTCACCGCAAAACGCCTTAATCGCGGCAGTCGAGTTCATGTAGGTGATCGGAGTGATCCGGCTGCCGGCATCATCGGTTAAACCGGCTCGCACCAGATGCTCCCAGCAGGTTTCCACCTGAGTAATTTCGGCCATGTCGGCCATCGAACAACCGGCGTTGAGGTCGGGAAGAATGGTCACCTGGCCGGGACGCGAGAGAATGTCCGCGCTCTCGGCCATGAAGTGCACGCCGCAAAATACGATGTAGGCGCCGCGGGCTTTGGCGGCTTCCTGTGAAAGCCGATAAGAATCGCCACGAAAATCGGCAAAACGAATGACTTCATCCCTCTGATAGTGATGGCCGAGGACAACGGCGTCGTGTCCCAACGCCTCTTTGGCCGCAGCAATGCGGTCGTCCATGGTGCGATCGGGGAGTAAAAGGTAATTCTCGAGACTGCAAACAGTCGCCGCTGTAGCCAATTTTTCTTCTCGCTCTCAGTTCCGGACAGGTCAACGCCGCGGTTCTAAGCCGCGATGCTATCGCCCTAACCAGAACGGGGTTGTTGAAAGCCCTGCCAGTTCCAGTGGATTCGCTGCGCCTCATGCGCCCAACCCACGGGGATGTTGAAACCTGCAGTTGTTCCTAAACTATTAGATGCCGGTACCGGGCGTTTGGCACAAATTTCTACGCCAGCGTCCGTGAAGCCGAGCAACACCAATATTGTGCACTTTGCAGCGTAATTTGTGCAACTACGGCCCCGGTAAATCTGCCCAAAACAAGCATGGGACCCCGGAAAATGGCGACAAAACCAAGGGAAACTGGCCGATTTCGGGCGAAGCGGCAGTTCAAGGTCAACCGCCGATATGAACCATCGTCCTCGATGCCGGTACAAAATCCGGCTCACCAATGTGATGCCGCTGTTCCTTGCGATCGACTACAGAGCGGATGAAGGCTACGAGGTCCTCATCGGATGCGCCGCGCGTCGTCAGTTCGTGCAGGTCATGATCCCAGACAGAAAAGAGGCAGGTTCGGATTTTCCCGTCAGAGGTGATTCGTATGCGGCTGCAATGTCCGCAGAAAGGATGCGAGACGGGGGCGACAATCCCAATCTCGCCGATGCCATCATCGAAAACGTAGCGCCGCGCCGTCTCGCTGCGCTCGTGCGGGATTTCGACCAGCGGGCGATATTCGGACATGCGCTCCACAATTTCATCGAGGGTAACGACGACCTGCGGCGACCACACCCGGTCTTCTTCCAGCGGCATGAATTCGATAAAACGGACGGTGACGCCCTCCTCGCGTGCAAACATGCCGAAGGGAATTATCTGGTCTTCATTGAATCCGCGCATGAGCACGCAATTAACCTTAACGGGGGCCAGTCCCACGCGCTTGGCTGCGCGAACACCGGCCAGCACGCAGTCGAATCCGCCGCGAACACGCGTGATTCGCGCAAAGCGGTCGGGATCGACAGCGTCCATGCTGACGGTCACGCGCTGCAGGCCCGCATCTTTCAGGGGCTTGGCCATGTCCGCAAGAAGATGGCCATTGGTGGTCATGGCAATGTCCAGAGGCTTACCTTCCGAGTTGCGCAACTGCGAAAGCTCGCGGACGAATTCGATTACTCCGCTGCGCAAAAGCGGCTCGCCACCGGTAATGCGGACCTTGTTGATGCCTAATCCTGCAAACACTCGCGCCATGCGCAGGTACTCGGAAAAGGCCAGATCGGCATAGACCGGGCCTTCGTTGCCGGTCCGGCAATACACACACTTGTAGTTGCAGCGATCGGTAATGGAGATACGCAGATCGGTGATCTGGCGTCCGAATTTGTCGAGAAGGGCAGCCATTAGCAGTTGGCAATTAACATTTAGCTCATTTGCTGCGCATGGCAGCAGTCCGTTGTTGACCAAACGCTAACTGCGAATTGCTAAATTGCTGGAAAAGTGGCACGAGCAGAGTGCTCAGGCACGCTGGCGGGTGTCTCCTTTCCAAGTGCTCCTCGCGGAGCACGGGAGGCACAGGCGTTTCCCCCTGCACCCTCGGGTGGGTAATTCCAGTATGGAAGGGGCGAATCGCCCAGTTGATCCGAGTCGAACTCGGCTCAACTACTCACCCTCGCCGCCGCAGCCAAGGTAGAACCCAGGTTCCGGCGGTCGGAAACTGAAAACTATTATAGAACAGCAGGAAGGTTCGCTAGAGTTTCAGACCACCTGAGCGGTGCCTCAGGGGGATTGCATTCCGGCACTCCTGTATATACAATACGTATATACATCCAGGAGGATGATAATGAGCACGGCGCGAGTATTTCGGTCGGGGAATAGCCAGGCGGTCCGACTGCCCAAACAGTTCCGACTGCAGAGCGATGAAGTGGAGATCTTCCGTCGCGGGGACGAGATCGTATTGAGAGAAAAAAAAGGTGATATGACCCGCGCATTCGATCTGCTGGCGGGGATGCCCGAAGATTTTGAGATTCCGGAGCGCCGCAGGGACCGTCCGCAGAAAAGGAAAGGTCTTTAGATGGAGACCCGCTTCCTACTGGACACCCACATTTGCATCTACATCCGGCAGAGGAAGCCCGAGCCCGTGCTGCGGCGATTTCAAGAACTTCGAGCCGGAGAAGCTGCAATCTCGGTCATCACCTACGGCGAACTGGCATTTGGCGCAAATCGGAGCCGGCAACGGGTTGCGGCCTTAGCGCGCTTGGGCGAACTTCTGGAGTGGCTGCCTGCTCTGTCGCTTCCTGAAAACGCCGGGCGCGTTTACGGATCGATGCGGGCCGACTTGGCAGCAGGAGGCGAACTGATTGGGAATAATGATTTGTGGATTGCCTCCCACGCCATAGCGGCGGAATTGATACTGGTCACGAATAATGAAAAAGAATTCCGCAGAGTACGCGGATTGAAAGTGCAGAACTGGGCGGAGTAGGTGGAGCATCTATCCCAGCCTATGCTGACGCATACGCGGACAAGAGTGTCCGCGCCACATAGTTACATCCCGTCGTAGTTCGGGCCGCCGCCCCCCTCGGGGGGTACCCAGGTGATGATCTGGTAGGGATCCTGAATGTCGCAGGTTTTGCAGTGCACGCAGTTCGAGGGATTCAGACTGATGCGTCTGCCGTTGGGAGCGGAGCTGTCGTCCACCATCTCGTATACATTGGCGGGGCAGAAATTCTGACAGGGGCTGCCGAACTCCTTGACGCAGCGCTGCTCGCAGATGTTGGTGTCGTGAATGACTAAATGGGCGGGCTGATCTTCCTCGTGCTTGGTGCCGGAGTGATACAGGTCGGTGAGTTTGTCAAAGGTCAGCTTGCCGTCCCCCTTATAGGGTCCAAGCAATTGCGCCTCGGCTCCGCCATCGGTGGGCAACTCCGATAGCGGCTTCATGAGCTGATAGCCGTGCTTTCCGGGATAGCGGTCGCGCAACCCGCGGCCGCCGGTGAACTGCTGCAGTCCGGCATGAAACATGCCAGCCCAGAAGCCGTGCTCGAACCCCTGATGGAAATTGCGCACCTTCCAAAGCTCCGGCTTAATCCAGCTGGCTTCCACTTTGCTTTGCAATTCACTCAGAACCGCGGTGGAAGAGTCTGCCTTCTTCAAGGCTTCGAACGCCGTCTCGGCCGCGAGCATTCCGGTCTTGATTGCCAGGTGAATACCCTTGAGCCGCTGTGAATTGAGGAACCCGGCGGAGTCGCCCAGAATCATCCAGCCGTCGCCGGCGATCGGCGGAATCGCCCACCAGCCGCCGTATGGCAATGACTTCGCGCCGTAGCGAATCATCTTGCCACCCTCGAGCAGCCTGGCGATGAGCGGGTGCTTCTTAAACGTCTGCAGGACATGCTGGTTGTCAGTACGCGGATCGGGATAGTCAAGACCGGTGACAAAGCCCAGCGAGATGACGTTGTCCTTGCCGCCGTAAATCCAGGCCCCGCCGTATTCCTTGCTCGTCAGCGGCCAGCCCATCGTGTAGATCACTTCGCCCTTGGCGATCCGGCCGGAAGGAACTTCCCAGAGTTCCTTAACTCCCACGCCGTAAGTCTGCGGGTTGCGGTCTTTATCCAAATCGAAGCGGGAGATAAGTTGCTTGGTGAGCGATCCCCGCGTGCCTTCGGCAAGAATCGTGACTTTCGCCTTGAGATCGTAACCGGGCTCAAAATTGGATTTAGGCTGATTCTGCTTGTCGACGCCCTTATCATCGGTGCGGACTCCGATGACGCGATTGCCGTCAAAGAGCAACTCCGCTCCGGCGAATCCGGTGAAGACGGTGATTCCGGTTTCCTCGACCTTGCTGCCCAGCCACTTCACAAAACGGTTCAGCGAGATGACATAGTTGCCGTGATCCCGCATAGGCGGAGGGGTGACCGGAAATTTGAACTTGCCCTTCTCTGTGAGGAAATAGACTGACTCTTTCGTGACCTGGGCCTCGACGGGGGCTTCCTTTTCCCAGCCCGGAAGCAATTCGTTCATCGATCGCGGATCGAGCAATGCGCCCGACAAGCAGTGCTGGCCGATCTCACGCGATTTTTCGAGAACGTAAATGTTCTCCTTGCTGAGCTGCGCATCGGGATTGGCGGCATTGTGCTGATCGATCAGCTGCGACAAACGCAAGGCACAAGCCATGCCGGCCGGGCCGCCGCCGACGATGACGACGTCGGCCTCCATTTGCGGGCGTTCAATACCTTCCAGAGGTTTGCGAAAAATGAGCATAAGTCAGTTTCGGGTTTTAAGTTTCAAGTTTCGAGTCAACCATTTGCTGCGGCCTTTCGAGAGCGCAGAGATGCTATCAGTCCGTTGAGCAAGCGCTGCACTTCAGTCGTACGCAATTCCAGCTCGGCAAGCCTGCTTGCAGTGACGTACTTCATGTCCATAGCGATTTCTAGTTGCGGCTTCAGTTCGAGCAGAGAGCCTCGCGCTTGTCCCAGGAAGTGAATGAATTCGCCCAAGGAAAGG
Organism: Terriglobales bacterium; assembly: GCA_035691825.1. Lineage (GTDB taxonomy): Bacteria > Acidobacteriota > Terriglobia > Terriglobales > Acidobacteriaceae > Gp1-AA122. The sequence continues at coordinate 32,174 of DASSIO010000283.1, read as the reverse complement.
CGCCCCTGGCCTTCAGCAATGTTCGATACCACCGATATTGCGGCGCGACGTAGCTGTGACGTAAGACCATATGCTTCGGTTGCCGGAAAGCTCTCTGTGATCCGATAGACGTCACCAACAAGCGCTTTAGCTCTTTGCCAAGCAATCAGATCTCTGTATCTACAGCTCAAGGTGAGGCCTCTTTCCCACCCCACGCAGACACCCCGAAACTCGAAACCTGAAACACGAAACTGGAGTCTAGCTTCCGGCTCTCGCCTTCTTCACCTCTTCGATGAGTGGGGGCACGATGTCAAAAAGATTGCCCACGACCGCGTAGTCGGCGATCTCGAAGATAGGCGCCTCCGAATCTTTGTTGACGGCAACGATGGCGCGCGATCCCTTCATGCCCACAATGTGCTGAATCGCGCCGCTGATGCCAAGCGCCAGATATAGCTTGGGCGCAACCGTCTGGCCCGAGGAGCCGATCTGACGGTCCATAGGCAGCCAGCCCGAATCGCAAATGGGACGAGATGCCGCCAATTCTCCACCCAAAGCTTCCGCGAGTTGTTTCGCCAGCTCGATGTTCTTCTGCTCTTTAATTCCGCGGCCGACTGCCACAATGATTTCGGCTTGTGTGAGATCCACGGCCTGCTTCGCTTCTTTGAAGACTTCATGCGGTTTGTTGCGAATCAGGTTATCGGGGATGTCGACGTTGACAGTCTCCACCGGGGCCGCGCTGGCTGCGGCCTCGACTTTATCGCCACGGAAAGCACCGTTCTGAAACGTCACAAACCAGGGCGCGTCGGAAGTGAAGCTGACGTCGGCCGCAAGTTTTCCCTGAAACATCTGGCGCGTGAACAGCAGTTTTCCGCCTTCATTCTTGTAGCCAATACAGTCGCTGATCACGGCTCGTCCCATGGAGGTCGCAAGTTTGGGCACGAAGTCCCTAACCTGGTATGTGTGCGGCATCAACACGAGTTTGGGCTGTTTCGATGACAGAAACTGCTTCAGCCCTGCAGCATAGGCATCGGGCGTATATGGTTCCAGGCGGGGAGAATCGATCGCGTACACCTTGGCAACTTTCTTGCCGGCGACTTCCGACGCGATGCTCGCGACGCTCGCGCCCGCGACGGCAGCTTCGAGCGTCCAGCCGGTTTCAGCGGCAATGGCTTGCCCGGCGGTAAGCGTTTCCCAGGAAACGCGGTTTAGTTTGCCCTCGCGCTGCTCAACGACCACCAGAACTGTATCCGCCATAAGCTCCCTTTCAGCTCGGTTCACTATCGCCGCGCATGCTGCAACCGCTCATCATCAACGCCAACCCGGCTACCGCCAGGATGGCAATGATGACGATGAACGTGGCATGCATGCCGGCCCGAATGCCTGCCGGCAGATAAAACACAACCAGCAGGTCTGCGACCCAAAGCGACAGTCCAACAAACATCAAACTGCGGCCCGTTTCCCGCTTCTCTGCTATGTCCGCCATAGTGCCTCCTCAGGCTCCCGCCTGTCTTCGGAAGTACTATGAACCGCGTGGAAGTCCAGTTTCAGTGACCGGGAACACAAATTAGCCGGCGCGCCGCGTTTGCTCGGCTTCGTTCTGCAGATCCCTGGTACCCGCAGTCGGCGACATCTCTGTCAAGCGACGGCTGGCGTCGGACCTGAGGTGAGTCCCATAGACCATCAGTCCCGCACCGAGAATGAATTCGCCGATGAACCACCACCAGTACAGGTGCGACCCGGTCTGCAGACCCACGTAAACGAAGCAAACGAAAATCAGGTCCATCCACAGCAGCACTTTACCGACGGTCTTCAGCACTCCGCCGCGGCGCTGCTGCCGCAGCAGCAACTCTTCTGTTCGAACCAGTTCCGGCCCAACGTTTGGCATGGCATCTTCTTGGATGCCGGAAATCGGAAGTCAGTCGTCGGTCGTCAGAACGTCAGTCCTCAGTCCTCGGTCGTCTGTCCTCAGTGCGTAATTGTTTCTAGCTTCTGCGGCAACCAGCTAACGACCAACCGCTACCGGCCAAATGCCGAGCCTGAAACCTGACGACTGCGAGTGACGACAGCTACACCACTCTGACTTCGTTACGCAGCTTCTCCACCAGTTTCTTGGCCACCTCGCCTGCGGCGCCTTCGATAAATTCCGTGTTCTTGGTTTTCTGCGGAACGTAGAGGCGCTCGATTTTCTGCAGGTTCTGGCCTACCGCGGATTGCACCTCGGCCATGCTGACTTTGCGCAGCGGCTTGTTCTTGGCCTGCTTGATGCCAATCAGCGTAGCGTAGCGAAGTTTGTTGATTCCTGACTGAATCGTGAGTACCGCGGGAAGCGGCATATCCACGAACTGGAAAAAACCGGCTTCCAATTCCCGCTTGACCCGAATGCCCGAATCGCTCTTCTCGATCTGCATGATGATGGTCGCGTGCGGCCACCCCAGCAATTCCGCCATGATCACGCCAGTTTGCGCATAGCCGTAGTCATCGGACTGCAATCCGGTAAAGATCAGATCGAATTTTTCGTCCTTGATGGCGGCCGTGATCGCCCGAGCCGTGTTGAAGGCGTCGAGGCCCACGAAAGCATTATCTTCGAGGTGAATGGCGCGATCGGCGCCCTTGGCCAACGCCTCGCGGAGCACCTGGGAGGCGCGCGCCGGGCCGGAGGTGATGACCACGACTTCGCCTCCGTGTTTCTCTTTCTGACGCAATGCCTCTTCGAGCGCGTAGGCGTCGGGCTCATTGACCTCGTAAGAGACGTCTTCCCGGATCCAGGCGCCGCTTTCGTTGAGCTTCAGCGGTGCGTCCTTCTGGGGAACCTGCTTCATGCAAACCAGAATCTTCACGGGGAACTCCTGCAGGCCGGCTGTCCAGGCGGCACGGCGTTCTCAAAGCAAACGGGTAAGTATAAATGAGCAACTGGGATCGGGGGAACAAAGGCGCTGTCAGGAGGAAGTTGCGTTTCCCGATGAGGGAATCGCGGAACGAAGTACCTGCTCAGCGCGTAAAAGGAAAACAGAGGAGAACACCCGTATGGCCGAAAGTCACGCTTCTTCGCGTTATGTCATGATCGTCCTGATTGCCGCGCCTCTGTTTGCGCTGGCCGGCTACATCAGTTGGCTTGTAGTGCCCGCGGTGATAAAAGAAGTTGTACCGGTGGTCGTGAAGGCAGTTGTGGGGACGTAATCAGAAGCCATCGAAGAACGAAAGACAAGTCACCAGATACAATCCCTCGCATGCTGGTTCTCGCCTCAGCTTCCCCGCGGCGGCAGGAATTGTTGCGAAATGCTGGTATTGCTTTCGTAGTCGCTCCTACCGATATTCCGGAAGTGCCCCAGCCGCACGAGCTTCCGAAAGATTTTGTCGAACGCCTCGCTTGTGAGAAGGCGCGGGTCATCGCGCGGCAGTACACGGACGCGCTTGTTCTCGGCGCCGACACGACCGTCGTAGTCGGGGAAGAGATTCTCAACAAGCCAGCTGACGCGGAAGACGCGCGCCGCATGCTGAGAAAGCTGTCCGGGCGCACTCACCAGGTAATGACCGGCGTGTGCCTCATAACTCCTCAGGCTATGCGCCTGGGCGCTGAACCGAGAACTGAGAACCGAGAACTAAGAACAGAAGTTGTGCGCTCGGAAACAACCCTGGTGACGTTTGATCGACTAACTGACAACGACATTGATTTTTATGTCCGAACGGGTGAGCCCATGGACAAAGCAGGCGCATATGCGATTCAGGGCATCGCCTCGCGCTGGATCTCGCGAATCGAAGGCGACTATACAAATGTAGTGGGATTGCCCGTGGCACCGGTGTACAGGATGCTACACGAAATGGGGTTCACCCCTGAGTCGCTAAACCCACCTTCGCAGCATCAATGCTGGCCTTAAAACCCAGATCCCCCGCTTCGCTCGGGATGACACTTCTCTGCTTTAGCCGGGAGTAATCAAGCAACGCGAGGCGTAAACCGGACGGTTTCAGGCAGACCCCACTCACGGCTTAGATCATTCCACTTCGGATTCTTGGATTCAATTAGTGCTGCCCGTTCGGAGCGGGGTCCAGGACTTTATCTGTTTCTCGCGATTAATGGTGTTTTGAACGTCCCCGAAAACCTCGAAATAAACCAAACGGTGGATGTTGTACCTGCTGGTAAATCCGGGAAACTGCTTGATTTTGTGCTGGTGAACGCGCTCCTGCAGATGGCTGGTAATACCCGTGTCCAGGGTGCGGGAAGGATTCGTCAAAATGTAGACGTAATAATGCTTGTCTCCGCGCGCATTAGCTAATGCTCACATCCACTGTCATCCCGAGCGAAGCGAGGGATCTCGGTTTTTCTCTAGAGGTGCAGGGCCTACGACTTCTTCTCCGTCCCCTCTTCTCCGTCTTTCACTGCGGACTTAAAGTTGCGAATACCCTCGCCGAGACCTTTGCCTAAATCGGCAAGTTTGCTGGGACCGAAGATCAGAAGCGCGACGGCCAGAATCAGCAGAATTTCAGGCAAACCCAATTTTCCAGGCATCTTCTTACCTCCTCAAGGGTTTCGCCCGGCGCCCCGGCGGGCGCAATTCCAGCGCGCAAAATACCCTGTTGAAATTCTAGGCCAGCCAGAACTCTGAGTCAAAAAACGGGCATAGCAGCAGATAGGAGCCTCACCCGCCGGCCACACGACGTCATGTTGACTCGATCAGGGCCGCCAGCAGCGCAGCGCGCTTCGGTACCTCGGAAATTACAATCGACTCGTGCACGGCATGGGCACCTTCGCCTACGCCACCCAAACCATCCAGCGTGGGAACGCCTAGTGCGGCCGTCAGGTTACCGTCCGATCCCCCGCCGACCGCAGCCTCTTCCAATTTCCACCCCGCTGCTTTCGCGAGTGCCGCGGCTTTCGCAAATAGTTCAGTCACTTTTGGGGTGCGTTCCATGGGCGGACGCTCCATGCCACCATCGATCTTCAATGTGCAGTTACGGTCAAAAGCCTTCAGCGAACGCAGCTTTTTGTCGATACCCTGCGCCTCGCCTGCCCGCACCACGCGCACATCGATCGAAGCACTCGCTTCCGCGGGAATAACATTCACGCGCGTGCCGCCCTGAATTAAGCCAACGTTTACCGTCAGACCCCGTTTGTGATCAACAAATCCGGAGACGCGGTCGATCTGGCGCGCCAGCTCGAGAATGGCACTATGCCCCTCCTCGAAATCGAGTCCAGCGTGGGCTGCTTTGCCGGTAACTTTCAGCGTGTACTCGCCTACGCCCTTACGAGCAGTTTTAGCGGCGCCTTTTGGCCCGAAAGAAGGCTCCAGCACAAACACCGTCGCAGAGCGTTTCGCGAGTTCCTCGATAATGCGGCGAGAAGAGCGGCTTCCAACTTCCTCGTCGGAAACCAGCAGCACCGTGACAGCGCGGGGAAGTGTTCCACCCTGATCCCGGAGGGCATCGATGGCAAAAAGCATGAACGCGATACCCGATTTCATGTCCAAGGCGCCCGGTCCGTAGAGCCGGCCATGGTCTTGCCGGCACGGCATCTTGGCCAGCGTTCCGAGGGAATAAACCGTATCCAGGTGGCCCAGCAGCAAGACGGGCGGTCGGCGGTCGCGTCCGGGAAAATCAACCTGCAGGTGATCGCCAAAATCGGCAGCGCGATGGAATTTGCTATGCCCGCCGAGAGCTTCAAATTTGCCCGCCAGCCAGCGTCCCAGACGGTCTACGCTAGCTTTACTGTCGCTGGGCGACTCGATTTCCACCATCTGTCGAATGGTCTCGACCATGGCCGATTGCCGCTCAAGGAAGAACGGCAGACGGTTCGGCACTTGGAGAGTGGCTGAGGCGCTTTTAGGTTTCAGGGCAGGCGCACGTCGATCAGCACGCTTTCCTGTTTGTTTTTTTCTTGTGTTTTTTTTCTTTGGCATGAAGAAAGACGGCTTTCGAGGACCGTACAGTATAATCTTCGACTTACGAGAACAGAATGGTGGAACCTGCCCAAACCGCAAATGAGACTCCGGCTGTCGAGAAAACCACGCTGGATATCAATGATTTAATGCGGATTTTGCCTCACCGCTATCCGTTCCTGCTCATCGATCGGGTCGTTGACCTCACCCGGAAGCAACGCATTGTGGCGGTGAAGAATGTCAGCATCAACGAGCCGTTCTTTACAGGTCATTTTCCCAACCTGCCGATCATGCCCGGAGTGCTGATCGTGGAGGCCATTGCTCAAGCTGGAGGCGCGCTGCTGCTGACGGAGGTGGAAGATCGTGATGACAAGCTGATGGTGTTCACGGGCATCGAGCGGGCACGTTTCCGGCGGCCGGTGGTCCCGGGAGACCAGCTGCGCATTGAGGTTGAGGTCAAAGCCTGGCGCATCACGGCTGTGCGAATGGAAGGAAAAGCATACGTCGGCGATAAGCGTGTCGCGGAGGCGACCGTTACCTGCCAGCTGGTGGACCGTTCGCGGACTCGAAGATCAGCGTCATCAGAGGGCACGGGCGCCGATTCGCAACCCAGATGACAGTCGCGGGTTCCCATCAATTGCAGGCAAGTCTCGGCGCAGCTCAACGCATGTCCGTTCACCCCACCACCATCATCGATCCCAGTGCAAGGATCGCTGCATCTTGCAAAATCGGACCTTACTGCGTGATCGGTGCCGAGGTGGAATTGGGTGATAACTGCGAGTTGCTGTCACACGTAAACATCGATGGCCCGACAAAAATCGGGGACAGGAACCGCCTTTTTCCGTTCAGCGCGATTGGCCTCGAGCCACAGGACGTCAGCTTTACTGGAGAACGGACATATCTGGAAATCGGAAACGACAACACGATTCGTGAGTACGTGACCATTAACCGCGGCACCGCCAAGGGAGGAGGCGTAACCCGGATCGGTAATCATGTGCTGATCATGGCCTACTCGCATATCGGCCACGATTCCGTCATCGGAGATCATGCCATGCTCGTGAACGGAGCTACGCTGGCGGGGCACGTCACCGTCGAGGAATGGGCAGTCGTGGGGGCGCTTTGCCCGGTGCATCAGTACGTCCGTATTGGGGCCCACTCCTACGTTGGCGGCGGCACGACAATCACGCAGGACGTTCTGCCGTTTTCGATGACATCGGCCTCGCGCGACACGCACGCCTACGGTTTGAATAAAGTCGGCTTGCAGCGGCGCGGCTTCTCCCCCGAGCGGATTCGCAAGCTGCATCACGCCTATAAGACCCTGCTTGCTTCGAAGCTCAACACCACTCAGGCACTGGAGAAGCTCAAGGCAGAAACGGACCATGGCGCCGATGTCGACTTGTTGATCCGGTTTATTGAAGAATCGGACCGAGGCGTGATTAAGTAGTCGTCAGTCATCGGTCGTCAGTCTCTCTTGCCTGTTCGACAAAAACTCGGATTAATTGCCGGAAATGGCCGTTTTCCATTTCTTGTCCTCGATGCCGCTCGCGCGCAGGGGTTCGACGTGGTCGTGGCTGCGATCAAAGAAGAAGCTTTCCCGGGGATCGCATCCCGCGGAGCAGCGGCCGTCCACTGGCTATCGCTAGGGGAGTTGTCGAGATTAATCGAAACATTCAAGCAAGAAGGCGTGGCGCGCGCGGTCATGGCGGGACAGGTCAAGCACAAGCAGATTTTTTCCAGCATTCGCCCTGACTGGCGCCTGGCGAAATTGCTGCTATCGCTGCGCACCCGTAACACCGATGCTCTGCTCGGCGCCGTGGCCAAGGTTCTTGCTGAGGAAGGGATCGTGCTGGAGAATTCGACGGCATTGCTGGAGCCCTTGCTGGCAAAAGCTGGAATACTCAGTCGTCGGGCTCCTCTTGAGCAGGAAAACAAAAATATCGAATACGGCCGCGAGGTGGCGCGGCATTTGGCGCAATACGACATAGGTCAGACTGTGGTCGTAGCCGAATCGGCGTGCGTCGCGGTGGAAGCCATGGAGGGCACGGACGCCACTATCGAGCGGGCAGGAAGACTGATGAAATCGCTCGAGCAAGGCGCTTCCACTCTCAGCCGCGCTCTCACCGTGATTAAAATTGCCAAGCCCAACCAGGACATGCGATTCGATGTGCCGGTCGTCGGAGTGAAAACAATCGAGGTCATGAAGCAAACCGGCGCCACTTGCCTTGCCATCGACGCGGGCAAATGCCTGCTTATTGACGGCCAGCCTGTGATCGATGCTGCGGACCAGGCCGGCATCGCAGTGGTCGGTGGATAGTATTTACTCATCGGTGATACGGAGGCGCTCATGTCGCAGACTGCTTTACTTGCAGATCAGATTCGCCGGGCATTTGAAGGAGAAGCGTGGCATGGAGATTCCGTCACGGAGATCCTCGACGGAATCAAAGCTAATCAGGCTTCCGCCCGGCCCGTTAAAGATGCCCACAGCATCTGGGAACTGGTTCTGCACATTGCCGCCTGGGACGATGCTGTCCGCCGACGCGGGGAGGGAACGGCTGTTAGCCTCACTGACGAGCAGAATTTTCCTCCCGTGAAAGACACCAGTGAGGCAGCTTGGAAAAAGGCAGTCGATCACCTGAAACGCACGCATGACGGGCTGGTCAAAACCGTGGCCGGCTTTCCCGATTCGCGCTTGAACGAGCAGGTCCCGGGCAAGAAGGAGGCCTATTACAACTTCTATTGCATGTTCAGCGGCATCGTGCAGCATGAGCTATATCATGCCGGCCAGATCGCGATTCTGAAAAAGACTTTCTCCTGAGGAAGACGTTCACCACCAAGGACACAAAGGTACACAAAGGAAATCTGAGGTTCCAAGAACCAACAACGACGAACCAAGAACGCGAAACCGAGAACCAACAAGGACGAACGAAGAACCCAAAACTAAGAACCAACAACGAATAACCGAGAACCGACAACTGAGAACCGAAGGTCCCATCGAGGTGGCAGTCATTGGCGCTGGCGCGTTCGGCCATAATCACGCCCGCGTCTACCGCCAACTTCAGCAGCAGGGAGAACCCGTCCGTCTGCTGGCCGTTGTGGACACTGATGCCAGCCGCGCTTCCGCTGTGGCCAACGAATTTGCCGCCCAATCTTTCAACTCAGTTGAAGACCTTCTCCGCTCAAACGTCCGCGTCCAGGCCGCGTCGGTTGCGGTCCCCACAGTTCGTCATCTGAGCGTGGCTCGCGCCTTGATGCAAGCAGGCATTGACGTGCTTATCGAAAAGCCGCTGGCTACAACGCTGGCCGAAGCAGATGACTTGATTCGCATTGCGCAATCCCAAAACTTGATTGCTCAGGCCGGCCATTTGGAGCGCTTCAACCCGGCGGTTCGCGCGACCGTTCCCCTGATCACCCAGCCGATGTTCTTCGAAGTGCACCGCCTAAGCGTGTTCAGTCCCCGGTCGCTCGACGTCGATGTCGTTCTGGACCTGATGATTCATGATCTCGACGTAGTCTTGTCATTTGTCAGTTTCCCAGTGAAAGAAATTCGCGCGGTTGGACTTCCAATCCTGTCGGGCAAGGTAGACATCGCCAACGTGAGGATGGAATTCGATTCGGGCTGCGTGGCCAACTTCACCGCCAGCCGGGTTTCGACGGAGCGCGTCCGCAAACTGCGGTTTTTTCAGCCGCGGCAATACATCTCGATCGACTACGGTCGGCAAGACGTATTGGTATTTACGGTGGATCAAGGGCAAGGTTCGATTGGTACTCCGACTGTGAACCCGCAGATCAAAATGACAAAACCAACAGTAACCGCCGAAGAACCTCTGCATGCCGAATTAAAATCGTTTCTCCATGCGGTACGGACTCGCTCAGAGCCGGTTGTAAGTCTCAACGACGGTCGGCGCGCACTGGCGATCGCGCTGGAGATTCTCGCCGCGATTGGCGAGCATCGCCAGAAAATCAGTTTCAGCGATCCAAGCCGCTGAATCTCGGCATTGAGAACTCAAAACGCGCTGCCCGCAGAACGGTTCAGTAATTTACATTAATTTACATCTCCCGCAAGCCATTGATGCTTTGGGCACAACTTAAGTGCTCGTCCTTCTGGCGTTTAGCGGATTCGCGAGAATAATGCGAGAATAGGGGTAATTTCGAGCAGGTGGCAGCGAGTTCCCAGATTCAACCATTTGGCAACCGGCGCTCGCTGTTTGTGTCTAATAACTAAGTAGTCGATGTCGACGATCCAAATTCCGCCCCCTGATCCGGCCACTTCCAGCAATCGCCCAACTCGCTCGCCGGAAGGGGATCTTTACGATGCCCGGCGCTGGGAATCCGCATATCGCGACCTGACCTTTTCGCCCACGCTGTTGGTGCAGTTGCAGGACGACTTATCGCGAGCGCGCATGCGCGAGGCGTTCTGGATCTCGTTGATCGTTCACATGCTGCTCATCATTGCTATTGTGAATTCTCCCAAGCTGGCCCGCTTCTTCCCAAAACGCGCAGTGCTGGTTGTGGGGTCTGACAACGGTATTCGGGACAAAGAGCTTACGTTTCTGGAACTGCCTCCGGACGCGCAAAAGGCGGCCAAGCGTCCGAACAGCAATATCATTTCCGATAAGGACCGCATTGCGACCACGCGCAAGCCGCACCTGGATCCCAATGAGCTGCGGAAAATCTTAGACGCCGCCAAGGCTGGCGCTCCGGGACCCGGCGGCGCTCCTGCACCGAAACCTCAGCCCAGCTCGCCCCCTGTCCAAAGTGCGCGCAGTGCACCACCACAGCCGGCGACCGGGCCTAATGGCTCTCCGCCGCAAACGAATCAGACGGCAAAGTTGCAGGTTCCTACGCAGCCCAAGGTTAATTTTGGGGCCAGCATGTCGGCCGGTTCCGCCGTCGAACAAGCCGCGCGCGCGGCCGCAGCGAATCGCGGAGGATTTGGTGGAGCAGGAGGCGACTACGGCCTGGGGCAAGGCCGCCAGCCAACCGACGTCGTCGGCAACCTGGATGTGCTCAGCGACACAATGGGTGTCGACTTCGGCCCTTACCTGGCGCGAGTGCTGCATGATGTCCGTGGCAACTGGTACAACCTGATTCCCGAGGTAGCGCGTGCGCCAATTATGAAAAAAGGGAAACTCACGATCGAATTCGCCATCCTCAAGGATGGCCGGATTGCCGGCATGCAACTGGTATCCGGCTCGGGTGATGTTTCGCTGGACCGTGGCGCCTGGGGCGGAATCACCGCTTCCAATCCATTCCCGCCGTTGCCCCGCGAATTCGGCGGTCAGTATCTCGCCTTGCGCTTCCACTTCTACTACAACCCTGATCGTAACGAACTGCAATAAGCAGCCTTGCGCTTGTCCGTTCGTCTCCCGCCCAGCGCAGGGAGCGCTACAATACAGGCGTGTCACAGCAGCCAGTGCAAGGTTCCGAACCAGCTTCCAAATCCAAGCGGCCAGTTCAATCGGTTGAAGCTGTTGGTGTCATCATCCTTGCCATCCTCGTCCTGATCATTACCCTCATTCGCTACTGGGGAAATATTTCCTGGAGTCTCCGCTAGCCGTGCCCCCCGATCCCTTGCTGGTGGTCGTGCTGGGTCCAACAGCCAGCGGGAAAACTGCGCTTTCGCTCGCTTTGGCTGAGATCTTTGAGGGAGAGATTGTCAATTGCGACTCGGTCGCCATGTACAGAGACGTGGAAATCGGGGCCTCGAAACCGAGTGGAGCCGAGCGGTCACGCGTCCCGCATCATTTATTGGACATCGTTGCCCCCACGGACTACATGACCGCTGGCGAGTATGCGCGGCGGGCGCGCCAAATACTCGCGGATATCAGACAACGAACACATCTTCCTATCGTTGCGGGTGGAACGGGACTGTATTTACGCGCGCTGCTGGAGGGACTCTTCTCCGGTCCGCAGCGCTCCGAAGAATTGCGCGAGCGCCTGCGAAGCCGTGCTCGCGACCGCGGCTCGCAATACCTGCACAAAATTCTCTTCAAACTCGATCCGGCGGCCGCCGCCACGATTCATGCCAATGACACCCCCAAGCTGATCCGCGCTATCGAGGTGTGCCTGGCCTCGCGCCAGCGCATGACAGACATGTGGCGGCAGGGCCGCGATCCGCTTCGCGGGTTTCAGATTCTTCGCTTGGGATTGAATCCCGATCGCAACCGCCTGTATGAGCGGATCAATGTCCGCGCCCAGCAGATGTTCGACTCGGGATTACTGGAAGAAACCCGCGCCCTGCTGGCGCAATATGGCGCCGCGGCGCCGGTGCTCTCTTCTCTTGGATACAAGCAAGCGGCGCAGATGTTAAGTGGCGGATTAACGAAGTTACAGGCGGTCCAGGCTGCGCAGCAGGCGCATCGCAATTATGCCAAGCGCCAGATGACGTGGTTCCGCCGCGAACCTGACGTGCATTGGCTTAACGGTTTTGGGGATGAAGAACGAATTCAGCAGGATGGGATCAACCTCGTAAGGGCGGCATTATTTCAATCGTAGTGCGATAACATAAGTCAGGTGACAATCAATATTCCACCACAAGACTCGCCTCAGCCGCCGCGAAGGCGTTGGAAACGGACGATTGCGATCTGGCTGGCTCTGGCCGTGTTTGGCGGGCTCACTGGGCTTGTCATGCTGAGCAATTCCGACCCCGCAAAGCTGGCGGTCACGACCGCTCAGGCCAGTCCTGCCTTGATCGCTCAACTGGGCACTCCAATCAGGAAGGGTTGGCTTGTGTCCGGGAGCATTGAATTCAGGCCGGCGGCAGGTCAGGCTCACCTGGAGATTCCGGTTTCAGGGCCAAAGGCCAGAGGGACACTGTATGTCGAGGCGCAAAAGCACGCCGGATCCTGGCGCTTGGAATTGCTTCAGTACGGAGCAACAAACAGCAGCGAAAGACTGGACCTGCTCACGCCCAATGCGGTTCCGTATTCGGAAGTGCATTGATTACGCAAACTCACTGATCACGCGCGCCCAAGCGTTTCCCTTTTCGAAACTAAGCCTCATTCTCTAGGCAGGTTCTTCCTGACAGGCTGTTATTGCTTCTGCTATCGTCTGCCTATGCGCAGAATCAGCCATTACTGGATCGCTGTCTTATTGCTTATTTCATGCTCGGCTTGGGCTAAAGAGCGTTATCTTCGCGCGGCTCCGGTCAAGCTCGATCGCGATGGACAGAAGTGGGCGGAGAAGACTCTGAAGAAAATGTCCGACGAGGAGAAGGTGGGACAGCTGTTCATGATCTGGATTCGGGCCCGCTTCTTCAACCTTGACGACCCACTTTTCGTTCAGCTGCGGGACAGCATTCGTCGTGACCACATTGGCTCGCTCGCTATGAGCATCCCGGTAGACGGGCCCTTTCTGATCAAGACCGGCCCCTATGAAGCAGCCATGGCGCTCAATGAACTGCAGCGCGAGTCCAGGGTGCCGCTGCTGATTGCTGCTGATTTTGAGCGTGGGCTCTCGATGCGCTTGAACGGAACCACCGTTTTCCCTCATGCCATGGCATTCGGCGCCACCGGCAAGCAGGAGTATGCGGAAGCCATGGGCCGCATCACGGCCCAGGAAGCTCGTGCCATCGGCGTACATTGGAACTTTTTTCCGGTTGCGGACGTGAACTCCAATCCCGCCAATCCAATCATCAATACGCGTTCGTTTGGAGAAGACCCGCAGGAGGTCGGCAATTTACTGGCTGCTTACATTCGCGGCGCTAAAGCGGGAGGCATGCTGACCACCGCTAAGCATTTTCCCGGACACGGAGATACCGCCACGGACTCTCATCTGGGTGTCGCCCAGGTTGGTGGCAACCTGCAGCGACTCGAAAGCGTGGAACTCCCTCCGTTTCGCAAGGCGATTGCCGCTGGGGTGGATTCCGTGATGGTGGCGCATGTCTCTGTTCCAGCTCTGGAACCTGATCCCAACCGTGTGGGCACTACCTCCTCCGCAATCGTCACCAATCTTCTGAAAAAGCAACTCGGCTTCAACGGGATCGTGGTCACCGACGCGTTGGACATGGCTGGCTTGACCCGTCTTTATGCCAACGATATCGGACGCGCGGCGGTTGAGGCCTTCAAGGCGGGTAATGACCTCCTGCTGATCCCCGCCGACCTGGACGCCTCCTACAGATCCATGCTGCAAGCGGTTAAGGCGGGTGAAATCCCCCGTTCGCGCATCGACGCATCCGTCCTGAAGCTTCTGGAGGCAAAAGCTTCGGTTGGACTGAACAAAGCCAAGCTGGTGGACGTCGAGGGCATCCCAAACTTGATCGCCCAGCCGGCCAATGTTTCCCAGGGCCAGCAGATTGCCGACGACGCCATTACCCTGGTCCGGGACAATGGCAAGCTCTTGCCTTTGAAACGAATGGGAACTGTTAAGTCGGGGCTTCCGTATCAGTCAGTGGAAGAAGTGCACAACCGGGTTGTTGCTGTCATTTTTTCCGACGACGTTCGTATGGATTCCGGCCGGGTGCTGGAGCGCGAGTTGCGGCTTCGCGTGCCTGACGTCAATGTGATTTACGTGGATCCGCGCACAGCTGCGGGACTGTCGCAACAGGTGCTCAAGGCAATTGATCAAGCGCAACAGATTGTTGCCGCGGTTTACGTGATTCCAATGGCCGGCAAAGTCGCCCAAGCGGCTGGAGGTCTGAAAAATTCAGTGTCTTTGCCGGATGCGACGGCGGCGCTTCTGCAAGACATCTTGCGACATGCGGCTGCTAAGACAGCAGTACTGGCCATGGGCAATCCCTATTTGGCATCGGACTTTCCCGACGTCCAGAGCTATCTGTGCAGCTTCTCGAGCGAGACGGTGGCAGAAACAGCCGCGATTCGAGCCTTATTTGGGGAAATTCCGATCCGGGGGCGCCTTCCGGTTACGATCCCCAACATTGCCCAGCGCGGCGCGGGAATTGATCGGCAACCCATAGTTGCGAGTGGAGGTCTACAACATGCAAAAGCTCTCGGTCACTAGCGCTCTTCTGGCTCTCAGCATCTTGGCTGCAATTGCGTTTCCCGGTTGCAGTGTAAACGTCAAGAAGGATGACCAGGACGAGGACAAGAACGTCGATATCAGCACCCCCGTAGGCGGCATCCACGTCAGCAAGGAAGCAGATCCCAACGCCACCGGCCTCGCCATCTATCCCGGGGCCAAGCTTATCGAGAAAGATGACAAGGGCGACGATAAGAGCGCCAATGTAAACATCAATACTCCGTTTTTCGGCCTGAAAGTAGTGGCGCAGGAATACCGAACCGATGCCTCGCAAGACAAACTGATTTCCTACTACACCGGCCAACTATCCAAGTTCGGCAGCGTGCTGCAGTGCAAGGGTTCGTGGCATGGCGGCCACACTGAGATCAGAGAACGTCCCGGCGATCACAAGGCCAAGCAGCTCACGTGTGACGAGGGTGACAAGGGCGATGCCGTGGAGTTGAAAGTCGGAACCGAGGACAACCAGCATCTCGTCGCTGTTGCCCCTGACGGCAAGGGATCGAAGTTCGCCCTCGTCCGAGTCGTCGTGCGCGGCAAGGAAGACATGATCTAGGGAATGCAGAAGGAAGAATGTAGAAGGCAGAATCTTAACCTACAACTTACATTGAGGTGTTTACGTCTGATTCTGACTTCTACATTCTGACTTCCGCATTCACAACGGATTTGCCGAGCGTTGCTCGGCTAGCCGGGGGGCCGTCCCTGCATGATTTTGGGAAGAAGCCTGCCTTCAGCAACTTACACGCACTCTGCTTGGAAAAAATGGCAGATCTGCTGTTTTTCATCCCTCGTTCTACAGCGATTCCTGTATAGTGATTGCAAGTTAGTAATTGCGAGGCCGATCTACTAACCCCGGAGTTACTGGGCGTCGGATTCGCGTCGGATAGTTTCCACGCCGCCAATCAATCACATTCAGCGGGTTCTCGCGCTCGGGCGTACGTCTGCCTTCCGAAGTTGCAGTCTCCCGCGAAGGCAGGAATATGCACAAGCACTCCCTCGCTTCGGTCGCTCTTTTCAGCGCACTTCTATTCACAGTCGCCTGCGGAGGCGGCAATCTAGGTAGTGGGCGAAACCAGCCGCCTGGAAACGGCGACTCTTCAAGCGGCTCCTCCAGTAGCCAAAGTTCTGCCAAGCAACAGTTTGAGAATTCCTTTTCGGCAGGCATCGCCCATGCTGCTGGGAATTACGGCTTCACTAGTCAGAATTATCTGGTGGAGGGGGCGGAGCGGATTCAGCAACTCGGTTCTGATTCCATCTTCATCTACCTGACGCCGAATTTTCGCAGTAAGTATCCGGACCAGAGTTCCGCGATGTGGCCTTCCACCGATCCGGCTCAGGTTTCCGATCTCATCCAAGCCGCCCCCTACGCCAAGGTCCTCTCGATGCCTTTCAAGACCATTGTCCTGACCACTTACACCTTTGTGACTCAGGACAACGTGGCCGGATTCGCGACCTACGGCAATGCGCAGGCGGAAGAAGATGAATTTTATAACCTGGCTACTTACCTGTTCCGCACCTATGCCGGAACAGGCAAGACATTCATCCTGAAAAACTGGGAAGGCGACTGGATCGGGCTACAGGGCACCGATACTACCCAGAACATCTCCAGTGGCATGATCGCTGACATGAAGGCGTGGTTGTCAGCTCGCCAACGCGGCGTTACGCGCGCTCGCCAGGATGCCGGCAATCCCGACAGCGTAAACGTCTTCAACGCGGTCGAAGTGAATCGCGTTCTCGATTACGCGCAGAACGGATTAACCCGTGTCATCAACACGGTTGTGCCCGCTGTGGGCGCGGACATGGTGACCTACTCGTCCTACGATTCCACTCTGCAGGGCACCGATCCCAACTCCATGGAATCCGCCATGACTCTGGCCCTGAACACGATCAAGGAGTTTGCCCCCGATCCGCTTGGATTGGGAGACCATCGCATTCTCATATCTGAATACGGCCTGTATGAGAATCAGCTTCCCGGACAAAGCACGTGGCGAGCAAGCACCGTCTTGAGTACGGCCAAAGCCGCCGGTCTATCCGGTGCGTTCATGTGGAACATCTTTGACAACGAATGCACCGAATCCAATGGGCAGCCGGCGCCAGTCGATACCGTGCTTGGAAATCCCAGCCGTCCCACCGACGGTGAGTGCCGTGGGCTCTGGGCAGTGCGTCCTGATGGTTCGCTGAGTTCGGTTGTCGGTGTGCTGCAGGGTTATTGGAGCGGAAGCAAGTAGCGTCCGAACCCCATCACAGCCCTGCTGCCACAGACCACGTAGGAGCCGACGTCCTCGTCTGCCTTCGGAGCGAAGCTCCCACTCTCTCTTTTACGGCGAAAACCCGCATTCAGTACAAAGTTCCGGCCCCTTGCTTGATCTTCTTTGAGCAAACCGTGCACTTAGCTGGGCATCTTAGGTGCATTAAGTAGCAAGGAGGGCCATGTTCGGTATGGCCTGTTCGCAAGCCCGCGCGACGACGCTCTTCTCCCCTTTTCGATTCGGATTTTGGTGTCGCTTGGCATTTTTCTTAATCCTGATTCTGCTGGTGAGTCTACTTCCATGCTCCGCTCAGTCGGATGCCCTCCCTGCGGGCTCGTTGCCATTCCTAAGTTCCCCACCCATTCCCACCATCAGCAAAGAAGTGGAAGAGGTAGGACTCATCCTAACTGTTACGGATAAGCATGGCCGGTTTGTTAAGGACCTGAACCAAACCGACTTCAACATTATCGACAATGGCCAGGCGCCGAACCGGATTACTTACTTTGAACGCCAGACCGATCTGCCTCTGCGAGTCGCGCTGGTCATCGATACCAGCGACTCGGTCACTTATCGCTTCAAGTTTGAGCAGAAAGCTGCAGCAATTTTCCTGAAGCATGTTCTGAAGAAAAAATCAGATTTGGGGCTGGTAATCGGATTTTGCCAGGAGCCTCGCCTTGCGCAAGCCGCGACCTCCGACACGAAATTGCTGGCCAACGGCTTGAAACGGCTTCACCCCGGCGGCGAAACTGCCGTCTACGATGCGGTGACGCTGGCCGCCCGCGAGCTCAGCAGCATTCACGATCTTCAACCGACCCGGCACGCCATCATTGTCATTACCGACGGGGAAGACAATCGCAGCCATGTCAACCTGCAGCAGGTTGTCGCCTCCGCCCTGAAAGCCGAAGCTGTGGTGTATGTAGTCTCGACCAATATTTCGGGTGCCGGCCTTGACTTAGCTGAGCAGGGAGACGCAGCCATGCGCCAGCTTTCCGAAGCGACCGGCGGGCGGCTGCTGCGTTCTGACACGGACGGTGACGTCACGTCGGCCTTCGGGAAGATCGCCAAGGAACTGCGTTCGCAATATGCCCTGGGCTACAAGCCCACGCCCGGCGAGGATGGCATGTTCCACCGGTTGGTGGTCCTTGCGCCCAGGAAGCTTCGCGTTTTTCATCGCCTGGGCTACTTTGCCCGCTGATTCCTCTCTATTCATCGTCGCCTGGAGCAGGCAAAAGCAGGCATGAGAGTGCTAAATTAGAGCTTCATGTCTGCTCCCCAGTCCCGCTTCGTAAGGGCATGCAAAGCGCTGCCCGTAGACGTAACCCCGGTTTGGTTCATGCGCCAGGCTGGCCGCTACATGGCTGAATATCGCGCGGTGCGCAAGCAGCATTCCTTGATCGAGATTTGCAAGAAGCCGGAACTCGCGGCTGAAGTCACGATCACTGCCGCTGAAGCTTTAGGTGTCGACGCCGCCATTATCTTCGCCGACCTGCTGCTCCCCTTGGAAGTAATGGGTCTGCCTTTTCACTTCGCAGCAGGAGAAGGCCCCAAAATCGAAAGGCCCGTGAGCAGCGCTGCCGACGTGAACAAACTCCGCACCGATCGCGCCGCGGACCTGGGATACGTCTCGGAAGCAGTGCGCATCGTCTGCACTCATTTCGGCTCGCGCTTGCCGGTGATTGGATTCTGTGGCGCCCCTTTTACTCTGGCCAGCTACATGATCGAGGGCGGCGGCTCGCGGCACTACATCCGCACCAAGACCATGATGTACAACTCTCCGCGAGTTTGGGACGAGTTGATGAGCAAGCTGGTGGCGGTCACGTCGTACTATGCGGCAGAACAGGTCCGCGCCGGTGCGGATGCTATCCAGATTTTCGACAGCTGGGTAGGTTGCTTGTCGGCTGAGGACTACCGCCGCTACATTTTGCCGCGTACCACCGAATTAGTGCACAAGATTCAAAGCGCCGGCGTCCCCGTCATTTACTTTGGAACGGACACGACAGATCTCCTTCCTGCCATGAAGCAAACCGGCGCCGAAGTCATCGGTGTTGACTGGCGTATTGCGATCGACGAGGCCTGGCGCAGCTTGGAATTCAAAGGCGCTGTGCAAGGCAATCTCGATCCCGTGCTGTTGTTCGCGAATTGGAGCGAAATCAAGGCGAGAGCGGAGAATGTCCTGCTGCGCACTCGCGGCAGGCCGGGACATATCTTTAATCTCGGACACGGTATTCTTCCTGAAACTCCTGTCGAAAATGTGAAGGCACTCGCCGACTTCGTTCATGAGTGCTCGGCTGGGCTCGCCGCTACTGTTCAGAACCTGAAGGCGGCCCGCTAATGACCCGCGGCGTCTCCGGAAAGCAAGCTATTCTTCTGCTGGCTCATGGCAGTCCTGACGCCGCTGAGGACATTCCCGAGTACTTGTCCCGGGTCACAGGCGGGAGGGGACTTCCTCCCCAAGTAGTGACAGAAATTACACACCGGTACGAGTTGATTGGCTCGTCGCCATTAACGAAATGGACGATGAAGCAGGCAGAGCAACTCGCCAACAAAACCCATGTCCCGGTATACGTCGGCATGCGGAACTGGAAGCCGTTCATCGCCGAGACCCTGAAGCAGATGGAGAAAGACGGGATCAGCCACGTCGTGGCTATCTGCCTGGCGCCTCAGAATTCTCGCACCAGTGTTGGACTTTATCGCCGGGCTGTTGAGCATGCTCAGCCGCCGTTTTCGATCGAATTTGTTGAGTCCTGGCACGATCATCCGCTGCTGGTTAAAGCATTTTCGGAAAAGCTGCTATCAGGATGGCAGCGTGCAGGCAACGACTCCGGTTCGGAGTTGCCAATCATCTTTACGGCGCACAGCGTGCCAGCGCGAACCATCGCGGACGGCGATCCTTATCAGGCGCAGGCGCATGAGACTGCGGAACTGGTTGCGCGGCAATCCGGCCTGAACCCTGATCAGTGGAGTTTTGCTTTTCAAAGTCAAGGCATGTCAGGTGGGCCTTGGATTGGTCCCACTGTCGAGGACACCATCATTCAGCTGAAACAAAAGGGCAGCTCAGGCGTTTTCATCCAGCCCGTGGGATTCCTCTGCGATCACGTGGAAGTCCTCTATGACATAGATATGGCATTCAAGAATTTTGCCGAGCAGAACGGCATGCGCCTCTCGCGCGCTGAATCGCTGAATGATTCGGCAATGTTGACCGCCGCATTGGCGGATATTGCTCGCGCGCGCCTTCTTTCTTCCCTTTCTCCTGCCGAGTCGAAAGCATGAAGCGAATTGCCATCGTCGGCGGCGGAACTTCTGGCCTCTCAGCCGCATTCTCCTTGGAGAAGTACCGGCGGACCCATCCTGCGGAACTGGAGTATGTGCTCTATGAAAGCGAGCCGCGTCTGGGTGGCGTACTGCGAACGGAACACGCGGATGGCTGTCAGATCGAGGCAGGGCCCGACTCATTTCTTACCGAAAAGCCATGGGCCAGTGACTTGTGCCGCGAACTTGGGATCGGCGATCAGCTGATCGGCTCGAATGATGCTGAACGAAAAACGTACATCCTGGTCAAGGGACGATTGATCGCGATTCCAGATGGACTGATGTTCATGGTGCCGACCAAAATTCTGCCCACGGTCTTTTCGCCTCTCTTCAGCGTTGGCGCCAAGCTGAACATGGCTCGGGAGTGGTTCCATCCTCCGCAGAAGGCGCAGGCCGACGAGAGTGTGTCCAGTTTCGTTCAGCGGCATTATGGCCCGGAGATGGTCGACCGGCTCGCCGACCCGCTGCTTTCCGGTGTATACGGCGGAGAAGCTGCCCAGCTCAGCGTGCGCGCAGTTCTGCCCCGATTCGCGGAGATGGAAGCGAAATACGGTAGCCTGGGCCGAGCCATGCTGGCAGCTAAGCGGCGCATGCATTCCGGGACTTCCAAATCAGCGCGGCCGCTGTTTACTTCCCTGAAGAATGGCATGCAGCAGATGGCCGACAGCCTCGTCGCTCAATTGACAGCAACATCGCCGTTACCCGCAAACAAGGTGAGCGGGTTGCAGTTCAGCGGCGGCCACTGGCGAATTTCATCCGCACGTGGTTCGAGCGGCTTCGACGCGCTAATTTTGGCGGTGCCCACCCATGCCGCTGCCACCCTTGTCCAATCCTCCAGTGAGCAACTAGCCCGCGAACTGGCTGAAATTCAATACACCTCATCCATCACCATCAACTTAGGTTTCGACGGGCAGGTTCGCCAGGCACTTCCCCGGGGATTTGGGTTTCTCATTCCCCGCAGCGAAAACAAACGGATGTTGGCCTGCACTTTTGTTCACACGAAATTTCCCCACCGCGCTGCCCCGGATCGGGCGCTGCTTCGCTGCTTTGTTGCGGGTGCTAACGATGAACATGTTTTGCAAGCATCCGACGAGGGGATCGTGAATGTGATCCGTGCGGAACTCAAAGATATTCTGGGGCTTGCCGCCGAACCGCTCTTTACACGCGTCTACCGTTGGACGCGCGCCATGGCCCAATACGGCGTCGGCCACTTGGAAAAACTCAAGCGCATCGACGGCCTGTGCTCTCAATTGCCGGGGCTGTTTCTGGCCGGTAATGGCTATCGGGGTATCGGTGTGCCGGATTGTGTTCTATCCGGTGCGGATGCCGCGACCAATGCGCTCCGTTATTGTGGCGTGCCCGACGTGCAGGCCGACCCTCGCCTCTCGCGCACTCGCCTTGAGTACGCGCAGCATGTGCCGGATGGCCGGCAAACATAATTACCCGCTTTCCGGAGACGAAAACATTCATGAGCCAGGCCAGTGTTCTGGTGTATCAGCCGGTACAAGAATCAGGCAGTGAGACATCTTTACTACTGGGCATTGGCCTGACAAGTTTTTCTGCACTGCTCCTTGAGCTAGGACTCACGCGCCTGTTCTCGGTGGTCCTGTTCTATCACTACGCATTTCTGGCGATCTCCGTGGCGCTGCTCGGTCTAGGCGCCGGAGGTGTGTTCGCGCATTTGGGCCGCAAAAAACTCCTGCGCTGGGACGTGCGGACCTTGGGCTCGAGATTGTCGCTGCTCTATTCCGTGTGCCTGATCGCGGTTCTAGAAATCATTCTGCACGTCCCGGTACGGCTGGAACTAAGCGCCGGCAACTTCGGCCGTTTGAGCATTCTCTACCTATCTGCGGCTGTTCCTTTTTTCCTTACGGGCTTGCTTTTCTCGGTTGTGTTTGCCCGTAAGACTTCGCACATCTCGCGGCTTTATGGCGCCGATCTCACCGGCGGAGCCTTAGCGTGCCTGGCAACCGTTCCGCTGCTGAATCAAATCGGCGGCCCTAACACAATCCTTTTTTCCGCCGGCGCAATGGCGGTCGCGGCCGCGTTCTGGGCAAGCAGCACGCGCTGGCGCGTGGCCGGAATAGTGGTTGCGATTGGCTTGGGCGGTCTGATTGCGGCAAACAGCGTCCATCCCTTTATCGACATTATTTATGCCAAAGGAATTTATCGTGACCCGGCGTGGGTCGAGTATGCCCGCTGGAATGCAATTTCGCGCGTGGAAGTCGACCGTCACTATGACGGTTCCAAGTGGGTCGTCATCGACGCCGACGCCTCCACCGCCGTCATGAATATGGACCCGCGCCATTGGGAGGCACGATGGGAATCGTCTCTGATGTCATCCGCCCCCTCTCTGGCCAATGTGCTGCGACCCCACGGCACATACGCGATTATCGGACCGGGCGGCGGCGTCGATGTGCTTCGGGCTGTGGCGAATGGCAGTCCCAGCGTTACCGGGATCGAGATCAATCCCATCATTGCCAATGACGTGATGCGCGGGACTTATGCCGATTACGCGCACCATCTTTATGAGATTCCGGAAGTCCACATTCACGTGAGCGATGGCCGCTCCTTCATCCGCAATTCCGCCGACAGCTACGACGTCCTCCAGATGACCCTGGTAGACACATGGGCTTCCACGGCGGCGGGCGCGTTTGCGTTGAGCGAGAACAATCTTTATACCGTCGAGGCGTTCAAGGAATATTTTCAGCATTTGAAACCGGACGGCATGATTGCCATCACCCGATGGGAATTCAAAGAGCCCCGCGAGGCCATGCGCGTGGTCTCGGTGGCTATGGAAGCGCTCCATCAGCTTGGCGTGGCCAATCCTGCGCAGAACTTCATGGTTGTTTCCGATGGCCCCCTGGATAGCGACGGTCGTCCCGTTCTCGTCTTGGCGAAGCGCACCGCATTCACGCCGGATGAAGAAGCGGCAGCCTCGATGCACCTCCAGCGCTACCCCAAGTTGATCGCGCAATACCTGCCGGCCCATCCCGGCGACAACCCCTTTTCGCGGCTGATCGCTGGCAACGATCCTTTCCTGTTCGCGCGCGCTTATAAGTTCAATGTGAGCCCCGTGACCGACGATGCCCCTTTCTTCTTCTTTACATTGAAGCTCGAGCAGGTGCTCCAGGGTGAGGTCGATGAAGGCATCGATTGGAAAGTGAATGTCGGAGTCGCAGTTTTGGGTATGGTGCTGTTGCTGTCGGTAGTGGCTGTCCTGGCATTCCTAATTTTGCCTTTGGTGCTCGGCACCAGTGGCGGAGAGGGTGTTGCACCGCTCTTGTACTTCGTCGCGGTGGGATTGGGGTACATCCTGGTCGAAATCGCTTTCATTCAACGATTCGTTCTTTTTCTTGGACATCCCACTTACGCATTGACCGTCGTTGTCTTCCTGATGCTGCTTTCCAGTGGGGCGGGCAGTGTAGTCTCGCGACGGTGGTTCACTCGCCGTGCAGTAGCTCGTGTTCCCCTTCTGGTGATTACGGGCGCAATCCTCATCTATGTTCTTATCCTTCCCAACCTGCTTTCCGGGGGGATTGGGCTCAGCTTCGCGGCCAAGCTGATGGTGAGCGCCGCCCTGCTGGCACCTCTTGGCTTCTTCATGGGAATGCCATTTCCTTCGGGTTTATGGGCGCTCTCGGGAGCACCATCCACGGGACTTCCCAGCGAACAAGTGACCCAGCAGAATTCTGTAGAGTGGGCATGGGCCATGAATGCCGCATCCAGCGTTCTGGGCTCAGTGCTGGCGATGGTGATCGCCATCCGCTTCGGCCTGAACATAACGCTCGCGTGCGGGGCAGCCGCGTATTTGTTGGCACTGCTATTCAGCAGAACGCTACGCCCGGCATGACGCCGAGCCGGCACGAACACAGTAAGTGGCTTTGATATCATTCAATCAAACCGCAAGCGAGAAAGACGCGATGAGCTTACCGCGGAGGAATGGTGCCTAGCCAGAAGCAGGTCAAGTGGTCCCAGCTGAAGGTTGGCATCACGGTTGTACTTGCCAGTATTACCCTCGCCGTCCTCATTTTCGTGATGAGCGGCACGGGCGGGCTGTTCACCGGAAAACTTATCCTGAAATCCTATTTTGATAACGCCAGCGGCTTACGCAATGGTGCGCCGGTCCGGCTGCAGGGCGTTGATGTCGGCAACGTGGTTGGGATTCAAGTAGTCCCAAATAAGCCGCTCACTCCCGTGGAAGTGGCGATGAAGGTCAACACCCGCTACGCTCACAGCTTGCGCACCGACTCCGTGACATCGCTGGAAACGGCGGGCGTGCTCGGCGAAACCTATGTTGAGATCGACAGCTCGCAAGCGCACGGTCCCCAGGCAGAAAGCGGTTCTGTTCTAGCCACCCGTGAACATCCCGACCTGCAGGACGTCGTCCGCGCCAGCCAGAGCACGTTGCAAAACATGGACGCTCTCCTCAAACGTCTGGACCGGATCGTGGCTTTCGTCGAAAGCGGCCAGGGTTCCATCGGCAAGTTAATTTATGATCCCTTGCTCTACAACCGCCTTAATTCAACGCTCAACGAATTCCAGGCAATCGTTGCCGATGTGAGTCAGGGAAAAGGCAGCTTGGGCAAGCTGGTGGCCAGCGATGAGCTCTATCAAAAAGCCAATGCCAGCGTCGATAAACTGAATGGCATTATTGACGACATTCAGCAGGGAAAAGGAACGATGGGAAAGTTTCTGAAGGATCCTACGCTTTATGACAATGCCAATCAGACGATCGCGAACGTGAAGAAACTAACCGATGACATCAACGCCGGAAAGGGAGCGTTGGGCAAACTGGCCGCCGACCAAGCTTTTGCCACCAAGCTGCAGGACACGGTCGATAAACTGTCTGCCATTGCTGACGAACTGCAAGCGGGACAGGGCACGGCCGGCATGCTGCTGAAGAATCCGTCCCTTTACCAGAACACGGACCAGATGCTGATCGAAACCCGGCAACTGGTCAAAGCCATCCGGGAAAATCCCAAACGTTATCTCACCATCCGCATGAGAGTCTTCTAGGCGAGGGCAGGTGGAGACACCCGCCCTACGCGAGCAGCCTGGAATCCTTCATCCTGCAGTATTACTTAACTTGCAGCGGCTGTTTGAGGCTGAAGCTCAGGGCCGACTCGGCGGGAATCACGATCTCCTTGTTCCCGGTGAAGGCCGCACCGCCCGTGCCCGCGCCGGCTCCAGCCAGCGCGCCGATTGCCGCTCCCTTGCCGCCGCCAGCCAGGCCGCCAATAAGAGCGCCCAATCCTGCGCCGCCGCCAGCCATCACCGCGGTGCGCTTGCCTTTACCTTTCTCGGTGCGCATCACAGCTGATGTTTCGACGGGATGATCAGTTCCGTGGATGGAAACCGAATCGAGCTTCAATTCCAACAGAGCCCCGCCCTTGAAGCGGCCGAGAGGCTTCGCATCTACCACAGTGCCGCTGGCCGCCGCGCCCGAAGGAATGACAGTCTTGCCTTCTACTTCAACCGGCTGAGCCACAGTCGCAGAAAAGCTCTGCCCGGGCTGGCTGATCTTGGAACCCACAGCCTCCCCCAGGCGCACGGTTAGGACTGTCCCGGCCGGCAACACCACTGGTTTTACTTCAGCTCTTGGTTTCTCCGCGGGCTTGGCGGCTGGCTCGGCGGGTGCATTTGTCGCCGATGAGGTTGCGGTGTTGTCCGGATTATCTGCCGTATTCGCCGGCTGCTTGCTGCATCCCAGCGCTGCAACCAGCAGATAACATGCAATTGCGATAGCTAGAAAACGTGCGCGCATAAACTTACCTCCAGGTGAACCGAATCCAATTTTAGACGAGGTAGACTGGCCGAAACTGCCTTGGGCGAGAGTACCCGGCGAAAGACCTGAGTACCTCGACCCGATGAATAACTGTACCCGAGCGTGCTTTCGATTTATGTTTACTTTCTTGTGCCCACGTCCGGAGCGGCGGCGGCTGCGGCCTCTTCCGTCGCAGGCTTCCGATCCATACCGGGCAACACAGGGTTCGTGGCCGGCGCGGCTTCGGCGCTCTCTTTGACCTCTTCTTGTCGCAAAAACTTCGCCGAATTCAGCAGCGGCCTGCCTAAGGAGCCGTTGTAGCTCGTCCACGGGTTTTCCTGGGCTGCTTCCCGCTCGAAGTGGGCTCGCATGCTCTCCATCTTGGAATCGAGATCATCCAGGTAGTGCAGCATTAACGCCTCAGGAAACATGGGCAGCTTGGGTGAGCCGAACTCATATTCGCCGTGATGGCTGATAATGAGGTGCTCCACCAGGGTTTTGAGTTCTTCGGGAAAACCAGGCAGCGATTCCAGCTTTTTCTGCAGCATCTCCAACTCAATGACCATGTGGCCCAGCAACTGCCCTCGCGTCGTGTAGGAAAACGCGCGATTGTAGGCGAGTTCGTGAATCTTCCCGATATCGTGAAGAAACGCTCCCGTAAGCAGCAAGTCGCGATTGATCTGCGCGTAGTTGCGGCAGATCAGGTCACACGAACGGAACAGCGAAACCACATGGTCCAGCAGGCCGCCGATATAAGCATGGTGCAGGGTTTTTGCCGCCGGAGCACAACGGTAGGCAGCCGCAATTTCCGGATCATTCATGAATGCCAGCAGCAGGCCCTTGAGGTGGGGGTTCTCGAAGGTTTCTACGAACTCCGCCAGCGTCCGCCACAACTCGTCGATGTCCTTGGCTGTCTTGGGCAGGTAATCGGCAAACTCAATTTCCGAATCTTCGAGCCGCCGCAGCTTGTGGATCGTGAGCTGAAACCTGTGGTTGTACTTGTTGATCAGTCCCTTGACTTTGACAAAATGGTCTTGTTCGAAGCTGTCGATGCAGTCGGCAACGTTGTCCCACATCTTGGCATCAAGCTGCCCGCTGCGGTCGGCTAGCGTGAGCGCCAGGTAAGGCTCGCCGGTTTTCTTGGGTTTGACCTGCTTGATGGCGACGACGAAGCTGGAAGTAATGACTTTGTTTTCGTGCTGCGGCGCGTCGCAAACGTAGAAGTCCTTCATGGCCTGTTCGCCCGACACGGCCACCCGGCGCGGGTCTGCCGTTTCCAGCAGGCTCAGCTTAAACTAAAACACGCCGAACTTCTTCTTCTTTTTGCCCTTTAGATTCCTGGCCGACGCCTCCCGGAGGGAGGTCTCGATGGGATTGCTTTGTTTCGCGCTCGCCCCGGTATCGACATACCCGGGCTTAACCACGATGAAGGCCTCTTCGCGCAGCTTGGTGAGATAAGTGCGGAGGGAAGGATCCAGCTTTTGCATGTAGATGGCTTCCTGCACCTTGGGCTCGATCTCCTTCAAAGGAGGAATGCCTGCTGTCGTGTGCTCCGTTACTTTGAGAATAACGAAACCTTGCTTGGTGCGGACCACGTCCGAGACCTCGCCCGGCTTCATGCCAAACGTTTTGTCCTCCAGTTCTTTGGCCAGCGTGCCACGCTTGAAGTATCCAAGATCGCCGCCCTGGGCCGCCGTAGGACCGTCGGAACTCTTCTTGGCTACATCTTCGAACTTCGCGCCATTGCGGATCTGCTGCGCCAGTTCCTGGGCTTTCGCCTCGGCAGCGGCAATCAGTTGTGCATCATCGGCCTGCGGCTGGGATTGACCCCCCGTCTTGTTATCGCTTGTTTTGGCCTGCGTGGATACCAGAATCTCGCTTAGCCGGATCTCTTCCGGCTGGGTCATCTCGTCCTTGTGCTGACTGTAGAACTGCTGCTCCTCCTCTTTGGTGATTTGAATGTGGGAGCCCACCTGATCGCTGATTACCTTTTGCGTGATGATCTGGTTGCGCAAATTCTGCTTGAAATCCTCGAAGGACACACCTTGTGCCTGGGCCGCTTTCTCCAGTTCATCCATGGAACCAAGGTTCATCTGCTTGCGAATTTCATCGAGACGCTTTACCAGCTCCGTATCGGCGGTAATACCCAGGTCCTTGCCCTTTTCCAGCAAGAGCTGCTGATCGATGAGCCCGCGGAGCACGTCCCGCTCGCGGTCCGCATAGACTTTGTCGGCGTTGGCGGAATCCTGCTGCTGCGCCTCCTGTTTCAGCTGGTCCTTCTCGCGCAGGAACTCAGAGCGAGTAATGATCTGGTTATTGACGCGGGCGATAATCTCTTCGACCACCGAATCGGCGTTCAGAACCAGGGGCAGAGCAAAGACGCAAGCAAGGAAACAAACAACAGAGCGTTTTTTCATGGAATTCGACAACCTGGGCACCACAATGCTGGGATATGCTCTCCCAAATTGTACAACCGGGACGTTCCCTCTCGCCAGACATAGCCAAAGCTCCAGCAATCGCGGAACTCGCGCCCGAGTAGCTGCGTACCAGGTTGGCAGTACTCTTCACAAGGCAGGCCATGCCTTCGATCGCCTCATGTGGCGCAGAACCTTAGGCCAGCAACCCGGCAGGAAGCATTTCCAATCTAATTAAGCCTGGAGTAACCATGAAGTACTTACCTTTCCTGCTACTTTCCTTGGTCTTCGGTCTGGCTTGTGGAGCGGGCCATCCCAACCTGAAGAGCATTACCGTAACCCCGATCTCCGCCACGGCCACAACCCAGGGTTCCGTGGGATTCACCGCCACAGGCACTTTCAGCGACAACTCCAGCCGCACTTTGACGCCGGCTGACGGCTTGAGCTGGAGCAGCTCGAACAGTCCTGTCGCCAGTATCGACGACGTTGGGCTGGCAAGCTGCGAGAACCTCGGCACGGTTACGGTTACCGCGAGTGCACCACAGAATCTGCAGATTACTGTCAATAACGGAATCAGTAATACTGCCGCCACGATTCGAGGGAGTGGGACGCTTACCTGTAAGTGATCCCGCTCCTCCCTGGACACGGGCGGGTCTCGCTTCGCTATCCCGATGAGTGCTCTTTTTCATCGGGAAAGCGGCCGGCGCTTTCTCATCCGTCGCTGAATACGTCCTGAAGCGGTCTTTTGGCGGCGGACGGCGCTCAAGAAATTCGGCCGCCATTGCGAATCTGGCTTCCAGCGCGGATTTCCACATTGACATTGTAGAAAGTCGGAGGAAAATAGCTGCCGCCAGGTTTTCTGACCACCAGGCGCCACAGTCGTCCAAGCAGGCGCCTCCGGTCAAAACACATGCCTGACAGGAGAAACAATGAACAAAGGCGATCTCGTCGATAAAATCGCAGCCTCCGCCGGCATCAGCAAGGCTGCCGCCGGCACCGCCATCGACACGGCGGTCGACAGCATTACGGCTGCTCTCAGGAAAGGAGATCGGGTGGCCTTGATCGGTTTCGGCACCTTCTCGGTCTCGCAGAGAAAAGCGCGGAATGGCCGTAACCCACAAACCGGCGCGACCATCAAAATTGCTGCTCGCAGAGTGGCGAAGTTTACCCCGGGGGCCGAACTCAAGAAAGCTGTCAATAAGAAGTAAAAGGGCAGTACAGGTTTCATGAGAACGGCAGGGGGTCGGCCCTGCCGTTTTGCTTTTTCTGCTGGATCATCCGCATCACGCCGTCATGCGAGAGCGACCTCGTTTGTGCCCAATTTGCTGAATCCCGCTTAACTCCTATAGAATCTAAAGATTCGCAACGAGGAATTATCCCAATATGAAGGCAGCTATCCATCCCGTTTACAACGAGGCGCGCGTGCACTGTGCGTGCGGCAACACGTTCATGACCCGCTCCACGCATAGAGGAGATATCCACGTGGAAATCTGCTCCAATTGCCATCCGTTTTTCACGGGCAAGCAGAAGCTGGTCGACACCGCTGGCCGCGTTGAGCGCTTCCGCCGCAAGTACGCCAAGGCTGGAGAGAAGAAGTAGGCCACGGATTCTCACGGATCTACTCAGAGTTAGCAGCCCCTGCGCAGGCGGGGGCTTTTCGTTGAGCGAAGTAAAATAGCAGCGTGCGCAAGCAATGGGACAACTCGACCGCAGTAGTGCGGGCGCCCTCACCCGCAGCGTTGGTCCCGGTGCCCTCCGTTCTCAAGATAGGCGGCGTCGAGATTCGTCCCGCCACCGTTCTTGCGCCTATGGCCGGCGTCACCGACACGGTCTTTCGCCGCTTCATTCGCAACCTCGGCGGTTGCGGACTGATCATGACCGAGTTCACCTCGGCCGACGGCGTACTTCGCGCTAAAGATAAAAAGGCCAAGCGCTACTTGCATTTTTACGAGGACGAACATCCCATCTCAGCGCAGCTTTTCGGCAGCGACCCCAAGGTTATGGGCGATGCCGCGCGCCTGGTCCAGGACCTTGGCTTCGATCTGGTCGATCTGAATCTCGGCTGCCCGGCGAAAAAAGTCGTGAAGTGCAATGGCGGCTCCGGCTTGCTGCGTGATCTGCCCGCCATTGGCCGCATTTTCGAAACGGTTCGCGCCGCGGTTTCAGTTCCGTTTACGGTCAAATTCCGCGCCGGCTGGAACGACGACGAAATTGTCTGCGTCGAACTGGCGAAGATGGCCGAGAACTGCGGCCTCAACGCTGTCGCTCTGCACGCCCGCACTCGTGAACAGGGCTACAGTGGCAACGCACGTTGGGAGTGGATTGCGGCTGTTAAGGACGCGGTCACAATTCCGGTTGTCGGCAACGGCGATATCCGGACGCCCGAGGACGCATGCGCCATGGTGGCCCAGACTGAGTGCGACGCCGTCATGATCGGCCGCACGGCGCCCTCGAACCCCTGGATCTTTCGGCAGATCGAGCAGTATTGCAGCCGAGCTTGGCTCAGCACGGCAGGCGAGGACGCCTGCCGCTCCTTGAGCAATGCCGATGCTCACGTAGGCCCGGGTGTCTCCGCCTTGGCGGGCGAGCATAGCTCGGCTCGTGCGAAACTCTACGACGAGCCTGCCGAAGCCGATCGCTATCAGATGATCCGAACCTACTTCGAAATGCTCATCGAAGAAGAGATGCCCGGAGCCGCAGGCAAAATGAAGCAGTTCGCTTCCTGGTTTACGCACGGTGTGCCCGGCGGCGCCGCCCTGCGCAAAGCAATCTACGAGGCGAGATCAGAACATGAGATCCTGGCGCGGGTGGAAGAATTCTTCGAGCGCGCAATACCAGTGCTCACGTAGGCCCAGACGCCCCCGTTTGGGCGGGCCAGCGAAGCTCGGGGAAATTCTACGACGAGCTTTCTATAGCCCCTGCGCCACCATCTTCCCCTCCGCATCTCTCTCCACGTATGCCCACGGCACCTCCGGATCATGCGTGAAGATGGTCAGCCACTTCTCCGCAATGGAGTCGGCGTAGTACTTCTTTTTGCTTTCAATCGTGTCCACCGGAAACAAGTCAAACGCCATGCCCCAAGTCAGCTCGATGTGTGCCGTGGTCGGAATCAGGTCGGAGATGTAACACGCCTTGTGGCCTCCACTTTCCAAAACAACCGCCTGCATATGCGCCGTGTGGCCGGGAAAAACGTGCACCGAAATGCCCGGCACGATCTCCTGGTCCCCGGTCAACAGCTGCATCTTCCCGGATTCAATCAGCGGGTCGTAGTTATCGCTGATGTAACTGATGCGGTCGCGCTCAAACTGGCGGCGCGCGTGACGCCATTCGGCTTCCTGGACGTAATACCTCGCTTTTGGAAATGTCGGAACAACCCCATCCCCTCGCCGCACCGTATTCCAGCCGCAATGGTCAAAGTGCAAATGGGTGTTGATGACGATGTCGATGTCCTCGGGCGAAATCCCGGCCGCATTCATTTGGTCGAGCAACTGCGCCGGCTGGCCGTAGATCTTGACCATCCTCTCCGGCAATTTGTTTCCGATCCCCGTCTCAATGAGCACATTCTGTTTCCCGGTGCGCACCAGGACCGAATTCAATCCGGCGCGAACCCGGT
>DASSIO010000282.1:0-23512 GCA_035691825.1 Terriglobales bacterium | reverse complement strand
GTTGATGTCGCGAATGCCGATCAGATTGGTGCCGCGATTTCCCACATAGGCGACTTCCAACGACAACTTGGACGTGAGTGCCCGCTCCAGGCTGAGATTCCAGTTCCATACATACGGAGTACTAATGTTCCGGGCCACGCTCATGATGGCGCACGGTCTGCCGGTTGCGGCGTTATCACAATGCAGATTGGTGGGGCTCAGATCGCCAAACACCGGACCGTTGTCCCATGGCGTGGCCGGTGTTGGAGCCAGGTTCCCGACCTGGATCGTGCCCGGTCCAGCCGCACCATCCAGCAAAGCGCCAGTGGGAATACTGGTCAGACCGAAACTATTGGCGAAGGCGAGGAATGATTCCCAGTTCACGGTTTCGTACATCAGGCCGGCGCCGCCGCGAATCACTGTTTTGCCCTTACCACCCATATCCCACGCGAAACCGAAGCGGGGCGCAAAGTTGGCGTGGTTGCCATTAAAGGGAGAGCTGACTTGCTTGCCAACCTGTACTAGTCCCAGGTTGGGATCGAAGTTGCCCAGCAAGTTGTGGGCATCCTTCAAAACTGTATTGAGTTCGTAGCGCAAACCCAGATTGATGGTGAGGTTCGGGGCTATGCGCCAGTCATCTTGGGCAAAGAGGGCGTACGCCCAGTTGCTCAGATCGCGCCGCGGATCTCCGGTGAGCACGGAGGCGTTAGTCGGCGCGCCGGCAAAAAAATCCTCGAGAGCTGATGAGGTGAGCGCACCGCCGTTCAGCGTCCAGGCAGCCCCGCCGCCAAAGTTAATGCTGCCCTTCGCATTGCCAAAAGCTCCGCCACTTACTCCGTCGCGGTGAAGCTCACCGCCGAATTTGAATGAGTGTTTTCCGCGCGTGTAAGAGACATGGTCGATGAACTGATAGCGAGTGTCCGGGCCCTGCAGTTTGGGCCATTTAAATCCGCCCAGCGTCTGAAATTCGCCAAAGAAGCCGATGCGAGGCAATCCGCCAGATAGCGGCGTGAGCGCAACTCCCGTATTCAGACCATATGCAGTTTGGGCTGAGACGTTGTGATCGGCATTGTAAGTCGGCTGAAACAGCCGGTTGTACCCAAAGCGCGCTTCGTTAGCCCAGTGCGAACTGGGAACCCAGATCCAGTTGGTGCCCAGGACTTGCGCCCGCGTGTGGATCAGAGTCAGCCATTTGGGCTGCAGTTCGGGAAAGTCTTCCACGGTTCCGGAGTTGTTACCGAAGAAATACATGCCGTTGATGGTGTTGCGGTCGTTGAGGTGGAAGTCGACCTTTCCGATTGCGTTATTGACAGTCACCTCGTTGGGAAAGCCATTGACCAGCGAAGTCGGTCCGTTGGGATCGGTGCCGTTGTTGGTGGGGAATCCGGTTCCCGTGCAGTTGCCCGTGGCATCGCATCCGGCAATTGCCAAGCTTGCCGCGCTCACATCAAATGGAATCGCCCCAGCGAGGAAGCCGGCGTGAACATCGGCAATGGCGTCGGGAATGCTGTTCACGCAATCGCCAGAGGGAATGAAGGAGCAGTTGCCCGCATTTGTCAGCGATACTGTAGCCGGGCTTTGGATCTGGAAAGAGTTGCCTACGTTATAGTGCTGCCGCTCGAAGCCGCCGAAAAAGAACACCTTATCTTTTACGATAGGCCCGCCCAACGTTCCGCCGAACTGTTCCAGAGTTCTTGGGTTCTTCGGTCCGGAGGCCGTCGTGTTGAAGAAGTTGCGTGCATCCAGGGCGGTATCGCGGCCGAAAGCGTAGGCAGTGCCGTGCAGGCTATTGGTTCCAGCCTTCAGGCCCACATTCACGATGGCGCCGGGTTTCCAGCCGTATTCGGCGGGCGGGTTTTGCTGAAGGTTAAATTCCTGGATTGCGTCGACTGGGAGAATAGTTGCCGAATCACCTGCAATGCCGGCGCCGTTGATGATGCTCTGACCGGAAAAGGGCTCGCTGTTATACAAGCCGTCAATCAGATAAGCATTGTCTTCGGCGCGCAGTCCATTGGCGCTGGTGGTTGAAAAACCGCCTCCTGGATAACGCATCACGCCGGGGCGTAGCTGCAGCAAGTTCTCGTAGTTGCGACCATTGAGCGGAAGATCATTGATCTCTTTGTTGCTGAGGGTGCCGCCCAAGGTTGAGGAAGTGGTGTCCAGCAAGGGAATCTCTTCCTGAACAGTTACAGTTTCGCTGACATTCCCGGGCTGTAAGGTGAAATCCAGGTCGGCATCCTTAGCGACCTCCAAAACAACGTTGGGATGGGCAACCGTCTTGAAACCGGTGGCTTCGACCCGAACTACGTAGGTGCCAGGGGGGAGGGCGGGGAGGACATACGCTCCAGAGTCGTCGGTATTTACGGTGCGGGTTACGGCTCGGGCCGCGTCCGAAGCAGTGACTGTCGCTCCCGCCAGCGCGGCGCCAGTCTGGTCGTGGACTTCACCTAGAATGCGGCCGGTGGTCGTCTGGCAGAACAACGGGAGCGAAAACATCATGAGCAGACAGGCACAAACCCAGACCCGAATGCGGCTCGACGCAGAATGCATTGCGGACCCCCTGGAAGACGATTGAAACTATTGGTCCGACACCTGTACCATTGCAAGCAGCAGCATGTCAAGAGCATTTCGACGGGACGGACCGCAGGCCGACATAATTTAACTGAAAAATATCTGATAGCAAAGGATTATTTGCAGATCAGACTTGCAACGAGACACCCGTTTTGACACCGGCTTGCCAGAACGCTTTTCTCTGGTATATTGGTTGGACCACAATACCAGAAGCTGCAAGCTGGTTGCCGTTTCTTCTTACTGCGAGGCCAGGATGGCCAACCAAAATACCGAGACCCTGAACCTCAAGCCGATGTATCGCGCGGTAAAGACATCGCGGCTCTACGAGCAGATCGTGCAGCAGGTTGAGGAAGCGATCCTGAAAGGGCAGCTCAAGCCGGGCGACCAGTTGCCGCCGGAACGCGATTTGGCCCAGCGCTTTGGCGTGAGCCGTACCGCGGTTCGCGAAGCCGTTAAGACCTTACGTGAGAAGGGACTGCTCGAGGCGTACACGGGACGCGGCACGTTCATCACCAATGGGACCTCGGGCGCGATCCGGCAGTCGCTCGATCTGATGGCCAAAATTGGCCAGCAGGAAGGCTCAATACACTTGGCGGAACTTCGCCGCATTCTCGAACCGGAAATCGCAGCTCTCGCTGCCCCTAAAATTGACGAACAGTTGCTGGCTACGATGCGCGAGGCGGTCGCCGCCATGAATCGAAATCTGAACAATCGCGAGGCCTACATCGAGGCTGACCTCGATTTTCATTTGGCGTTGGCCGAAGCCGCGGAGAATCCGCTGATTCTCGCGCTTATAGATTCGATCGTGGGGTTGCTGCGCGAGCAGCGCAGCCGAATTTTCGATGTCGATGGCGGGCCGCAGCGCGGCCAGTTCCACCACAAGCGCATTTTGCACGCGGTAGAGAGAAAAGATGCAAACGCGGCGCGCATCGCGATGAAAGCGCACCTGGAACAAGTGCGAGAAGATTCCTCGACAGCGGTACGAGAAACTCTGCAGAAACAACCGAGGTCCTAGGAGCAAGGATGGCGAATCTCGGGTTTATCGGCTTAGGAGTGATGGGCGGAAATATGGTGGCCCGCTTCCTGGAAAAGGGGCACACCGTCACCGGGTACAACCGTACGCCCGCCAAGGCACAGTGGCTGATCGAACGCGGCATGAAGTGGGCCGAATCGCCGCGCGCCGTCGCTCAAGCCGCAGATGTTGTGTTCTCGATGGTGACCAACGCCGCAGCGCTTTCGGCACTCAGCGACGGTCCGGATGGATTCCTGGCGGGACTTTGTGCCGGGAAATATCACGTCGACATGAGCACCATCAGCCCGGATGCGAGTCGTAATCTCGCCGCCAAGGTTCGCGAAAAGGGCGCCGACATGATTGATGCCCCGGTTTCGGGCAGCGTCGTGACTCTGCAGCAGGGCAAGTTGTCAGTCATGGTTGGCGGCCGCCAGGAAACTTTCCAGCGCTTAAAGCCGCTGCTGCAGGATATCGGCCCCAAAGTGACTTACGTGGGCGATAACGGGATTGCGTTGTCGATGAAAATTGCCGTGAATCTGCAGCTGGCTGTGCAGATGATGGCATTCTGCGAGGGAGTTCTGCTGGCGGAAAAAAGCGGCATTTCGCGCGAAGTGGCTGTCGATGTTATGGTGCACAGCGCGATCGCGTCGCCAATGATTCAATACCGCGGGCCATTCGTGCTGCAGCAACCGGAAGAGGCCTGGTTCGACGTCAACATGATGCAAAAAGACATGCTGCTGGCCATCGATATGGGCCGCAAGCTGAACGTGCCCGTTCCCACCACTGCCGTCAGCAATGAATTTCTGACTGCGGCGCGCGGCATGGGATGGGAAAAGCTCGACTTCGCGGTGATGTTCGACGTTCTGGCACGCATGTCGGGAGTTTCCAAATGAGCAGTATCGCTCCCGCTTCTGATATTTCGGAAAAGGTGGAGCTCTGGGTCAGGATGTACCGCCAGATGCTGGCCATCCGTCTATTCGAAACTGAGGTCAACGAACTCTATACGCGCGCATTGATGCCGGGGCTGGCCCACCTGTACATCGGCGAAGAGGCGGTAGGGGTGGGCATTTGCGAAGCTCTACGCCGCAGCGATTACATCACCAGTACCCATCGCGGTCACGGACACTGCCTCGCTAAGGGGGCATCGCCCGAGCGGATGTTTGCCGAATTGCTGGGCAAAGAAGCCGGATACTGCCGAGGCAAAGGTGGTTCAATGCACATTGCCGACCCCGATACCGGCAATCTGGGAGCGAATGCGATCGTTTGCGGCAGCGCGGGAATCGCAACGGGCGCGGCGTTTGCGGCTAAGCGGCTCGGCAACGAACGTGTATCGGTATGTTTCTTCGGCGAGGGGGCGCTCGGGCAAGGCGTCTTGTACGAAGTCATGAATCTGGCGCAGTTGTTCCGCCTGCCGGTGATTTACGTTTGCGAAAACAATCTCTACACCGAATACACCCATTTTTCTGAAACGACAGCGGGTGACGTCGGCATGCGTGCCAAGGCGTTTGGCCTGGAGTCGGCAGCGGTGGATGGGCAGGATGTTCGCGCCGTTTACGAAATCGCAGAACGCCTGGTCGCTCGAGCCCGCCGGGGCGAAGGTCCGGCGTTTTTGCTCTGCAATACGTATCGCTATCACGGACATCATGTGGGTGACATCAACCGCGAGTACTACCGCTCCAAGCAGGAAGAACAGATGTGGAGAACAGAGCGGGATCCGCTCCGCAAGCACCGCGAGTGGCTCATCGAGCAGAAGTATGCGGACGCGGCAAAGTTGGAGCAGTTACATTCGGACGTCGAGGCGGAAATGAAACGAGCCGTCGAGTTCGCCATGGCGGCGCCGTATCCCACCGTCGACCAGGTGGAGCAGGATGTCTATGCCTGAAGTCGCCGAACGCGAACTCACTTTTGCCCAAGCCATACGGGAAGCGCTGGCCGAGGAGATGCGGCGCGACCCCACGGTCTGCATTATGGGCGAAGATGTGGCAGAGGCCGGCACGCCCTTCAAAGTCCTGTCTGGTCTTGTTGAGGAATTCGGCAAAGATCGCGTCCTCGACACACCGATCTCAGAAGCAGGCTTCACCGGCCTCGCAGTAGGTGCAGCCATGACGGGGTTGCGCCCGGTGGTTGACATCATGTTCGGCGACTTCATCACTCTTACCATGGACCAGATGGTGAACCAGGCTGCCAAAGTTCATTACATGTCCGGGGGGAAGTGGAAAGTCCCGATGGTCATGCGCACAACGCTGGGGGCGACACGGCGGTCGGCGGCGCAACACTCGCAATCGCTGCATGCCTGGTTCTGTCACGTTCCCGGACTGAAGGTGGTGCTTCCCTCGACGCCGTACGATGCCAAAGGCTTACTCAAAGCCGCCATTCGCGACAACAATCCGGTGGCTTTTTTCGAAGACAAAATGATGTACAAGCTGAAGGGCGGCGTGCCGGCCGACGAGTACACCATTCCGCTCGGGGCGGCTGACGTGAAGCGCGAGGGCGACGACATTACTCTGGTCGCCACCAGCAGCATGGTGCAGGTAGCGTTGGGAGCGGCCGAACTGCTTGCCACGGCCGGCATCAGCGCCGAGGTTGTGGATCCGCGAACGCTGTGGCCGCTGGACGAAGAGACTATCCTTGATTCAGTCAAGAAAACGTCGCGCGCCATTGTGCTGGATGAAGGGTATGAACGTTACGGGATCACAGCCGAGATCGCTTCCGTGATCGCGACGGGCGCATTCTATGACCTCGATGCTCCGGTCAAGCGCATGGGGGCAATGCACGTTCCCATCCCGTTCTCACCGCCTCTGGAAGATGTCACGGTGCCCACCGAGCAGACGGTGTTCGAAGCGGCGCGCGCTCTTTGCCGGAAGGCCTAGAGGGCATCGCAATCAAGGAGGAGCTTATGGCATTGCCAACTCAGGGAACGATGGCGGTGGATTGGGAACACCGCGTTGACTTCGACCGCTTACGCCGTGAACGGCTGACGCGCGCCAAAGCTCTTCTGTCCAAGTCGGAGATGGGCGCGTTGCTCTGCTTTGACATGAATAATGTCCGCTATCTCACGGCCACGCACATTGGCACCTGGGCGCAGGACAAAGCCAACCGCTTCACCCTCCTCCCGCAGAATGATGAGCCCATCCTGTGGGACTTCGGTTCGGCGGCGAAGCATCATCAGTTGCACTGCCCGTGGCTGGGCGAGCGCTCACGTCCGGGCATTTCGATGCTGCGTGGCGCGATGACACCTGAGATGGGCCGCGCGGAAGATGTCGCGAAGAAGATTCGTATTGAATTGGAGCAACGCGGCCTGCACAAAGAGCCATTGGGCATCGACATAATCGAATTGCCGGTCTTATTTGCTTTGCAAAAAGAAGGCATCAAGGTGGTCGATGGACAGGCGTTGATGTCGGAGGCGCGGCTCATCAAGACGCGTGACGAGATTACCTTGCTCAACATGTCCGCCATGATGGTGGATGCCGCCTACGACGAGCTTTATCGCGCGATGAAGCCCGGCATGCGCGAGAACGAGGCCGTGGGTCTGGTCAGCAAAGTCTTGTACGACCTCGGCTCAGAGTATGTCGAGGCAGTCAATGCAATTTCCGGAGAGCGCTGTAATCCGCATCCGCACGTCTTCTCGGATCGTGTGCTGCGACCCGGCGATCCTGTCTACTACGACATCCTGCATTCGTACATGGGATATCGCACCTGCTATTACCGCTGCTTCACCATTGGTTACGCTTCGCACGCGATGAACGACGCTTATAAGCGCTGCCGAGAGTATCTCGATGCAGCCATTGAGTTGGTTCGGCCGGGGCGCACCACTGCGGAAATCGCGGCGGTATGGCCCAAAGCACAGGAGTTCGGTTTCCCCAATGAGGAAGCGTGCTTTGCGTTGCAGTACGGACACGGTATTGGACTGGCAATCTGGGAGAAGCCGGTCATCAGCCGTCTGGTTTCATTCGACCATCCCTGCGAGATCAAGCCCGGCATGGTGTTTGCGCTGGAGACGTTCTGGCCATCGACGGACGGCTGGAGTGCCGCCCGGATCGAAGAAGAGATCGTCGTCACAGAAACTGGCCATGAGGTCATCACGCGTTTTCCGGCAGAAGAACTGATGGTTGCAGGGCGACACTACTTCACGGTCAATGGCCCACTACCAGCGATCCGGGAGAACGAGAATGAGCCCAACCGCCGCGTGCGCGAGATGATTGAGGCCAGCTCGAGAGGCGAACTGGTTCGTTAGTAGTTCCCGGTTCTTGGTTCGTAGTTCCTGGTTTCTCGTTGTTGGTTCTTCGTCAGACGTTCTCAGTTCTCTGTTCTCGGTTGCTAGTTTGTGTTCTTTGTAGCAGTTGAGAGCTGACGGCGCGGGTAGCTAGGAACGGAGACTAAGAACCAAGAACGACGAACCAAGAACGACTAACCAAGAACGACTAACGACTAACCAATTCCATGCCAATCAGTGTCGTCATGCCCGCGCTCGAAATGGCCCAGGAGACTGGGAAGCTGATTTCCTGGCTGAAAAAGGAAGGCGAAGCGGTCGCGAAGGGCGAACCTCTGCTTGAAATTGAGACCGACAAAGCAGTCATGGAGATAGAGTCGCCCGGCGACGGATTGCTTGCGGGCATCGTGGTGCAGGCAGGCGCCGAAGTGCCGGTGGGCCGCACGATTGCCTGGATCGTTCAACCGGGAGAGGCTCCACCGCACGACGAAGTTGAACAAGCATCAGGAAGGAAGAAATCTGCGGTCGAAGCCCCGCAGCCGTCCGCTCCGGCTGGCGCTCGCCAAAAAACAACGACGGCGAAAATGTCTCCTAAAGCCAGGCGTCTCGCAGCGGAGCGCGGCGTGGATGTAACTCAAATCCGCGGCTCGGGGCCGGATGGCGAAATTCTAACGGCCGATATTCTTGCTGCTGCAGAGAGCCAATCTGTCACCTCAGTTTCCGAGTCCCCCAGCGCCGTTTCGCGTCTGATGGCGGAGCGCACGGCCCAGAGTTGGACCACTGTGCCGCACTTTTACCTGGTGCGTGATGTTGAGACCAGTGAGCTTAATGAGTCACGTCAACGGTTGTCTTCTGAGCTCGAAAAAACGCGACGAGTGAAGCTCACACACACGGACCTTCTTGTGGCCCTCGTGTCCCGCGTTCTCGTCAAGCATCCGCTGATGAATGCCAGTTGGACTCGGGATAGGGTTCGCGCCAATGGGGACGTTAATGTCGCGATCGCTGTCGCCGTGAATGATGGCGTGGTCGCGCCTGTCCTCCACCATGCCGACAAGCTTCCATTGGCGGATATCGCTGTGCGCCGGCAAGAACTCGTGGAACGAGCTCGCGGCGGGACCTTACGCCCACAGGATCTTGCGGGTGGAACCTTCACCATCAGCAATCTTGGAATGTTGGAAGTCGACGCTTTCAGCGCCATTATCACCCCGCCGCAAGCTGCCATTCTTGCGGTTGGCCGAATCGCTGACCGCGTAGTCGCGATCGACGGCCAGCCGGCAGTTCGTTCGATGATGACCTTAACTCTGTCCAGCGATCATCGCGTGGTGGACGGGGCAAAGGCGGCACAGTTTCTCAAAGATGTTGCGCAAGCCATTACGGCACCTGCGGCGTTATTCGACTAGCGACAATCGCCTGGCAACCTGAACGGGACGATCGCTCTGTGAATCTCGTGCCACACCCCACCCGTGCCATAATCTTGAAGCATGGCTGAATCGACCAAAGCGGAGCTTTACCGCAAGCTGCCTTCTGTAGACGAGCTTACGCGGCAGGCACAACTGTTGTCGCTTGCTGCCGCCGAAGGCCAGGTTGCGGTGACGAGTGCTGCCCGCACTGTGCTAGCCCGACTGCGGGAACAGATCGCGACCGGCACCCTCGATGAACACACGCTTGGGCTGGCGATTTCGGGATTACCTGATGCCGTCGAGCGCCAGCTTCGCCGCAGCCTGCAGTACTCTTTGCGGGCCGTCATTAACGCGACGGGAGTTATTCTTCATACCAACCTGGGACGCGCGCCCCTGTCGGCAAATGTTTTCGAGCACATTCGATCTGCAGCCGAGGGCTACTCCAACCTGGAGTTCGATCTTGAGACCGGAGCCCGGGGAAAACGCGATGTTCATGTCGATCGGCTCTTCCGGCAGCTGTTTTCCGCAGGCCTGGGCGGGCCGGATCAGGGCGGCGAAATCTCGACCATAGTTGTCAACAACAATGCCGCTGCCGTACTGCTCGCCTTGAATACGCTCGCAGAAGGCGGTGAGGTCATTGTGTCACGGGGGGAGTTGGTCGAAATCGGCGGGTCGTTCCGCATTCCCGACGTAATGGCGAAGTCCGGCGCGATTCTTCGGGAAGTGGGCACGACCAACCGCACGCGTATTACCGACTATGAACGCGCCATTGGCGAAAAAACCCGGTCGCTGTTAAGAGTTCATCGCTCCAACTTCCAAATCACGGGATTTACCGAACAGCCAAGCTTGCAGGAACTCGTCTCCCTGGCACGAGCTCGCAATCTTCCTCTGATCGAGGATCTTGGCAGTGGAGCCTTGTTCGACCTGCGCTCACTCGGAATCAGCGGTGAGCCTGGAGTCCTCGACAGCGTGGCCTCTGGGGTGGACGTGGTCACCTATAGCGGCGACAAGTTGCTGGGTGGTCCACAAGCGGGGCTTCTAACCGGCAAACGGGACCTGATTGAGCGCATCCGGGCTAACCCGCTGTTTCGGGCGCTGCGTGTCGATAAGCTCGCGTATGCCGCACTCGAGGCCACACTGCTGGCCTATGTGAAGCGGGATCACGACGCCATTCCCATCGTCCGCATGATGCGGATCAATGCTGACGAGGTAAGAAAACGCGCCGCGTCATTGATCGAATCGGTGAACGGGTCGGGCCTGCGGCTGGAGATGGTTGCCGGCGAGTCGGTGGTAGGAGGAGGTGCAGCGCCTTCCGCCGTTCTGCCGACGTTTGTCATTGCCATGACCTCTGAACAGTTCTCTGCGGATGAGCTTGCTGCGCGCTTGCGCACTTCCAAGACGCCCATTATTGCGCGAGTGGAGGACGGACGGGTTCTGCTGGATCTACGAACGGTTTTCCCCGAACAAGACACGGTGATCGCTTCCGCTCTCGCGAACATCGCCCACAATTAGCGATGGCAGTCACCGTATATACGATTGGACATTCCACTCGTCCGCTTGAGGAGTTGATCGATGCTTTGCGTGCCCACAACGTCG
This sequence comes from Terriglobales bacterium, assembly GCA_035691825.1. GTDB lineage: Bacteria > Acidobacteriota > Terriglobia > Terriglobales > Acidobacteriaceae > Gp1-AA122. The sequence continues at coordinate 12,744 of DASSIO010000282.1, read as the reverse complement.
AGACTCTGGTCGACATTCGCGCATTTCCCATGTCGAGACGGTTGCCGCAATTCAATCGCGAGAGCCTGGAACGAGCTCTCCCGACGAGCGGCATCCGCTATATCTGGTTGAAAGATCTCGGAGGATACCGGAAAAAGACCCTGGAACAATCGCCCAATAAGGGTCTGAGGAATGCCAGCTTCCGCAATTACGCCGACTACATGCTCACCCAGGAATTTCAGGCAGCGGCGGAGCAACTGGTTAAGATTGCTGAACAATCACGGACTGGATACATGTGTGCCGAACGAGTGTATTTCCGTTGCCACCGCATGCTGGTTTCCGACTACCTGGTTGTGCACGGGAATGAGGTCCTGCACATCGACAGCACAGGACCGGCGAAGCCCCACCGGCTTACCCCGGAAGCCAGACTCGACCAAGGACGCTTGATTTACGCTAGCGACCGCCTGTTTTGATGGGCTGCAGCAGGCAGATTGCGGCAAAATCCGTGCTAACCTCTCCCTATGATCGTTGGCACGGGCATTGACATTGTCGAAGTGCCGCGCGTTGCCGCTGCCATCGAACGTTTTGGCGACCGTTTCCTTCAGCGGATCTTCACGGAAAATGAAATCAAGTATTGCCGCTCCAAAGCCAATCACAGCGAGCGTTTTGCCGCACGTTTTGCCGCCAAGGAGGCGGGCATGAAAGCGCTGGGCACAGGCTGGAGCCAGGGTGTCCGTTGGCGCGATCTGGAGGTTCGGCGTCTGCCTGCAGGGCGTCCCGCCATCAACTTTCATGGCCGGGCGGCGGAGATTGCGGAAAGACTGGGTGTTACCCGGACTGCGCTGTCGCTCAGTCACACTTCCAGCGAAGCCATTGCGCAGGTGATCCTGGAGACTTGATCGGAAGCTACTTCTGCTTGATAACGAGTTCGCCGTTCTCGACTCGCACGTCGCTGACGAAATCAGGAAGCTTTAGGCGGTCCCGCTGTTCCAGCATTTTCTTCTGCAGAGCCTCATTGACCAGCGCGACGGGAACATTCAAGTCACCAATCTTGAACTCGGTGGGCTCAAAAGTTGCATATCCATCCTTGGCGCCCAGGTGGCCGGAAACTGTGACGTAGACGTTCCTGCCTCCCATCTGGGTAACAAATTGGCCAGTTACAGTGTCGCCCTGAAAACTGACAAGCGGCGCACCAGCAAGACTGGCTTCAGCTGAGCCTTTGTCTAACGATGCATTGGGATTCGAGGAGTTGCTGTCGGGCGGCGTATTGGCGTTTGCGACGGGTGTCGGCCCGGCCTGGGGAGTCGCCGTCTCTATCTCTGGAACAGGGCCGCTGGCCTGAGCTATCGCTGCCTCGATCTCGTCAGCTGTAAAGTGAGCTTCCGATCCATTCTCGCCACGTGCCTGGGCCTGCTGCATCTGGTCAAGTTTGCTCTGAAAGGATTGGGCATTGGCAACCAGAGCGGCGCGGGATTGCGGCGGCGCGGGCGCTTGCGGTTTGCGGACTGCGAGGAGCAGCGCTACGGCGGAAATCAGCAGCATCAAAATGCTGATAATGCGGCTCAATTTGAATCCTGAACCGCCGGTTGTGCCCCAGGTATGCATACGGCTTTGTGTTCGCTGACGGTTAGTATCGCCTACGAAACACTTAGCTGCATGTTACGAAAGGCATCCGACGGGTGACGCAGGCAGTTATTTCGCCAGCTTCTGGGCGACTATGTCATTGATCAGCTTGGGGTTGGCCTGCCCCTTGGAAGCCTTCATGACTTGACCCACGAAAAAGCCCAGCATCGTCGTCTTGCCGGCGCGGAACTGCTCGACCTGCTTGGGGCTGGCTGCCAGCACCTGTTCGACGAGCTTTTCGATTGCAGAGGTGTCAGTGATCTGTTGTGGCTTTTCGTTTTCATAAACCGCGGGGAAGTCCAGGCTCCGCTCGAAGCAGAGGTCGTACAGGTCCTTGAGCATTTTCCCCGAGATGTTTCCTGAGTCAACCAGGTCCGCCGACAGGGCAACCCCCTTCATGGAAATGGGCGACTGCTCGATTTCCAAGTTGCGGGCTTTGAGCCGGCCCATAAGCTCGCTCTGCACCAGATTGGCGACCCGCTTGGGATTCTTTGCAGTGCGCGCCGCCTCTTCGAATTGATCGGCCAGGGCGCGAGTGGATGTAAGCACATTGGCATCGTATTCGGTGATGCCATACGTGTTCACCATCCGGGCGCGGCGTTGCTCGGGCAACTCGGGCAAGCCGGAGGCAATCTTCCGTCGCCAATGTTCATCGACGATCAGAGGCGGCAGGTCAGGCTCAGGGAAGTAGCGGTAGTCGTGCGCTTCCTCCTTCGATCTCATGCTGTAAGTCTTCCCCTGATCCGCGTTGTAGAGGCGCGTCTCTTGCGTAATCTTCTCGCCGGACTCGATCGCGCTGATCTGACGGCCAATTTCGTACTCCAGTGCGTCCCGTATGAACCGAAAGGAATTGACGTTCTTGATTTCTGTTTTAGTGCCCAACGCTTTTTGCCCTCGAGGCCGCACGCTCACATTGGCATCGCACCGCAAAGAGCCTTCTTCCATTGTGCAGTCGCTCACGCCTGTGTAAAGGATGATTTCCTTCAGCCTGGTCAAATACTCGTGAGCTTCATCCGGAGAAGACAAATCGGGCTCGCTGACAATCTCAATCAGTGCGACCCCAGAGCGGTTCAGGTCAATCGCGGTCTTATCCGCGGCCTCAGGAAAGCCTTCGTGCAGGCTCTTGCCCGCATCTTCCTCGAGATGTAGACGCGTAATACCGATCCGCTTCTTGCCCAAATGACTGCTGAGCTCGATAAATCCATGCTCGGCAAGCGGCTTGTCATATTGCGAAATCTGGTAGCCCTTGGGAAGGTCCGGGTAAAAGTAATTCTTGCGGGCAAAGATTGAAGTTTCGTTGATGCGGCAGTTGAGAGCCATGGCTGCCAGGACTGCAAATTCCACGGCTTTGCGATTCAATACCGGAAGCGCGCCCGGCAGCCCGAGGCACACGGGGCACACATTCGTGTTCGGGGGAACACCAAAGCGCGTGGAGCAGGAGCAAAAAATCTTTGTGGCGGTCAGCAGCTGTACGTGGACTTCCAGCCCGATGACAGGCTCGTAGCGAGCCCGGGCGGCGACAGAAGCTGACTCAGAACCGACGGCCATGATTCAGGATTCCAGCTCAGCGCCGGCCATCGTAATGCAGCCCTTTTGGGCCGATGTACGCGGATTGTGGCCGGATCAGCTTGCCCTCTTTGAGCTGCTCGAGGCAGTGCGCGGACCAACCCAGAACGCGCCCTACGGCGAATGTCGGCGTGAAGAGGTCCGTTGGCAAGCCGAGCCCGTGCAGAAGCAGGGCGGTGTAGAACTCGACGTTCGTGTCGAGGCGGCGGTCGGGCTTGTGTTCACGCAGCAGCCGCAGTGCGGTAGCTTCCACGCTGCGCACCAGTTCGTACAGGTGCTGGTCGCCACCCTTGGAAAAGAATACCTGGGCTGCCTGCGCGAGAACGTCAGCACGGGGATCGCGCACTCGATAGACACGGTGTCCGAATCCCATCAGGCGTTCACCACGGGCCAGCTTGGCGCGTATCACAGCTTCCGCACGCTCCGGAGAGCCAATCTCGAACACCATGTCCAGGGCTGGCCCGGGTGCCCCGCCATGCAGAGGCCCCTTGAGTGCTCCGACGGCTCCGGTGATGGCCGAGATTACGTCCGATTGGGTGGAAATGATGACTCTCGCGGTGAAAGTTGAAGCATTGAAGCCGTGGTCGCAGACGGTATTCAGGTAAGTTTCCAGGCCGCGGGTCCGGTCGGCAGACGGCTCGGATCCGAAGAGCTGATGTAAATAATGCGCGGCGTGAGACAGCTTGGAGTTGATCGGAACCGGCGCCTCACCTTTGCGAAGGCGCCAATAGGAGCCCACGATGGTCGGGAACGCCGCGATCGCCGTAAGTGCATCCTCAAACGGACGCTCTTCGTGGCCCAGACTGAGGACGGCTGCCGCCATGCGCAGCGCATCAATGACCGGGGACTTGACCGCTGCGGCTTCGCGAAGCAGCTCTAACGCCGCTTTGGGCAAGGCGCGACGACTGGCCAACTCCTTGGTGAATGCCGCCAGTTCCGATGAATCTGGCAGGCGCTGATTCAAGAAAAGATAAGCGACTTCCTCAAAAGTGGCGTGAGGCGCCAGATCCTCAACCGCATATCCGGCAAGGATGAGTTGCCCTGCCTCGCCATCGACATGGCTGAGCCGCGTAGAAGCGGCAACAACGCCTTCCAGGCCCTGTGTCATCTCTATGATCTTGGGGTACCTTTCGGCAGACTGTCAATATGCTCTTAAGACCACTCGGGCCCGATGCAGCGGCCCCGGCGCTTTCATTGTGCTTTCGTTGCCGGAGCGCTCAAATATTTTTCCATAGGGATTTCGAAGTACATCAGCTCATCGCCCTTGCTGTTTTGCACTCCGGTCACATAGAAGTGTGCCCCGGCTAAAGGAGTCGAGATTCCGGCGACATCGAAAAACATGAAGCCGGACTGCGTCGAGTGGGGCTCCACTGCCTTAGCATCGAATCCCGCGCTTTGCAGCTCCTCCAAAGCCTTCGGGTTAATCGCCCCCTTAACCTTCTTGCGAGGAAAAGGGAACGGATAATTGGTTGTGGAGGCGGAAGGGTGAGAGAGCCGGCGATGAATATCGTCCGGTGTTGATGCAGTGATCTTGGTGCGATCGGCGGTGACCAGTTGGGCCTTCATATTGGTCAGGGAAACCGGTTGATCGCCATCGTTTGTGATCACGACAAAAATCGGCAGGAGACCCTCGGCACGGTAGTCGACGCTGAAAATCTGCGCCTTGTCAGGCATGTCATAAGGGTCGGCTGCGACGGCCACTCCCTCGTCTTTGTGTTGATCATGGGCCGGATAAGTAATCGCCGGGTTTGCACGAGGCTTCACGAACTGCTTTCCCGCAAAGCAAACAGATGTGCTCAGGGAAAAAACAATGTTGACGGCGAGAACGTAGCGGGCATTCATGTTCCTGAATTATAAGATGCAGAGCTGTTTAGGATTGGTGCCCGCCGGCCGCGAAAGCGCTCGGGTTTAAAATGTCGCTTCCTCATGTACCTGGCATACAGTGTGTTGCTGGCCCTGGCTTTGGTGCTCAGCCTGCCTTACTGGCTGATTCAGATGATCACTCATCACAAGTACCGGGCCGGCTTCAAGGAGCGCTTTGGGATACTTCCGGCTCGGCTGAAAAAGGACACGGAAAGATCAGCAATCTGGGTTCATGCTGTGTCCGTAGGAGAGGTGCTTGCGGTTGCCGGTTTGATCGAGAAAATTCCAGATCGCTTAGCTGGGCACCAGATCTTTGTTTCCACGACTACGGACACAGGACAGCGCTTGGCACGTGAAAAGTTTGGGCCGGGAAATGTTTTTTATTTTCCTCTGGATTTCGCGTTTGCGATCCGGCCATATCTCCGGTTTCTCAGGCCCGAATTGGTAGTCATCGCCGAAACAGAGTTCTGGCCGAATTTCCTGCGCTTGTGCCGAGGGAGTGATGCCAAGGTGGTCATCGTAAATGCTCGAATCTCCGACCGTTCTTTCCGGGGGTATCGGCGAATTCGAACGCTGCTGCGGCGAATCCTACGGCCGATTGATCTTTTTCTGGCACAAACGGAAGAGGACAGAAAACGGTTGATCGATATCGGTGCGCCCGCCGATCGAGCAAGAGCGGTAGGTAATCTCAAGTTCGACCTGGCAGCCCCCGTACCACCGGCAATCGTTGAGAGCCTCCGCGCAACGATCGCACGAGTCAAGGCCGGGCCGGTGATCGTCGCCGGCAGCACCATGGAGGGAGAGGAAGCGCTCCTGCTGCGCGCGTTCGAAATTGTGCGCAGCACCCGGCCGCGAGCGGTCTTGATTCTTGCTCCTCGTCACCCACAGCGTTTTGCAGAGGTCGCGAGCCTGGTCGAATCTCTCGGGATTGTCTGCTGGAGGCGTTCCCTCTGGAGCGGCGAGGATCCCGCAGGATGCGTGTTGCTGCTCGACAGCATTGGCGAACTCGGGCCTGTTTATTCGTTAGCCCAACTTGCGTTTGTGGGAGGCAGCCTTGTCGAGCATGGCGGGCACAATATTCTGGAACCGGCCCGGTACGGCGTGCCGATCGTAATTGGCCCGCACTACGAGAATTTTCGGGAGATGGTGAACTCGTTTCGACAGGCGAATGCCATCCGGGTTGTCGGACCCGCCGAACTGCCGCTCGTCTTTGGCGAACTGCTCACCAACGAAAAAGAGCGGCAGTCGCTTGGGGATAGTGCGCTGAAAGCACTGCGCAGCCAAAGTGGTGCTACCGGGCAAACGCTGCAGGCCCTCGAGGCAGTGCTGGAGAAGACGTGAATCCACTCTCGCTAATTTATGGAGTTAGCGTACGTGCGCGGAACACCCTCTATGAAAAGGGAATTTTGCCGGTGCAGCGGCTGCAAGCGCCAGTAGTCAGCATCGGCAACTTGTCCGTCGGCGGCTCCGGAAAGACTCCGTTTGTAGTTCTACTAGGCCAGTTGCTGAAAGCTCGAGGCATTCCGTTTGATGTCCTCTCGCGTGGTTACGGGCGGGAGAGCCGTGGTGTACTCAGAGTTGATTTGAAAGGCTCGCCCCAGGAGTTTGGCGACGAGCCACTGTTGATTGCGCGCAAACTCGGAGTGCCGGTTGTGGTCGGCGAAGACCGGCACCAGGCTGGGAGGTTCGCAGAACGGAATTTCGGTCCTCACCTGCATTTGCTCGACGATGGCTTCCAGCATCGTTCTCTCGCGCGGGATTTCGATATTGTGCTGGTTACCCCGGATGACGCACGCGATAAGCTTCTCCCCGCCGGCCGGCTGCGTGAGCCATTGAGTTCGCTGCGCCGCGCCGACGCGATTATCTTAGGCAGCGGAGCATCTCCAGATTCTTTCCCCATTGAAGGGAAAAATGTCTGGCGAATACGGCGTGGTATTCATCCGGACAACATTCCACCAAACCCTGTGGCTTTTTGCGCCATTGCCCGGCCACAGAATTTTCTACTGCAATTGCGAACTGCCGGAGTTGAACTCGCGGCCGAGGCCGCGTACCGCGACCATCATATCTATAGGGAGAAAGATATCGACGAACTTCTTGCGTTGAAGCAGCGCAGCGAAGCCGGAGGCTTTGTGACTACCGAAAAGGACGCTGTTAATCTGGGCGGCTTGCTGTCCCGGCTGGAGCCGATCTCGGTAGTTCCAGTAAAGATGGATCTGATTGACGCTGGCCGCTGTTTGGATACCATGCTCCGCGTCATTGAAGAACGGCGAAAGCATGAGAAAATTGCTCTTACTCAATCATGAATAAGCCCGCACGAGAGAGCGATCGGCTGCGGAAGCTGGTCGAATCATTTCCCAAGGTCACGGTCACCGTAGTCGGTGATCTGGTGGCCGACGAATTTCTTTTTGGCGAGATTTCCCGCGTCTCCCGCGAAGCGCCGGTGCTGATTTTGAAACACCGCGAACGCACGGTGGTACCGGGCGGCGGCGCCAATGCCGTTTACAACCTCGCAGACCTGGGCGTGAACGTGCTTCCGGTAGGAGTCGTAGGCGACGACGAGCCCGGGCGCTTGCTGATCAAGGCATTTCGCCGCAAGCATATTCCGGTCACCGGAGTGCTGAAAGACAAAGGCTTCACGACAGTCACTAAAACGCGAATTCTGGCGGGGATGGCCCATTCTGCACGGCAACAGGTTGTGCGTATCGACCGCGAGCCAGCGAGTGAACCTAGTCAACACCTGCAGCGCGAACTCGTCCTGGCAGCCCGCGAGTACGCCCATGCTTCGGACGCTTTGCTGGTCTCCGACTATGGCTACGGCGCCGCGACGCCGCAGATTCTGAATGCCATTCGAGGCAAAGGCTGGGATAGCATTCCGATTACGCTGGATTCACGCTTTCGGCTATTGGAGTACCAGGGAATCACGGCTGCCACGCCCAACGAGCCCGAAATCGAAGAGCTCATGAAGTTAAAGATCGGGCAGGACTGGACACGGGTAGTGTCAGCGGGCGAGCAGGTACTGGCGAAAATGAAGCTTGAGTCGCTTGTGATCACCCGGGGACGTGACGGCATGGTGGTATTGAATAAGCGCCACAAGCCAATCGACATTCCCATTCATGGCTCAGACCAGGTAACGGACGTCACCGGCGCGGGCGACACCGTCATTGCCACGTTCACGGCCGCATTGGCGGCCGGAGCCACCACGGAAGAGGCGGCTCATTTGGCCAACTACGCCGGCGGGATCGTCGTCATGAAGCGGGGCACCGCCACCGTTTCGCAGCAAGAATTATTACAAGCCATTGAGCAAGCGCCACCAGCAACCAGAGCCCATTGAATCCCGCGAATCAAAAGATCGTCACGCGCCAAGAACTGCAACGCCGCGTGGGCGAATGGCGCAGTCAGGGAAATCGCATTATTTTGGCCAACGGCGCTTTTGATGTTCTCCATGTGGGGCACATACGTTATTTGCGGGCAGCCAAGGACCTGGGTGGACGGCTAGTGGTGGCGGTCAACTCCGATGACTCCGTGCGTACTTTGAAAGGCAAGGGCAGGCCTCTCACCCCAGACCATGAGCGGGCGGAAGTGCTATCAGCTCTGAGCGACATCGATGCCGTCGTGATCTTTTCCGAACCCGACGTGAGGGCAATCATTCGCGAAATTTGCCCTGACATTCATGCCAAAGGTACCGATTACACAGTAGATACGGTGCCCGAGGCTGCAGTGGTCCGCGAGTGTGGCGGCCAGGTCGCGATCGTCGGCGATCCCAAGGATCACTCCGTCAGCGACATCATCCGCTCGCGCCTGTCACGCCAATCCTGATGATGCAGCCGCATTCCATCCAAGATCGCGCGAGAGACGATGCGCCTCCAACTCGTCGAGTGTTGATTCTTCGGCTGAGTGCAATGGGAGACGTGATCCATTCGCTGCCTGCAGTAGCCGCACTGCGTTTAGCGCTGCCGCAGGCGACGTTTGGCTGGGTGATTGAAGAACGCTGGGTCGAGTTGCTGCGCTGCTTCGCCGTAGGGCCTGGCGGAGATCACCCGATCAGAATGCCTCTAGCCAACCGCATTCATTTGGTCGATACCAAGAAGTGGCGCGGCGCAATCACATCGGTCGCCACTTGGCGGGAAATGGCAGCGGCAATTTCGGGGCTACGCTACGGCGACTACGAAGCGGCAGTGGACTTTCAAGGTGCAGCTCGCTCGGCCCTGATTGCATACTGGTCGGGCGCTCCCGTCAGCTACGGATTCGCTCAACCTCGCGAGAATGTGGCGAGTATGTTCTACACACGGCAGGTGAGGGCGAAGCGCAGCCACGTGATAGAGCAGAATCTCGAACTTGCATCAGCAGTCGTGGGACGGTCGTTAAATAACGCCGAAGTTGATTTCAGTTCCGAAGCTGCTGCCGAAACCCGAATGCAACAGCTCCTCTCCGAAGCGGGATTGGGATCTTACGCAATTGTGAACCCGGGTGCGGGCTGGGGGGCGAAGCAGTGGCCGGCGGAACGCTATGGTGAAGTCGCAAAGAAAATAGCTCAGCAAACTGGTCTGAGATCGTTGATCAATGTTGGACCAGGCGAGGGTTCATTAGCAAGCGCGGTCGAACAGGCCAGCTGTGGATCGGCCAAGGCATTGGCATGCTCTGTGACTGAGTTGATCGCCATCACTCGCCGGGCACGCTTGTTTATCGGTGGAGATACAGGGCCGATGCATCTGGCGGCGGCGCTCGGGGTACCGGTCATTGGAATTTTTGGACCAACCGATCCGGCACGAAACGGTCCATTTGGGACCAGAAATGTCGTTTTACGCAGCCCAGGAAGCGTGACCACGTTGTCGCACACTAGTTCCCAGGATCGGGCTATGTTGGAAATCACGCCGGACGATGTCGTGCGGGCCGCTGTTGGCTTACTTGAGGGAGCGCGTGGCTAGCTGGCGACAAATTGCCAGGCGCATTCGGGTGCCGTTGGGATTTCTATTCGCGATCCTTTATATCTGGCTGGCTCGCCCGAATACGCTGTCGCTGGTTGTAGGATGGCTGATCGCCTTGGGCGGGCTTGTGATTCGCGGCATCGCCTCGGGCCACGTAACAAAGAATGAACGCCTGACCACCAGCGGGCCTTACGCCTATGTGCGTAACCCACTTTACTTCGGTTCGGTGCTGATGGGTGCGGGGTTCGCAGTGGCCGCGCGCAGCTGGCCAATCGTCGCTGCGCTGACAGTTTTTTTTGTCGTCATCTATCTGCCCGTAATTCGCTCAGAGGAAGACTTTCTACGTGAGAAGTTCCCGGAGTTCACGGAATATGCACAGCAAGTTCCCCGCTTTGTCCCGCGGTTGAGCGCCTTTGGTAATGTGCAAGGCGGATTTTCCTGGCAGTTGTATCGTAAGCACCGCGAGTACAATGCAGTGCTGGGAGCGTCGATGGTTGTGGCTGCCCTTGCGGCCAAGATGATCTGGCTCTCTCACTAGCGCAAATCGCATCCAACGCTAACGACCTCAGGAACTCCCCCGATTGCTCGTCACGCTCCGCCAACCCGGGCTCTTCGCGATAGCAATTCTGGTCGCGGCTGCAGGTTTTGCAGCTTCCGACCAGAGCCACACGCCAAGTATTGGGCCTGCTCCGGAAATGCGTCCGCCCTCAGCGGGATACCGGTTTCCCGTGGACAAGACCTACGTCTACAGCGTTGAATGGCACCTGTTTAACGCCGGGTTTGCGCGTCTCAGCATGCAACCCGGGAATGCGCAACACAGAGTCACGGCAATTGCCGATTCGGTGGGCATGGTCAACCTGCTCTACTCCATTCACGATCGCTATGAGGGATACTTCGATCCACACACGTTCTGCTCGCAACGCATCGTCAAACACCAGGAGGAAGGGAAGCGCCGCCGCGACACTGAAATCACCTTTGACTATCGGCAGCGAAAAAGCATTCTTAATGACAAGAACCTGAAAACCGGTGAGACAAAACGGTTTGAAAACGATATTCCGCCCTGTGTTACGGACGTAGTGACTGGCTTTTACTATTTGGCCTCTCAACCTTTACAGATGGGGAACTCTTATGACTTTCCAGTGAACGATGGCGGGAAGACGACGGAAGTCCAGGCAAAAGTTGAGTCGCGCGACCAGGTGAAAGTTCCAGCAGGAAATTATCAGACCATTCGGGTGAGCGCCGAACCAGTTGCGGGTCCGCTCAAGGGCAAAGGCAAAGTTTCGGTCTGGTTTACCGATGATGCCAGTCATACTCCAGTGCAGATGCGCGCCAAGCTGGGTTGGGGTACGCTGGTGTTCCGGCTGCAGAGAGTGGAAACCAAGTAAGGCGCTTTCGCGAGTTGACGCCAAGTCAGAATGCAGAAGTCAGAATGCAGACTCAAAAGAACCAGTAACGACGAACCAAGAACCAAGAACCAAGAACCAAGAACCACCCTGCCTACTTCTCGGCAAGCAGCTGTTTCGCATGCGCCAGTTCCGGACGATCTGATTCCGATCCTGCACAGACTTTCAGCAACTGCGAATAGTAGTCGTTTGCTTTGGCCGTATTTCCTGTCATTTCGGATGCGCGCGCGGCGCCATAGAGTCCATTGAACCGGTTCGGGTTGTTCTTGAGATCGGCCTGATATTCAGCAAGCGCCTGTTCCGGACGCTTCATCTCAAGCAACATGTCGGCCAGCATCTCGCGCGCGGGTACACTCATCGGCTCAGCAGCTACTGACTCCTGCTTCTCAGCTAAAGCCCGCATTTCCCGGACAGCTTGATCGTCTTTTCCTTGCGCATGAGCGAGCCATGCCGAAGCTTCGCGATAATCATCCTGCGCCACTTCAGCGAAGTCTTTCTTTTTTTCGGACAGCAGTTTCTTACGGATGGCCTGGATAGCTTTCAGATCTTTCTGGGCTTCCGCAATGTTCCCGCCTTTCGCTGCGCCAATGGCTCGCGCCCAGTACACCGCGTCGTTGTCTACGGCAGAAGCGCCAGGGACGAGAGGCAGGGAGGCGGCTTCACTCCAGTGGTGCAATTCCAGCGCGTAGATGCCGGATAGTTCTGACAATGCAGCCGCGCGAGGATCAAATCCCATACCGTACATGTCCTTCATCGGAGGCATGCCTTTGATGTCGTCCAGCACATGCTTCGCCTCTGACTCGCGGCCGCTCTGCAGATAGGCATAAACGAGGTAGTGCATAGCGTGGAATTGGTGGCCTTCGCCGCCCATGTGCATGGCGACGGTTTTTCGGGTGGCAGCGATCGAGGCCAGGTTGGAATCAATGTCGTCCTGCCACAAACCAAGCCGCGCAAATATGTGCGACGGCATATGCAATGCATGTGGCGCTGCGGGCGCAAGCTTGGCATAGCGGCGCGCGGCCGGAAGCCCGAGTTGGGCCATTTGCGGGCTGTCGTAGCTATGAATTAGATAGTGAGCCACTCCGGGATGATCGGGTTCCACCTGGAAAAGCTTTTCGAGCACTGCGGCAGCTTGCTTGCGGTGAGTGAAGGTAGTGTCGCTGTCTGGTTCGGACGCGAGCAATGACAAGGCATAGAAAGCAGCGGCCTCCCGGTCGTCCGGATATTTCTCGTACATCTGCTGCATGGCCTTGGTGTAGGCGTCGGCCCGCGATTGGTAGTCGCGCTTTTCCGACCCGCCGTAGAACGCTGCCATGGCTACCAGATAATCGCGTTCGCGGCTGGTCTTCGCGTCGAGTTTGTCGGCTTTGCCCAGCGCCTCGTCG